>DATILB010000392.1:0-3671 GCA_035477015.1 Nocardioidaceae bacterium | reverse complement strand
GCCCGCGGCGAGGTGCCCGGGGGACCGGGCCGGGTCTCGAACGTCGTCTTCATGGGCATGGGCGAGCCGATGGCCAACTACAAGGCCGTCATCGGTGCCGTACGCCGGCTCACCGACCCGACGCCTGATGGCCTGGGGATGTCAGCCCGGGGGATCACGGTCAGCACGGTCGGGCTGGTGCCACGCATGGAGCAGCTCGCGGACGAGGGCATCCCGGTCACGCTCGCGCTCAGCCTGCACGCCCCTGACGACGAGCTGCGCGACGAGCTGGTGCCGATCAACACCCGCTGGAAGGTCCGCGAGACCGTCGAGGCGGCCTGGCACTACGCACAGCGGACGAAGCGCCGGGTCTCGATCGAGTACGCCATGATCAAGGACATCAACGACCAGGCGTGGCGCGCCGACTTGCTCGGTGACCTGCTCATGTCGTACGGCGACTGGGGGTGGGTGCACGTGAACCTCATCCCGCTCAACCCGACGCCTGGATCCAAGTGGACGGCCTCGCGGCCGGAGGACGAGCGGGAGTTCGTTCGTCGGCTCGAGGCCAAGGGCGTGCCGACCACAGTCCGCGACACCCGTGGTCGCGAGATCGACGGCGCGTGCGGCCAGCTGGCGGCGCACGAGTCCTAGCCGCGGGTCACGCGTCGCGGGCCTCGAGCAGGATGCCGCCCAGGACCAGGGCTGCACCGACGTACGTCGCGAGCACGGCCAGCCCCTGCCACGGACCGACCGGCATCGAGTCGAGGCCCCGGGTCGCCTGGACCGCCAGCCCTGCTGACATGGGGGCCCATTCGGTCAACCACTCGCGCCACTGTGGGTCGCTGACCAGGGCCCCGAGGATGGGGAAGACGAACAGCAGCGCGAGCGACGTGGCGATGGCCGCTCCCGTGTTGCGCACGATCACGGCGATGCCGAGGCTCAGTAGCGCGATCAGGCACAGGTAGAGCACGGTGCCGGCGCTCGCCCGCAGGGTGGCGGAGTCACCGAGCGACGGCGCCGGAAAGCCTTGCGCGTCGGTGAATCCGTTGCCGGGAAGAACCGCCCTGGCCACCAGAAGGGAACCGGCGACCGCGAGCATGCCTGCCACGAGCAGCGGCACGGTCACCACCACCACCTTGGCGACCAGGGTGACCCACCGGCGAGGGACGGCGGCCAGCGTCGTCCGGATCGTGCCCGCGGCGTACTCCGAAGACACGACCAACGCGCCGAACACGACGGCAGCGACCTGCCCGACGTACACCCCGGCAAGGGACATCCGGGTCAGGTCCAGGTCGCACTCACCGCCGCGAGGGGCGCAGCCGTCGAAGCGGGTGCTTGCCGCGATCAGCGCACCGAGGCCGAGGGTGAGCGCCGTGACGCCCACCAGCAGCCAGCCGGAGGACCGGACCGTTCGGACCTTCGTCCACTCGGCGTGGAGGGCACGGGTTGGGACGCTCACGCATCCCGCCGGCGGAGCTGGACGGCCGCAGCGGCCAGGGCGACTGCGACCCATGCGCACAGGACCGCGATGCCGGGCCAGGGGCCGATGGCGTCGTCCCAGCGTTCACGCGTCTGCTGGATCGCCATCCCGGCCACCGGAGTGACTCGCTTGAGCCAGGCTTCACCGTCAAGGGTCAAGAACGGCCCGATGAGGACGGGCATCACCACGACGGCGATGACCAGCGTGATGGACGCAGCCCCCGAGCGGAGCAGGGCGCCAAGAGCGAGGGCGAGGACCGCGAACAGGGCCAGCACCAGCCCCGTGCCGATCACCGCCCGGAGCACCGGACCGTCCGAGAGCGAGACCGTCGGGTACGCCGGCGGAGCGAAGCCGTTCTCCCTCAGCAGCGGCTGGCTGATCAGGAACGCTGGTACGGCGGCGACGACTCCGGTCACGAAGGCGATCGCTGCCAGGACGAGGGCCTTGGCAGCCAGGACCCGCCCCCGACGCGGTGTCGCGGTGAACGTCGTACGGATGACGCCGCGACGGAACTCGGCCGTGATGAAGAGCACGGCGATGACGATGAGGGCGATGAGCGCGACGAAGACGCCGGAGAGGCTGTCGCGGACCACGTCGTTGTCCCCGCCGAGACCAGGCCGCTCGAGCCCGAGCTCGCCGGCACCCGCCACGGTGAACGTGCCGGAGTCCTCGGTGAAGGAGCCGGTCACCCTGTCGTTCGGCAGCTCGCGCGGGGCTCCGCCGGTGTCGACGTTCTGCCAAGCTCCGGTGACCGGCCCGCCGTCCGCCCCGGTGACACGGACCGAGTCGAACACCGCGCTGCTCAAGGTGTAGTCGGGGCTGCTCTCGTTGGAGGTGGGGGAGCGCCGGACCGTCTTCACGCCCGTGGGCGGCGACGTGGCGAACGGGCCGACGAAGGCTGACTCCGGGAGGTTGGTCAGGTGCATGGTCCCGACCTGGGTCCAGGCAACACCGTCAGGGGACTCGTAGCCGGTGACCACGGATCCGAGGCGGGTCAGCTTCAGCCATCGCGGGGCGGGGCCTGACGAGCCGGCCTCCTCGTGCGTGAAGTCCGACTGCCACTCGACGCCGTGACCGGGAGTGACCATGATCGCCGCGTACGTCACATCAGCCATAGGCTTGGCGGTCCCGGGCTTCCACGGACCCTCGTTGAAGGTGACCGAGCTGGTGATCATCAGGCCGGCCTTCGCGTCGGGGCCGGTCGCCTGCTGCTCAGCGACGTGGGCGACGATCGAGCCGTCCCCGGTCAGCGGCTGATGGACGAGCTGCACGGCGAAGAACCGCTGCGGGCCGAACTTGTTCGCGTCGGTGCTGTTCCCCTTGCCGGCCAGGTAGGCCAACAGCACCATGAGCGTGATCGTCAGCCCCACGCAGACCCACGTGCTCCGCAGGGAGCGGAGCTTGGTCCACTCAGCGCGGAGCAGCTGTACGAAGCCGGCTCCACGGCTGGGGACGGTCGAGGAGTACGTCATGGCGTCGACGCCTGTGCGCCGAACTCCACCGCGTCGCGGGTTAGCTCCATGTAGGCCTCTTCCAGAGTCGCCCGGTGCGCGCCGAGCGCCGAGAACGGAACCTCGGCAGCACCCAGCAGGGCTGCAATGCGTTCAGCCGGAAGCCCGTCCACCGTGACCGAGTCGTGGTCGATCGCTGCCACCGTCGCTCCGGCCTGCGAGAGCAGGGTCATCGCATCGGTGCGCCGCGACGTGCGCAGCAGAACTCGCGCTCCCGAGGCCCCGGCGACGAGGTCCGCCACGGTCGTGTCGGCCACCATCCGGCCGCGCCCGATGACGACGAGGTGGTCCGCGGTCTCCTCGAGCTCGCTCATCAGGTGGCTCGAGACGAGGACAGCCCGCCCCTCGGCGGCGAGCCCGCGCAGGTAGCCGCGGATCCACCGGATCCCCTCGGGGTCGAGGCCGTTCACCGGCTCGTCGAAGATCAGCACGGGCGGGTCCCCGAGCATGGCGGCGGCGATGCCGAGCCGCTGGCGCATGCCGAGCGAGAACCCACCGGCCCGCCTTCGCGCCACCGATGTGAGGCCGACCTGCTCGAGGACCTCACCGACACGGCGGGCCGGAAGACCGTTGCTCTGGGCCATCCACAGCAGGTGGTCCTTGGCCCGACGACCGGGATGAATCGCTTCTGAGTCGAGGAGGGCCCCGACCTCGGTCAGCGGAGTTGCCAGCGATCGGTACGACCTACCGCCGATGCGGGC
>DATILB010000391.1:0-6177 GCA_035477015.1 Nocardioidaceae bacterium | reverse complement strand
AAGGACAACGAGCCGAGGACCTCTTCGAGCTCCGGGTTGCGGCCGGTCGACGACAGCGGGATCTTGTCGCCGTCCTCGAGCCGACCCTCGGCAGGGCCGGGACCAGGCTGCAGAGACACGTACTTCTCGCCGAGGAGGCTGGACTGCTCGATCTGCGCGACGGTGTTCGCAGGAAGGACGACGTCATCCTGGATACGCAGGGTCGCACCCGCGTGCCAGCCGATGCGGTCAAGTGACACGACCTCACCGACGGTGACGTCGTTGACGAGCACCGGCGACCTCGGCACCAGGTTGAGTACGTCGTTGAACTCCGCGGTGACCTCGAACGACTTGTCGTTGTCGACGGGGCTGCCCGGGAGCGGCAGGTCGTAGGCCTCGCAGCCCGTCAGGGCGAACGCACCCAGGAGCGCGGAAGTCACGGCCAGGGCGGTACGGCGCATCACGAGCCACCTCCCAGGAGCTGACCGAGGTCCGATGCCGAGGTGCCGGAGCCGAGCTGCCTCTGCTCCTCGACGGCGGCGCCGGTGCGACCGACTGTGGCGTCGCCGGCCCGGGCGGGCCTCAGGGCCGGACCGAGGAGACTCTTGAGCAGCGTGCAGGCCTGGCCTGCCACCGGAAGCTGGGCCGACACCATCACCTGGCAGACCAGGTCGTCGAGCGTGAGGAAGTTGTTCGCTAGACCGATACGGGAGCCGATGGTGCTCGTCACGGGGTCCCATGCGTTGACCAGGTTGCCCATCGCCGTCGGGCCGATCTCGAGGACCGACTCCAGCGCGGTCTTCTCGGCAGCGATCGTGCCGAGGATGCGCCCGAGGTCCTTGACGCTCGACGTGAGGAGGCCGCGGTTTCCCTTGACGAAGCCTTCGACCTTGCCCAGCACGTCCGCAAGGTTCTTGAGCGCGCCGTACAGCTCGTCCTTCTCCCCCGCGAGCTGCTGGGAGACGTCGCCGAGGTCCTGCATGAACGCCGCCACGGCATCGTCGTCGGCGGCCAGGGCTCCGGCGAACTCGTTGAGAGCGGCCACGGCGCCGAAGAGGTCGCTACTACCGTCGCCGAAGGTCTTCAACGCCCGGGACAGGTTGATGATCGTGGTGTTGGCCTTGCGGCCCTGCCCCTCGAGGAACTTCGAGCCGGCCTTGAGTACGTTGTTCAAGGTGCCGTTCTTGTTGACGCCGTTGGGGCCCAACGCCTCGGTGAGGTCGGAGAGACTCCGGTAGATCCGGTCGAGCTCGACCGGCACGCCCGTGTCCTGGACCTCGATCTCGTCGCCGTCCTTGAGCACCGGACCCTCACCGTCGTACGCCGGTGTCAGCTGCACGAAGCGGTCCGCGGTGAGGGTCGGCGTGATGATGACCGCCTTCGCGCCCTCAGGGACCGGGAAGTCGGTGTCGTACGTCATCTCGACGCGCACCGTGTTGCCCTCGGGCACGACCGACAGCACCTCTCCCACGTGGACGCCGAGGATGCGTACCTCGCTACCGGGGAAGAGCGACACGGCCCTGCTGAAGTGCGCGACCACCGTCCTCTGGTCGCCGCCGCCCCGAAGGACGAGGAAACCGGCTGCCAGCAGCAGGACGACGACCACGGCGACGAGGCCCTTGGGGAGGTTCTTGATCCAGGTCATGGCTCAGCCCGCCGCCGGTACGAACTCGCCGGACGCGAGGTGGAGGAGGTTCACGGCGTACGCGTCGAACCACGGCCCCGTGCCGATGATGTTGGACAGGATGGAGACGTAGGGCCCGAGGTTGTGGATCGAGGCGCGGAGCGCCTTCTCCCGGGAGAGCAGCAGGTGGTTGACGTCGGCGAGCTGCTGCAGCATCGGCTTCAGCTGGGCCTGGTTGTCATCCACCAGCCCACCGAGCTGGTCGGCCAGGACGCCGGTGTTCAGCAGCAGCGTGTGGATCGCTTCCTTGCGCTTGCTGAGCTCCTGCAGGATCAGGTCGCCCTGCTTGGCCAGGTTGACGATGTCGCCCTTGCGCTCGGCCAGCAGGCGCGAGACGGAGTTGGCGTGCTTCAGCAGCGACTGCAGCTCGGCATCACGGGACGCGATGGACTCCGAGAGCCTCGCCAGGCCGTCGAACGCGGTGCGGGCCTCGTCGCTGGTGCGGTTCATGGTGCCGGCGACCGTGGTGAGCGCCTCCTGCAGCTGCGGGATGTCGATGCGCTCAGTGGTGTCGGTCAGCTCGGTGAACACCTTGACGATGTCGTAGCTGGCACTGGTGCGCTCGATCGGGATCCTCGCGCCGCCTTCGGTGTCGCCCGCTCCGGCCGGCGTCAGCTCGAGGTACTTCTCGCCGAGGAGGTTGAGCACCTCCACCGATGCCGTGGTCTCGTCACCGAAACGGACGTCGGGGTCGACCGAGAAGTGAACGATGACATGGTCACCCGCGAGGTCGATGGAGCCGACGCGGCCGACCCTGATTCCTGCGACCTGGACCATGTTCCCCTTGTGCAGGCCGCTCGCGTCGCTGATCGCCGCTTCGTACGACACGCCCCGGAAGCCAGGGAACTTCTGCAGGTTCAGTGCCGCCGCCATCAACAGCACGGCGACGATCACGGCGATGACGCCGATCCGGACGACCTGCTGCTCGGTGTACCGCCTCATTTGTTGCACCTCGGAGCGGTGGACCGGATCCCGAAGTTGCGCAGCTGGTCGGTGATGAGGTTGAGCCCCGGAATGTCCAGACCCTTCGGCAGGGTGATCTCGAACTTCGCCCCGCAGACGTAGTAGTTGTACCAGCTGCCGTAGGTGCCGGTCCGGGTCTGGTCCTCGAGCATCTCGGGCAGGTTCGTGAGGATCTTGTTCAGCACCGCCTTGCCGCTCGGCGAGGCAAGGATCTTGGTCAGCGTGCGCAGCTCAGCGATGTCGTCCTTGAGCAGCGGCCGCCCTTCCACCAGCAGCTCGGCGAGGAGCTCGGTCAGGCTCGACAGGTTGGCCACCGAGTTCCCGATCTGGATGCGGTCCTCCGCGAGGCCGCCCACCCACCGGCGCAGCTCCTTGACCAGGACGGTCAGCTGACGGTGCCGACTGTCGACCGTGGTCAGCAGGGTGTTCAGGTTGCCGATGACCTGCCCGACGAGCTGGTCGCGATTCGCGATCGCAGAGGTCAGCGAAGCCGTGTGCGAGAGGAGCCCCTCGATCGTGCCGCCTTCGCCCTGCAGCACCCGGATGAGGTTCAGCGAGAGCTCGTTGACGTCCTCGGGGGCCAGCGCCGAGAAGAGCGGGGCGAACCCGTCGTACAGCGCGGTCAGGTTGAGGGCAGGCGTCGTCTGCTCGATCGGGATCGTGCCCCCGACGTCCAGCTTCGGCGCCCCCGGCTCGCCCTCGAGGACGGTGACGTAACGGTCGCCGACCAGGTTGAGGAACCTGATCTCGACACGACTGGCTGTGGTGAGCGGGAGCTCGGTCTTGACCGTGAACTTGACCATCGCCCGGTTGCGATCGTGGATCTCGACGCCGGTGACCTTGCCCATGACAACTCCGGCGACCCGCACGTCGTCGCCCTTCTGAACCATGCTGGCGTTGGCGAAGATCGCGGTGTACTCGTGGGTGTCACCGCCGCCGAACTTGCCCATGATGGCGACGAGGGTCCCCGTCACGAGCAGCGAGACGGCCGAGAAGATGCTCAGGCGGATGACAGCGCCCAGGACCTTGCGGTTCGCGCCGCCGCGAGCCCGACTCCCGGAGGTGGTCACTGTGCACCCCCAGCCATGGGTCCGTACATCAGGGTGCCGAGCGTGGTCAGGTCGCCGGCCGGAAGGCCGCTGCGCGTGCTCAGCTCGGCCGCAGTCGCACGACGTCCGTCGGGCGTCGAGCTCACGTCTGCGCCGGAATCGCTCGTCGCGCTGCCCAGCACGCCGCTGAAGAGCCGACCCACACCCGAGCCGCCCGGGAAGTACGACGTACCCCGGCCCCTCGGGTTGTCGAGGTTCGTGCCGTTGTCGGTGTCGTAGCCGGGCCACGGGATTGGCGGATTGTTCGGCAGCCCTATGCAGCGGGGACCGCGCGTGTCGTTGTACTCGGGGATGTCGCGCTCGTCGTACGCGCGCACCTGGGGTGAGGGGAACTCGACGTACTGCTTGACCTCGCCGCCCGCGAACGTCTTCAGCAGCACCGGCTTGTACGCCGCGATGCCGCGCAGCAGGCAGTTGTACTCCGGAGCGTACTTCTCCAGCAGCCGGACGAGCGGCACCGCGAGGTCACCCTCACGGATCAGGTTGGCCTCGTTCTGCTCCAACAGCTCAGCACCGTCGACGGCGACGTTTCGCAGGTCGCCGAGAAGTCCGGCGACGCCCTGCTTCTTCGCGGCGATCGTGCGCGAGGTGATGGTGAGGTTGCCGAGCGCAGCGACCAGGTCGGGCGCTGCCACGTTGTAGGCATCCGCGACCGTGCCGAGCAGGCGAAGGTCCTCCTGCAACGTGGGGAGGTGCTGGTTGATCGCGGTGAGGTAGCCGTCCAGGCGGTCGAGCGTCTGGCCAACCGCCTCGCCCCGACCGTTCAAGGCCGTGGCCAGAGCCGACAGCGTTGCACTCAGGTCGACCGGCCGCACGGCACGGAGCAACGGAAAGAGCCGGTTGAGCACGTCGCTGAGCTCAGTGGACGTATGCACCCGCTCGCTGGGGATCACCGTGCCGTCCTGAATGCCGAGAGGTCCTGGCGAGGTCGGGTCGACGAGAGAGACGAACTTCTGGCCGAACAAGGTGGTCGGCAGGATGTTCGCTTCGACGTTCTCCGGGATCAGCTGCGCGTCCGACGGCTCCAGCCCGAGCTCGATGATCGCCTTGTCCCCCGTCTGGGAGATGCTGCGAACCTGACCGACGAGCACGCCGTTGTAGCGGACGTCGCCGTACTTGGGGAGCTGGAGCCCGGCCCGGTCGGCCTGGAGGGTCACGGTGGTGACGGTGTCGAACAACGTCTTGTTGTAGATGCCGATCGAAACGGCGATCAGCCCAGCGATCACGCTGACGAATACCACGCCGGCGAGGAACAGCTTGACGTGCTCGCGCGGCTCTTCGCGATGGATGTTCACTAGCAGCATCTGGTCAGCACCCACTCATCCCGTGATCCGCACGGTGGTGTTCGAACCCCAGATGGCAAAGCTCAGGAAGAAGTCGGCGACCACGATGGTGACGATGGACGTCCGGATCGCCCGGCCGACGGCAATGCCGACGCCCGCAGGGCCGCCACTCGCGCTGTAGCCGTAGTAGCAGTGGATCAGGATCACCGCGACGGCCAGGAAGATCAGCTTCAGGAAGCTGTAGAGGATGTCGATCGGTGGCAGGAACACCAGGAAGTAGTGGTCATAGGTGCCTGTCGACTGCCCGAAGATCATCGTGGTGATCAGCCGGGGCGAGAGGTACGACGAGAAGAGCGCCACGATGTACAGCGGGATCACCGCGAGGAAGGCCGCGATCATCCGGGTGGTGACCAAGAACGGCAGCGACGGCACTGCCATCACCTCGAGCGCGTCGATCTCCTCGCTGATCCGCATGGCGCCAAGCCGCGCGGTGTAGCCGCAGCCGACGGTCGCGGCGAGTGCGATGGAAGCGACCAGGGGTGCGACCTCACGGGTGTTGAAGTATGCCGAGATGAAGGCCGTGAACTTCGAGACACCGATCTGGCTCAGCGAGGCGTAGCCCTGAAGACCGACCTCGGTGCCGGCGAAGAAGGAGAGGAACGCGATGACGCCGACCGTGCCGGCGATCATCGTCAGCGCTCCGGTGCCGAACGCCACCTCGGCGAGGATGTTGAGGATCTCTTTCCGGTAGCGGCGGATCGCTCGAGGGGTCCAGGCGAGTGCCTTGACGTAGAACAGCAGCTGGTCGCCGTACTCCTCGAACTGCCTGCTCCGAGCCTTGAGAACGCCCATTCCGATCGACGTGAGCGTGGCCATCAGAGGCCCGCCTGCGGAACGACCTGGAAGTACACAGCGGTCATCAGCGCGTTCAGGAAGAACAGCAGCATGAAGGCGATGATCACGGCCTCGTTGACCGCACGACCGACCCCGCTCGGGCCACCGCCCGCGGTCAGGCCCTTGTACGAGCCGACGATCGCTGCGAGCCAGCCGAACGTGATGGCCTTGACCATGCCGATGATCAGGTCGGCGAGGCTGGACAGGGCCGTGAAGTTCGAGAGGAAGGCGCCGGCCGAGCCGCCCTGGATGATCACCGTGAAGA
>DATILB010000390.1:0-24943 GCA_035477015.1 Nocardioidaceae bacterium | reverse complement strand
CTTGAAGCGCTTGGGGTCGCTCATCGTGCTGCCGGAGTTGATGCACAGCAGGTGCTCCTGCGACGGGGCGTCCTCCTCACGCGTGTAGTGGGAGTCGTTGGTCGCGACGAGCGGGAGGCCGAGGTCCCGGCCGAGCTTGAGGAGGTCGGCACGGACCCTCGACTCGATGCTCAGCCCGTGGTCCATCAGCTCGAGGAAGAAGTTGTCCTTGCCGAAGATGTCCTGGAAGTCGCCTGCGGCTTCGCGGGCCTTGGCGTAGTCGCCGATGCGCAGCCAGGTCTGGACCTCGCCGCTGGGGCAGCCGGTCGTCGCGATGAGGCCGCTGGCGTACTCAGCCATCAGCTCGCGCTCGACCCGAGGCTTGTAGAAGTAGCCCTCGAGGCTCGCCCGGGACGACATCTTGAACAGGTTGTGCATGCCTGCGGTCGTCTCGGCGAGCATGGTCATGTGGGTGAACGCGCCGCCGCCCGAGACGTCGTCGTCGCCGCCGTTGTTCCAGCGGACGCGCTTGCGCTCGAACCGGGAGGTGTTCGGCGTCGCGTAAACCTCGCAGTTGTGCAACACGAAGTCTGAGACGTAGGAGTTGTCTCCCTCAACTTCGAAGTTGTAGACGTCGCACTCCAGGTCAACCGGTGTCACAGACCTGATTGGCTTGTAGGTGAACTCGTCGTCGCTAAAGGTGTACGCGGATTTCCGTCCAAATGTGACCGCCACGTAGTACCAGTTGTAGCGATGGTTCGAGGGACCCTGCGGGAAATCGCCCAGACTTGACCCCGTCGAGACGGTCGCCCAATGTCCGAGGTCTGCGAGCATTGTTCGCAGGCCCCAGGCGAGATGCGGCGAAGCTGTCTTCAGATCGCGACGCCCCGAGGGATTGCTTTCACTCGGCTGCTTTCCATCTCCGTCCAACATCCCGCTGACAAACGCTCGCCGGACCGACTCGGGCGCGTTCAAGACCTCTTCAGGCACCCGCTTACCGGCAGCACTAGACCCAATCAGGTGCCGGAGCATGTACGCGAGAGGAAGGCAGGCGAAATGGACCTCAAGCGAGTTGGGTCGCCCCTTTGGCTTGTACCGCCGGGTCTCCGCGCCGAATCCCTCAGCAATCTTCTCGATCTGGTCCGCGTACGCGAGCTCCGATGCGTGCAACGAGAAAGTCACGTCACCCGTCAATTCGCCGCGCCGCGTGCCGAGTGAACCCTCAGCCGCGAACATCCCCATCAGGTAGCCAAGCTCGTCGGTCAGCGCCAGCAATGTCGGCACACGTGGCCACACGTGGCTAGCGCGGTACTTGGACTCGTAGTCCCGCGACACTGCTCCAGCTGCGTCGACACGGAAGTCGGCCGGCAGGTACTCAAGCAGATTGAGGCTAGTTGTTTGTTCCTTGAGCCTTGGGAGACATACGTACGACGCCCAATCCTTCACCCCGCGGACGCGGGCGCGCGTTTCGACTGGCACATCGGCGGGTTTCTTCCAATCGACGAGGCCGTCTGACGTCCTCACGAGGATTGGATGCTCCTCGGTCAGCGTCAGCGTGCGGCCATACCGACCCGCTAAGCCCACCGTGTAGGCACGCCCGCTATACGGCCTCCTCATCGTGCGGACAACCGGCTTGAATCGACCCAAGTGGGTCAGCACGCGGTCCCCAACCACAATCTCCTCGACGGGCACAACGCCCCGAGCTGTCACGATCTCTTGGCCCGCAACCAGGCATCCGATGATGGGCTTCACACCGTGAGCCTTGGCCTTGGACCAGAACTCGTGAGCCCCGAACACGTTGCCGTGGTCGGTCATCGCGATGGCGCCCATGCCGAGCTCGGCGGTGCGCGCGAACATCTCGTCTAGACGTGCCGCTCCGTCGAGCATGGAGTACTCGGTGTGGACGTGCAGGTGCACGAAAGAGTCAGATGACCCGCCCGACATCGACGAGGGCCCCTTCCGGAGGTTCGAGCTGACAGGATGCAGACACGCATGCAGGGCCTGGTGTCCGGGGGAAGAACCTCACCCTACGCGATGCATCGTGGCAGGAACCGCCGACACTCCTTCTCGGTCAAACGTGC
This sequence comes from Nocardioidaceae bacterium, assembly GCA_035477015.1. GTDB lineage: Bacteria > Actinomycetota > Actinomycetes > Propionibacteriales > Nocardioidaceae > SSC3. Next base: position 22,883 of record DATILB010000390.1, on the reverse strand, counting down.
ACGCCGTGCTGCGCCAGGAAGGCGAACGGGTCCACCGGGCTGTCCGGGCCGGGGCGGACCTCGAGGTGCAGGTGCGGGCCGGTGACATTGCCGGTGGAGCCGACCGTGCCGACGAAGTCACCGGGCATGACGCGCTGGCCCACGCCGACATCGGTGCTGGTCTGGTGGCAGTACCAGAACTCCACGCCGTCGTCGTTGCGCACGATCGTGCGGTAGCCGTACGAGCCGGCGTACGCCACCTCGGTGACCACACCGCTTGTGATGGAGCGGATGGCGGTCCCCGTCGGGGCAGCGAAGTCGAGTCCGGTGTGGCTGCTTGCCCAGAGGCCGCTCGCACCGAAGCGGGCCGTGAGCCGGTACCCGGAGACCGGTGAGACGAAGCGGTCGGCGAGCGGGATCGGCTTCTTCTTCAGCTTCGTGACCGGCTCGAACGTCTGCACCGTGGGAACGCTGACGGGTTCCGAGGCGTGCGCTTCGTGGGCGGTCAGGCTCACGCCGACGAGGATCGCGGTCACGAGGAGCGGCATCACCAGGGTCTGGGCGAGGCGCAGGGCGGGCTTGGCAGTGGCAGGCATGGCGGGGTTTCCTTCCCACGCCTGTGGTGGGTCCACTCCTACCCGTGCGGTTGATGTCGCTGGTCAATGCTGGGCCGGGCGCGGACGGGTAGGACTCGGCGTTCCCGCTCCCGGCTGTTCACTTGTGCACCTGCTTGCTGTTGCAAGCGGTGCCTCCAGTGGGCCAGAGGAGCGCGCGGCAGCCAAACCGCGTTGTAAGCGCGGTCACACGCCTGCGCGGGGGCTCGTGCGGCAATCCGGGGCTCGAGGCGACCCACACCACAGCGGCGGTCTAGACGGCCCCAAGCCGGGTCCGAGGTCAGTCGGCGGTGTCGAGGCTTTCGGTGATCACCGTGTGGATGATGCGCTGCAGGCGCTCCGCCCCAAGCCGGGGAGCCTGCTCACTCATCCGCTCGGCGATCTGCCGCTCGCGCTCGGCGTCGCGACCAGCGTGCCCGCCGACAGGCTTGTAGCCCTGGATCGCCCGGGTCAAGGCAGCCCGGCGCTCCAGCACCGCCCCGAGCTCGGCGTCCACCTCGTCCACCAGTCCACGGAGGAACTGCAGTGGCTGCTCCCCCGGCCAAGCCACGCGGAGGTCCGGAGCGCCTTCCTCGTTGGCGGTGCCGTCGGTGCGCTGGAGCTCGACCAGCCCTCGGGCCTCGTAGAACCGCCTGGCCGGCTCGTTGGTCTCGAAGACCCAGAGTGAGAACCCCTCAGGCCGGAGGGACTTCACGAGCTCGAGGAGCGTCGTACCGATGCCCTGGCCGGAGTGGGACGGTACGACGTACAGGTCGTCGAGCCAGGCGTCGGCCAGCCTGGCGAATCCGACGATGCGTCCGCCGACCTCCGCGACCCAGGTCTCGTCGTACCCCTGCAGCTTGCCGTCGATCCAGTACCTGATCGCCTCATCGGTGTGGACCGGTGGCGGCATCGGTGCCGCTTTTCGGGCGCTGATGTAGACGTTGGCAACCGCGTCGCTGTCGTCCTCCGTCGCCCGCCGCAGCAGAACCTCAGTGGATGTCACGGATCACCTCCAGCGCTGCCTTTAGGTCGTCGGGGTAGTCCGACTCGTACTCCACCTGCTCTCCCGAGTCGGGGTGCTCGAAACCGAGGCGTACGGCGTGCAGCCACTGGCGCTCGACGCCCACCCGACCGGCCAGAACCGGGTCCGCGCCGTAGGTCATGTCACCGACGCAGGGGTGCTTGAGCGCAGCCATGTGGACCCGGATCTGGTGGGTACGACCCGTCTCCAGCTTGATCTCGAGCAGCGAGGCGAACCGGTGCGCCTCAAGCGTCTCGTAGTGGGTGATGCTGTGCCGACCGTCGTCACGCACCGCGAACTTGTAGTCGTACTTCGGGTTGCGGCCGATGGGTGCGTCGATCGTGCCGCGCAGCGGGTCCGGGTGTCCCTGGACCATGGCGTGGTAGGTCTTGTCGACGTCGCGGCGGCGGAAGGCGTTCTTGAGCCGGGAGTAGGCGTACTCCGACTTGCAGATCACCATGACGCCGGACGTGCCCACGTCGAGGCGCTGCACGATGCCCTGTCGCTCGGAGGCCCCGCTCGTCGCGATGCGGAATCCCGCAGCCGCCAGGTGCCCCACCACCGTCGGCCCCTTCCAGCCCGGGCTCGGGTGGACGGCAACCCCCACCGGCTTGTCGATCACGACGATGGCGTCGTCGTCGTGGATGATCTTGATGCCCTCGACGATCTCGGGGACGATCGCGACCGGGTCGACCTCGTCGGGGATCTCGACCTCGAGCACGGACCCGGGCACGACCCGCTCGGACTTGGCGACCGCATGACCGTCGATCGTCACCTTGCCGGCGGCGATCAGGTCGGCGGCCTTGGAGCGGGAGAAGCCGAACACCCTGGCCATGGCCGCGTCTACGCGTTCGCCGGCGAGTCCCTCGGGAACGCTGACCGTGCGAAGCTCACTCACGACTCGACGGCTCCACGCTTCTTCTCGCGGTGCCCCGCGATGCTCACGCCCCGGATCGCCTGCAGGATGATCACGCCCGCTGCGACGTTGATGCAGATGTCGGCCACGTTGAAGACCGGCCAGTTCGGGAGCTGCAGGAAGTCCACGACGTGCCCACGCATGACGCCGGGCTCGCGGAAGATCCGGTCGGTCAGGTTGCCGAGCACACCGCCGAGCAGGCAGCCGAGGCCGACCGCCCACAGCGGGCTCGCGAGCCGCCTGGAGTACCACAGCACGACGGCGACGGCCCCGACGGCAATGCACGACAGTACGACCGTGTACGACGTACCGGTGCTGAACGCGGCTCCGGGATTGCGCGCGAGGTTGAGCTTCAGCAACGACCCGACGACCTCGACCGGCGGTTCGCCGGTGAGCTTCTCCACCGCAAGGATCTTGGTGCCCAGATCGAGGGCGTACGCCGTCACGGCGACGATGAAGAAGAGCAGAAGGGGTCGGCGAGACCCCTGCCCGTCAGAGGGGTTGTTGTCGTCGCTGGTGGTCAGCGACGCTCCTGGCGCTGCTTGCATGGCAGGCACAGTGTCGCACGCGGGAATGCCATCAACCGCATCTTGCCGATGGGCTGACCACAGCTCTCACACACGCCGTAGGTGCCGTCGTCGATGCGCTCGAGCGCGTGTTCGGTCTGGGTGAGCATGTCGCGCGCGTTGTTGGCCAGGCTCATCTCGTGGTCGCGTTCGAAGGTCGTCGAACCGACGTCGGCCTGGTCGTTGCCGGCGCCATCACCGGCGTCACGCATGAGGTCGGCGAGCTCGTGCTCGGCGAGGTTCAGCTCGGACCGCAGGCGGTCCCGGTCGGACTCGAGGTCGGCGCGCACCTCGGCGAGCTCCTTGGCGGTCCAGGGCGACTCGTCGGCCTTGACCGCGAGCTTCTGCGAGCCTCGGCGGGTCGATGCGAGCGCTGTGGCCTTGCGCGCCGGGGTGGCCTTCGCCGTGGTGGTGGTCTTCGTCGGAGTCGTCTTCGCGGCCGTCTTCTTGACGGGAGCCTTCTTGGGCGCAGGACCCTTGGCGGGCGCAGTCCTGGTTGCGGCGGCAGTCTTCCTGACGGGGGCCTTCTTGGCGGGGGCCGCCTTCTTGGCGGGGGCCTTCTTCGCCGCCGCCTTCTTGGCCGGGGCCAACTTCTTGGCTGGGGCCGCCTTCTTCGCCGGAGCCTTCTTCGCCGCCGCCTTCTTCGCCGGAGCCTTCTTCGCGGGGGCGGCCTTCTTCGCGGGAGCCTTCTTGGCCACAGCCTTCTTGGCGGGGGCCTTCTTCGCCGCGGCCTTCTTGGCCGGAGCCTTCTTCGCCGCCGCCTTCTTCGCCGGAGCCGCCTTCGCGGTGCGGGACACGCTCGACGTCACCCGCTTCGCTGCGGCTGCCAGCCTGCCGCCAGTCGCTCGTGCCATCAGTGCACGTCCCCTAGTCAGTCGGTTGCTTCTACACGCTCAGAAGCCTGTGGTGTCCGCCACAGCGTGCCGCGAGAATATGCCGACCCCTTGTTCGAAACAACTGACCACGCCCAACCTTGTCCAACGGGGATGAAACCGGGATGAAGGGGTATGCCGGGGTCTGGCAGACTGGGTCCGACCGCAAGGCGTGGACGGGACGAGTAGCTCCGAGCACAGCCGGCAGCGACCCAGGGACGGTGAGAGCCTGGGGGTGTTGTCCGGAGCGAAGATCACCCCTGAGCCGTCGGAAGAGGCCTGAAGAACCGGTGCAAATCGGAAATTTCGGGCGTTAGACCCGACTGCGGCGACTTTGAGAGGGCGGACCACTCCGGTGGCCGCCAAGAAGGGTGGTACCGCGGGCACGCGACCGAGAGGTCGGGGCTCGTCCCTTCGTCAGCACCGAGACGACGAAGGAACCCCGTGACCGAGTACCGCCCCGTCCCGCCCCAGGTCGACCTGCCCGCGCTGGAGCGCGAGGTGATGGCCCTCTGGCGCGACAACGACACGTTCGTCAAGTCCGTGCGCCGCAACGAGGGTGCCCAGGCATGGACCTTCTACGAGGGACCGCCCACCGCAAACGGCCGGCCGGGCACCCACCACGTTGAGGCGCGGACGTTCAAGGACGTCTTCCCCCGGTTCAAGACCATGCAGGGCTTCCAGGTCAACCGGAAGGGCGGATGGGACTGCCACGGTCTCCCGGTCGAGCTTGCGGTCGAGAAGGAGCTCGGCTTCAGCGGCAAGGGCGACATCGAGGCGTACGGCGTTGCCGAGTTCAACGCCCAGTGCCGCGAGTCAGTGTTGCGCCACGTGGATCTGTGGGAGCAGATGACCGAGCGCATGGGCTGCTGGGTCGACATGCGCGAGCCGTACCAGACGATGGACAGCGAGTACGTCGAGTCGGTCTGGTGGGCGCTCAAGCAGATCCACGACAAGGGCCTCCTCGTGGAGGACTACCGCGTCGCGCCGTACTGCCCGCGCTGTGGCACCGGCCTCTCGGACCATGAGCTCGCCCAGGGCTACGAGACCGTCACCGACCCGTCCGTCTTCGTGCGCTTCCCGCTGACCAGCGGACCGCACGCCGGCAGTGCAGCGCTGCTCGTGTGGACCACGACACCGTGGACGCTCGTCTCCAACACCGCGGTCGCGGTCAACCCCGAGGTCAGCTACGTCGCCGCTAGTGATGGCAACGAGACGCTGGTCGTGGCCGAGGCGCTCTTCGACACCGTCCTGGGCGAGGGCTGGACGGTGAGCGACCGGTTCGAGGGCTCCTCGATGGAGCGCTGGGAGTACCAGCGTCCCTTCGACCTCGTCGACTTCCCGGCACCAGCGCACATCGTCGTGCTCGGCAGCTACGTCACGACCGAAGACGGCACCGGGCTGGTGCACCAGGCACCCGCGTTCGGCGAGGACGACATGCAGGTCTGTCGCGCGTACGGGCTCCCGGTCGTGAACCCGATCGGACCCGACGGCCACTTCCAAGCCGACGTGCGCCTCGTCGGCGGCCAGTTCTTCAAGCATGCGGACACCGACCTGGTGAAGGACCTCAACGCTCGCGGACTGATGTTCCGGCACCTCTCGTACGAGCACACGTACCCACACTGCTGGCGCTGCCACACGGCCCTCCTCTACTACGCCCAGCCTTCCTGGTACATCCGCACGACGGCTCGCAAGGACGAGCTCCTCCGGGAGAACGAGCGCACCAACTGGTACCCAGCCACCATCAAGAACGGCCGCTACGGCGACTGGCTGAACAACAACATCGACTGGGCCCTCTCCCGACGCCGCTACTGGGGCACGCCGCTGCCGATCTGGCGGTGCGAGGACGGGCACCAGGTCTGCGTCGGCTCGCTGGCCGAGCTGTCGACGCTGACCGGCACGGACCAGTCGGGCCTCGACCCGCACCGCCCGTACGTCGATGACGTCACCTTCGCCTGTCCGACCTGCCAGAAGCAGTCGATGCGGGTCCTCGATGTCATCGACGCGTGGTTCGACAGTGGCGCGATGCCGTTCGCGCAGTGGGGCTACCCGTACGCCGAGGGCTCGGTCGAGAAACTCGAGACGGCCTACCCCGCCGACTTCATCTGCGAGGCGATCGACCAGACCCGCGGCTGGTTCTACACGCTGATGGCGATCGGCACGCTCGTCTTCGACGAGTCGTCGTACAAGAACGTCGTCTGCCTGGGCCACATCCTCGCCGAGGACGGCCGCAAGATGTCGAAGCACCTGGGCAACATCCTGGAGCCGATCCCGCTGATGGACGAGCACGGTGCCGACGCGGTGCGCTGGTTCATGGCCGCGTCGGGCTCGCCCTGGATGGCTCGCCGCGTCGGCCACGCCACGATCCAGGAGACGGTCCGCAAGGTGCTCCTGACCTACTGGAACAGCGTGGCCTTCCACGTCCTCTACGCCCGCACCGCGGGCTGGACCCCTGGCTCGGTGCCCGCTCCCCCGGTCGCCGAGCGCCCGGTCCTGGACCGGTGGCTGCACGCCGAGACCGCTCGACTGGTCGGTGGCATCACGGACGCGCTGGAGAACTTCGACACGCAACGGGTCGGCACCCTGATGACGCAGTTCGTCGACGACCTGTCGAACTGGTACGTCCGACGCTCACGGCGCCGGTTCTGGGACGGCGACCCGGCGGCGCTCGAGACGCTGCACGCCACGCTCGAGACCCTGACGCGGCTGCTGGCACCCCTCACGCCGTTCATCACCGAGCGGGTCTGGCAGGACACAGTGCGCACCGTCGTCGCCGACGCACCTGAGTCGGTGCACCTTGCCGACTGGCCGTCGTACGACTCGGCGTCGGTCGACGACTCCCTGTCGAGTGGTGTCGCGCTGGCCCGCCGTCTGGTCGAGCTGGGTCGGTCCGCCCGCGCGGACGCCAAGGTGAAGACCCGGCAGCCCTTGCGCCGAGCTCTGATCGCGTCCTCGGCGTATGCCGCGCTGACCGACGAGCTTCGGGCCGAGGTGGCTGACGAGCTCAACGTCGGCTCGATCGAGCCCTTCTCCTCGGCCGGCGACCTCGTCGACTTCGAGGCCAAGGGAAACTTCCGCGCCCTGGGCAAGCGGTTCGCGAAGCAGACTCCGGTCGTCGCAGCCGCCATCGCCGCCTCCGACGCAGCCGAGCTCGCTGCCGCTCTCGGCGCGGGCTCCGCGACCGTGGTCGTGGACGGCTCGCCCGTCGAGGTGCTGCCCGACGAGGTGATCGTGTCCGAGCGGCCGCGCGAGGGTTGGTCGGTCGTCAACGAGCAGGGGGAGACCGTGGCGCTCGACCTCGAGCTCACCCCTGAGCTTGTGCGTGCCGGACTGGCACGCGAGGTGGTGCGCCTGGTTCAGGACGCCCGCAAGAGCAGCGGCTTCCAGGTCACCGACCGGATCACGCTGACCTGGGAGTCGACCAGCACCGAGCTGGCAGCGGCCCTGCGTGAGCACCAAGCGGCGGTCGCGGACGAGGTGCTGGCAGTGTCGGTTACCGAGGCGGCTCCAGAGGCCAAGGTGATCGAGGACGCCGAGCTCGGACTCCGGTTCAGCGTCGCGAAGGCGTCGGCAGACTCGAAAGGCGCGACCTCAGGCTGAGACGTGGAAGCGGCCGGCCCCCGAGAGGGGACCGGCCGCTTCGACGTACTGCGTGAGTCTCAGGCCTGCGCTTCGTCGCCGAGCAGCGACTTGAGGCGCTTCGGAGCGTGCTCGTCGCCACCGATGGTGGCCGCCTCGCCGTTGCCCTCGAGGGACTCGAGCTGCTGACGGAAGTAGCTCTTGAGGCGGGAGCGGTACTCGCGCTCAAACGAGCGGAGATTCTCCACCTCGGCGTTGAGCTTGTCCCGCTCCTTCTCGAGGTCGCCGAACAGCTGCTGGCGACGCTCTGCGGTCTCGGCATCGAGCATCTGCGCGCGGGTGCGGGCGTCGGACTCGAGGCGCTCGGCCTTGGTCTTGGACTCGGTCTCGAGGCGCTCGGCCTTGGTGCGGGCCTCCCCGATGATCTTGTCGGCATCGTTCTTCGCCATGTTCTCGAGCTCGTCGGCGTTCTTCGTGGCGATCTCGAGCAGTCGGGCGGCAGCGCTGGACGCGTCCGCGACGGTGGCGACCTGGATCTTCTCGACCGCGGGCGCCGCGACGACAGGAGCCGGCACGGGCTCAGGCGCCTTGACTGGCTCGGGCTTCTTCTCCTCTACCGGCGCCGGCGGCGGTGCAGCTGCCATTCCCCCGGCCTGCGCTGCGCTGAGCTTGGTACGCAGGTCCTCGTTCTCACGGGTGAGGCGTGCGAGCTCGGCCTCGACCTCATCGAGGAACTGGTCGACCTCGCCCATGTCGTAGCCCTCGCGCAGGCGCACCGGAGTAAAGCGCTTGTTGCTTACGTCCTCAGGCGTCAGCGGCATGACCTCACCCTTTACAAAAATAGTCGTTCACGTCGGCGCGGCGGCCTCACTTGTTCCGTGAGCCCCGCTGTCCGTAGCCACCGTACTCCCAGACCGCGTGGGTCAGGGTGTTCGGGGTATCGAGACATCAAGCCGGTTGAAGAATAACGGACCGAGTCACATCCGCCACAAGAGTCTCTGCCTACGAAAAGAAGATCGCGGCGTTCAGGGCCCGCAAGACGTAGACGAAGACCAGCACGATGATGAAGGCCACATCGATCGCGACACTGCCGATCCGGATGGGTGGGACGAAGCGCCGCACGAAGTTGATGGGCGGATCGGTGAGCGTGTAGACGACCTCCAGGATCACCAGGAGCGGTCCGTGAGGGGTCCAGGACCTCGCGAACGCCTGCACCCACTCCACCACCAGACGCGCGAAGAGCAGGCCGAGATAGAGGTACAGGACAAAATTGATGAAGTAACCGACATCCCTCACGCGGGAATCCTAGAGAAGGGGCACAACCGCCGGGATGGGGGACCGTTCTTAAGACTGATTGAAGAAGCCCTGCTCGGCCAGGCGCTGCTTGTCCTCGGTCGCCACGGCGACGTTCGGCGGGGACAGCAGGAACACCTTGGCCGTGACGCGCTCGATCGAGCCGCGCACCGAGAAGACCAGGCCGGCAGCGAAGTCGACGAGTCGCTTGGCGTCGCCGTCGTCCATCTCGGAGAGGTTCATGATGACCGGGATGCCGTCACGGAAGTTCTCGCCGATGACGCGGGCCTCGTTGTAGGTCCGGGGGTGCAGCGTGGTGATCCTGGACAGCTCGAAGGCCTGCGGCGCCGCCTGAGGCGAGGCCGGGCGCCGGCGCTCGGCCAGCTGTGCTACCGGGGCAGGCCGCTGGGAGGGGGCACGCTCTGGCTCCGCGTCATACGAGGCGTACTCGGCGTAGTCGTCGTAGCGCTCGGTGTCCTCGAGCAGGCCAAGGTAGACACCCATCTTGCGCATCGCGCCGCTCATGACATTGCCCTTCCGCTTTAGTCCCCCGGTCGAGGGACCTGTCTCGACGTTGACATTACCGGTGCAAAGGCCTCGAACCGAGGACCGCGGAGCCGACACGCACGTGTGTCGCACCGGCTCCGATCGCCTGTTCCAGGTCGCCACTCATCCCTGCTGAGATCCACGTCGCGTGTGGCGCCAGACGTTGGACGACGGCCGCCACTTCCGCGAGCACGCCGAAGGCAGCGGCGGGGTCGACGCCCAGCGGCGCGACCGACATCACGCCCCGCAGCCGGAGTGGCTCCGCCTCGAGGACCAGCTCGGCGAGGCTCGCGATCTCCTCGGGTCGAGCACCACCGCGTCCGGGCTTGGGCTCGGGGTCCAGATCCACCTGCAGGAGCACGTCAAGCGCCCGCCCGGCCTCCACGAGCGGACCCAGCAGCTTGGCGCGGTCGACCGAGTGCACGACGTCGACGTACGCCGCGATGGCGGCTGCCTTGTTGCTCTGCAGCGAGCCGATGTAGTGCCACGTGAGGTCGAGGTCCGTGCACTTCGCCTGCTTGTCGCGGGCCTCGGGGTGCCTGTTCTCCCCCACGTCGGTGACGCCGAGCTCATGGAGCAGTCGGACGTCCGAGGCGGGGAAGTACTTGGTGACCACCACCAGGGTCACCTCGTCGTGGTCACGACCGGCGGCGTCGCAGGCGTCGGCGATCCGCCCGCGGGTGAGCGCGAGCCCAGCGGCGATCTCGTCCCGGCGGGTCATGGGCTGATCCGGATCAGACCGGCCAGGCGGCCCGCATCGGCACCGTCGCGCCGGAAGGAGTAGAGGTCCTCGTGCTCACGCGTGCAGCGACTGGCGTCGATGACCTCGACGTCGAGCAGGGTGAGCTGGGCGGCGACAGCAGCGCCCAGGTCGAGCGCCGGCGTGCCCCAGGAGGTGGTGCTGTGTGCGGCGGGGACCACGGCCGCGACTTCCTCCCGCATGGCGTCAGGCACCTCGTAGCACAGGCCGCAGATGTGCGGTCCCACCCAGGCGACGAGCGAGCCCGAGGCCCCCTGCGCACGCATTCGTTGCACGGTGGCGGAGACGACCCCCGAGGAAACACCTTTGCGACCAGCGTGGGCGGCTCCCACTACCCCTGCCTCCACATCGGCGAGGAGAACGGGCACGCAGTCGGCCACTCGCACTAGGAGCGCCACCCCGGGCGCGGCCGTCACGAGCCCGTCGCAGACCGGCGTACGGGAATCGTCAGCGACGACCTCGGTCACCGAGCCGTGCACCTGCTGCATGCCGACCAGGGGGCCGTTCGCGTTGAACTTCGCCGCGACCCGGCGGAGGTTCTCCTCCACTGATTCCGGATCGTCCCCACCCTGGATGGCGAGGTTCAGCGACGCGAACGGTCCCCCACTGACTCCGCCGTGCCGGTCGGTGAATGCCACCTCGACAGCACGACGGGAGTCTGTGAACCAGAACAGCGGCGGGCCTACTTCAGGAAGTCGGGGACGTCGAGCTCGTCGTCCTCGAACTGGACCTGGCGCGGCGTCGGCGGTGCCTGCTGGGGCAGGGGCTGGGCGGACTGTGTCAGCGTCTGGGTCGCGCCCGAGTCCTTCGGCCCCGACATCGCGGCCACGGCAGCCTTGACCTCGGCCTGGGTCGCCTGCGGCGCCGGCTCGCGTCGGAGCACCGAGCCGCTGTCGCGACGCTTGGGTGCACCGCCGTCGAACCCTGCGGCGATGACGGTCACGCGGACCTCGTCGCCGAGAGCGTCGTCGATCACGGCACCGAAGATGATGTTCGCCTCGGGGTGGACCGCCTGCGCCACCAGGGCAGCGGCCTCGTTGATCTCGAAGAGACCGAGGTCCGAACCACCGGCGATGGAGAGCAGCACCCCGTGTGCACCGTCGATCGACGCCTCGAGGAGCGGGCTGGAGACGGCCATCTCCGCAGCGGAGACGGCACGGTCCTCGCCACGCGCGGAGCCGATGCCCATGAGCGCCGACCCGGCGCTCGACATGACCGACTTGACGTCGGCGAAGTCGAGGTTGATCAGGCCCGGAGTCGTGATCAGGTCGGTGATGCCCGAGACACCTTGGAGCAGCACCTGGTCGGCCTGCTTGAAGGCATCGAGGACCGAGACGCTGCGGTCGCTGATCGACAGCAGTCGGTCGGTCGGGATCACGATGAGCGTGTCGACCTCGTCGCGGAGCTGGGCGATGCCCTCCTCGGCCTGGTTGGCGCGGCGCCGACCCTCGAACGAGAACGGGCGGGTGACCACGCCGATGGTCAGTGCCCCCAACGACCGGGCGATGCGGGCGACGACCGGCGCACCACCGGTGCCGGTGCCACCGCCTTCACCCGCGGTCACGAACACCATGTCGGCGCCCTTGATGACCTCTTCGATCTCTTCGGCGTGGTCCTCGGCGGCCTTGCCACCGACATCCGGGTTGGCGCCCGCACCGAGACCGCGAGTGAGCTCGCGTCCGATGTCGAGCTTGACGTCGGCGTCGCTCATCAGCAGCGCCTGGGCGTCGGTGTTGATCGCGATGAACTCGACGCCCTTGAGGCCGACCTCGATCATGCGATTGACGGCGTTGACGCCACCTCCACCGATACCTACGACCTTGATCACGGCCAGGTAGTTCTGCGGTGCTGCCACGGCTCGTCCCTCTCGCGCTAGCTGCGGACAAAAGAATTGCTGCTGATCTGATTGACCGAGCGTGTCGGCTTCGCCGCCACGCTGCCGGTCCTTCGGGGAAGTGACACGCCGTTGGAAAGAACCCTAACCCTGAAGTAGAGGGTTATAGTTATGTCAACCTCGTGCCTGATGAAGAAGTTAGGTCACGGGGCTGGTGAGGTCCGGCAGACACGCCGCGCGACGGCGAACAATCCCCGGCAAAGGGGGTCACATGCGAGCGGTGGGACTTCCGGGGACGGAGACGTTGTACTCGGTCGCCCCGGGCCGCGCCTCGAGGAGTGGCCCCAGAACACGCACCTTGTTGTACGAGTCGTCCGCGCTCCCCCAGATCACGATCGCGCCGCTGCGTAGCTGGAGTGAGATCTCGTCGACGGTACGGACGTCGAGGTAGTCCACGCGCTTGGCGATGGACTCGGGCAGCGCGGCGATGATCTCCGCGGACTCAGCCAAGGCGTCGGTCGAGGTCGTGGCCTTCATGCGGACCAGGGGCAGCCCCGCTGGCCGCTCGGTGTACTGGCGGAACAGGATGCCGCTGTCGTCGAGTCCCCAGAGGTTGCCCTCCTTGTCGACCACGGCGACCGACTGACGCTCGGTGATGTCGATGCAGACGGTGTCCGGCCAGCAGCGCGACACCTCGACGCTCTTCACCGCGGCGAGGTCTTCGACGCGCGCTTGCACCGCAGCGGTGTCGATGCGAGCAAGTGGATCCCCGAGAGGGACATCCGCAAGCTCGCGGACCTTGGCCACCGAGACGACATCGGTGCCCTTCACGTCGACGTTCTCGACGGCGAGCACAGTCGAGAAGAAGAAGAGCCAGACCAGCCCACCGATGGCCGCAGCCACACCGAGGACGGTCAGGAGAGGTCGGAGCCTGCCCAGACGGCGCGCGATCCGCCGGCGGGCGAACCTGCGCCGGTCGTCGGTCTTCATGCGCCTTCTCGCTCACGGAGCAGCTCAAGGACCTCAGGGCCCACCAGGGTGACGTCTCCCGCGCCAAGCGTGATGACGAGGTCGCCGGGCTTGGCGCGCTCGACGAGCCTCAGTGGGGTGCGGGACCAGGAGGGCTCGAACGCAACGTGCTCAGGTGGCAGGGGCACGTTGCTCGCGACTAGGTTGCCGTTGACGCCCGGCTCCGGGTCCTCGCGCGCGACGTACACGTCCATCACGACCACCTCGTCCGCCGCACCGAGCTCGCGACCCATCGCGACCCCGAAGATCTTGGTGCGCGAGACGAGGTGCGGCTGGAAGGCTGCGATCACGCGCCCACTGCCAGCCAGGGCGCGCGCTGCCTGCAGGTCGCCCTTGATCTCGTTCGGGTGGTGCGCATAGCTGTCGTAGACGCGCACCCCTGCTGCCTCGCCCTTGAACTCCATCCGGCGACGCGTGCCGGTGTACGCCTCCAGACCTCGGCGCAGGTCGGCGAAGGTGAAGCCCAGCTCCAGTCCCGCCCCCAGCGCAGCCATGGCGTCGAGGACGTAGTGACGCCCGGGGATCTGCAGCGTGATTTCGCCCAGCCTCCGTCCGAGCTGGACGACCGTGAATCGTGAGGCCGACCCGGCGAAGGCGAGGTCCTCGCACCGCAGCTCGGCCGAGGCCGACTCACCGACGCCGATGACGCGCAACCCCTTGGCCCGCGCCTCGGCGTCCAGAGCAGCCGCCCCCGCGTCGTCCGCGCAGCACACCAGGAAGCCGGTCGGGTCGATGCGGTCCAGGAAGCGGGAGAAGGCGGCGCGGTAGTTCTCCTCGGTGCCGTAGGTGTCGAGGTGGTCGGCCTCGACGTTCGTCACGAGCGCGCCGTATGGCGAATACACAAGGAAGGCGCCGTCCGACTCGTCGGCTTCAGCCACGAAGATCTCACCACTGCCGTCGTGCGCGTTGGAGCCCGACTCGTTGAGCTCGCCGCCGATCGCGAAGGACGGGTCGGCGCCGCAGTGCTGCAACGCGACGGTGAGCAGGCTGGTCGTCGTGGTCTTCCCATGCGTGCCCGCAACGGCGACCACGCGACGTCCCTGCATCACGGCGTCGAGTGCCGCGCTGCGGGGTAACAGCCGGAGCCCCTGCGCGCGCGCCTCGACAACTTCCGGGTTGTCCTCTCGGACCGCCGTCGACACGACGACGGTGTCAACGTCGTGCACCTGCTCGGCCCGATGACCGACGTGCACTCGCGCCCCCAGGGCACGGAGCGCTTCGACGGCGTTGGACTCCTTCGCATCGCTCCCGCTGACCGTGATGCCACGGGCAAGCATGATCCTGGCGATGCCCGACAGACCCGCACCACCGATGCCGACGAAGTGCACCCGTCCGAGCTCGTCGGCCGGAAGGAGCACCTCAGGGACAGGAACGATCACCGGGCCGCCCCGATGATGAGCTGCGCGAGCTTCTCGTCGGCGTCGCGGGGGATCAGTGCAGAGGCGGCAGCTCCCATCTTGGCGAGCCGCGCGGGATCCGTCGCGAGGTCCGGCACCGTCGCCGCGACCCACTCTGGCGTGAGTGCCGCGTCGTCCACCAGGAGGCCGCCGCCGGCGTCGACCACAGGTCGGGCGTTGAGCGCCTGCTCGCCGTTGCCGATGGGCAGCGGGACGAAGATCGCGGGTAGCCCCACGGCGGCCGCCTCGGTGACGCTGCTCGCTCCTGAGCGACACAGGACCAGGTCTGCCGCCGCGTAGGCGAGGTCCATCCGGTCGACGTAGGGAAGCACGACGTACGGCGCCTGGTCGGGTGTACGGCGTACGGTCGCCTCCCCGTTGGGCCCGACGACGTGGAGCACCTGGATACCCGCGTCGGCGAAGGCCTGATGCGCCCCGGAGATGGACTGGTTGAGCCGGCGCGCCCCCTGCGATCCCCCGGTGACGAGGAGCGTCGGGCGGTCAGGGTCGAGCCCGAAGGTCGCACGTGCCTCGCCCCGCAACGCGTCACGGTCGAGCGTGGAGATCATGCGACGGATCGGGAGCCCGACGTACGTCGCTCGCCGGAGAGGTGTGTCGGGGAAGCTGGTCGCGACGCACTGCGCGAAGCGTGCACCCAGCTTGTTGGCGATGCCGGGCAAGGCGTTCTGCTCGTGCACGACGAGCGGCAGCTTGCGACGGCGGGCGGCGAGGTAGGCAGGAACGGAGACGTAGCCGCCGTAGCCGACGACGACGTCGGGCTCGATCCGGTCGACCACCTCGAGGGCGGCCTTCACTGCGCCACGCAGCCTGGCGGGCACGCGGAAGAGGTCGGCGTTCGGCTTGCGCGGCAACGGCACGGGCGGGATGAGCTCCAGCGGATAGCCCGCCTCCGGCACGACGCGGGTCTCGAGACCTCGGGGGGTGCCGAGGCAGGTGACCTCGATCGTGGCGTCGAGCCTGCGTAGAGCATCGGCGGTCGCGAGCAGTGGCGAGGTGTGACCGGCGGTCCCACCTCCAGCCATCAGAACCTTCACAGGGGACAGCCTCTCAAAGCCGCGGTCACCTGTTGCGCCTGACCCAGCCCACCGCCGTGACGCCGGCGGGACGTCGGCGCCGCCGCGCCTGCAGGGCGGCTCGGGCGCCGGGCTCGGAGCGGGCGAACGACAGCAGCAGCCCCACCGCGACCAACGTCGGGAGCAGCGACGAGCCACCGTAGGACAGCATCGGAAGCGGGATGCCGATGACCGGCAGCAGGGCGAGCACCATCCCGACGTTGATGATCATCTGGACGGTCAGCCAGACCGTGATGCCGGCAGCCATGAAGCGGACGAACGCGTCCTGCGCGCGCATCGCGGTGCGGATGCCGGCGTACGCCATGGTCAGGAACAGACCGAGCACGAGCAGCGTCCCGACGAGGCCGAGCTCCTCGCCGAGGACGGCGAACACGAAGTCAGTGTGCGCCTCCGGGAGCGAGCCCCACTTCTGCTGGCTCGCGCCGATGCCCTGCCCGAAGATGCCGCCTCGCGACATCGCGAAGATTCCGTGGGCGGCCTGCCAGCCGGAGTTGCCGAAGTCCTGGAAGGGGTCGGCGAAGGTGGTGAGCCGCTCGCGGCGTTCCGGGTCCGTGGCGGCCAGGAAGAAGGCAGCACTGCCAACCGTCAGCAGGGACCCGACGAAGAGCTTGCCCGGAGCGCCGACCACCCACAACATGCCGAGGACGATGCCCATGAGGACGAGTGCGGTGCCCAGGTCGTGACCGACCACGACCAGCCCGATCACGACCCCCATCACGGGGACGACCGGGATCAGCGTGTGCTTCCAGTCGCCGAGCAGCTTCTCCTTGGTCGCGTAGACGTCGGCGCACCAGAGGATCACGGCGAGCTTCGCGATCTCGGCGGGCTGTACGACGAAGGGGCCCAGGGCCAGCCAGTTCTGGTTGCCGTTCACCTCGACGCCGAGGCTGGTCTGGGTGAGCCCGAGGAGGATCATCGACCCGATCAGCGCCGGCCACGCCAAGGCCCGGATCGCTTTGTGGGGCAGGCGGGACGCGATCCAGGCACACGGGATTGCGATCATCACCCAGGTCAGCTGCTTGAGGAAGACTGCGTAGCTGTTGTCGTACTCGCGGAAGCTGTAAACGCTGGACGAGCTCAGCACCATCATCATGCCGATGGTCAGCAGCAGCCCCGCGGCGCCGACCAGCAGGTAGTACGACACGAGGGGCTTGTCGAGTGTGGCCTTGAGCGAAGCGAGCCAGCCGGCCAGCGCACCATTCCGGGCCCCGCGACCTGCCCCCTGACCCGCGCCTTGGCGCTGGTCCGTTGCGGTGGCAGTCACATCGACCCTTCCTCGACTCCTCGACGGGCTACGAGGTGGGCGTCTCCCCCAGCCGGCGCACCGACTCGGCGAAGGCGTCACCGCGGGCGCCGTAGTTCGCGAACATGTCCATGGAGGCGCAGCCCGGAGCCAGCAGCACCGTGTCGCCAGGCTGGGCGAGATCGGCTGCGGCCCGGACCACACGGTCCATGACAGAAGTCTCGCTGCCCTCGATCACGATCACCGGGACATCAGGCGCGTGTCGCGTCAACGCGTCCGCGATCACCGCACGGTCCTGGCCGAGCAGGACGACCCCGCGGAGTCGCTCCTTCGCGGCCTTCACCAGAGCGTCGAAGCTCGCGCCCTTGGCGAGACCCCCGGCGATCCACACGACCGGCTCGTACGCCGACAGCGACGACTGGGCGGCGTGCGGGTTCGTGGCCTTGCTGTCGTCCACGTAGCGCACGTCGTCGACGACCGCGACCTCGGCGATCCGATGGCCGTCTGGCGCGAAGGCCCGCAGGCCGTCGCGAACGGCCGAGGTCTTGACCCCGTGGGACCTCGCCAGCGCAGCAGCGGCCAGTGCGTTGGCGATGAAGTGCGGGGCCGGCGACGCCAGGTCGGCCACATTGCACAGCTCGGCTGCGTTGTGCTGACGCTGCTCGACGAACGCCCGGTCGGCAAGGATGTCGTCGACGAGTCCGACCATGCCGACTCCCGGCATGCCGAGAGTGAAGCCGATCGCGCGGGCGCCCTCCATGACGTCGGCTTCGCGGACGAGGTACTCGGTCATCTCGTCCTGCACGTTGTACACGCACGCGTTGTGCACGCCCTCGAAGATCCGGCCCTTGTCCGCGGCGTACTCCTGCATGCCGGGGTACCAGTCGAGGTGGTCCTCGGCCACGTTGAGCACGGCCGCCGACTCGCAGGACATGGACGACGTGTAGTGCAGCTGGTAGCTGGAGAGCTCGACGGCGTACACGTCGTACGGCTCCGGGTCCATGACGGCCTCGATGATCGGCAGCCCGACGTTGCCGCATGCGACGCTGCGCAGCCCGGCAGCCCGCAGGATCGTGTCGAGCATCTGCACGGTGGTCGTCTTGCCGTTCGTGCCCGTGACGGCGAGCCACGGAGCCGGGTGGTGGGGGTCGCGCAGCCGCCAGGCGAGCTCGACCTCTCCCCAGATGGGTACGCCGGCTGCCGTGGCCTGCTGCAACAGCGGCGATGTCGGCTTCCAGCCCGGGCTCGTCACGAGGACGTCGATGTCGTCCCAGGAGAACTCCGCGGGCAGCCCCGCGCTGGACCCAGGGCCAAGTCGGACATCGGCGCCCAGGATCTCGAGGATGGTGGCCTTCTCGCCCCTGTCGCCGGCCTCGGACTCGTCGAGTGCGAGCACCTGCGCTCCGACGTGGGTGAGGTTGTCCGCCGCGGCGAACCCCGACACGCCCATCCCCGCGACGACCGCCCGGACGCCGTCCCAGGAGTCGTGACGACCCAGGGCGTGGACATCAGGACTCATGGCGAGCTGGTCTCGACAAAAGGCGTCCCGACTCCGTCGGTGCGCATGCTCGACCACCACGTGGCCGGGCCGTTCGCTGCGCTCACGTTCCGGCCACCCACTCCGCGTAGAACACACCAAGGCCGGTGGCGACGCAGAGGCCGGTGATGATCCAGAAGCGGATCACCACGGTGATCTCGTCCCAGCCCTTCAGCTCGAAGTGGTGGTGCAAGGGAGCCATCCGGAACAGCCGCTTGCCCTTGGTCGCCTTGAAGTAGCCGACCTGCAGGATCACCGAGAGGGTCTGGGTCACGAACAGCCCGCCCAGGATCACCAGCAGGAACTCCGTGCGGGTGAAGATCGCCAGGCCGGCGAGTGCGCCACCGAGGGAGAGCGAGCCCGTGTCGCCCATGAAGATCTTGGCGGGCGAGGCGTTCCACCAGAGGAAGCCGAAGCAGGCGCCGGTGATCGCCGCGGAGACGATGGCAAGGTCGAGCGGGTCACGGACCTCGTAGCACTGGCCGAGCTCGATGTTCTGCTGTCCACACCACTGGTTGTTCTGCCAGATGTTCACCAGGGTGTACGCGCCGAACACCATCACGGACGCTCCGGTCGCGAGCCCGTCCAGGCCGTCGGTGAGGTTCACGGCGTTCGAGGTGCCCGAGATGATCAGGATGATCAACAGGACGACCAGGACGGCCGGGAGCTCCCAGCCCGGCAGGTCTCGGATGAACGAGAGCGACTTCGAGGCCGGCGTCTCGCCCCTGTCGTCGGGGAAGTTCAGCGCCAGGATGGCGAACGCGACCGCGATGAGGGTCTGGCCGATCATCTTCGCCCTGCTCCGCAGGCCGAGGCTGCGCTGCTTGGCGATCTTGATGTAGTCGTCGACGAAGCCGACCAGGCCGAGCCCGCAGAACAGGAACAGCAGCAGGAGCGCGGAAGCGGTGGGCTCGCGCCAGGTGACCAGCTTCGCCAGGAAGTACGCAGCCACCACCGACACGATGATCACGCTGCCGCCCATCGTGGGCGTCCCGCGCTTCGTGTGGTGCGTGGTCGGGCCGTCGTCGCGGATCAGCTGCCCGTAGCCCTTGGCCACCAGGATGCGGATGGCCACGCGCGTGCCGAGCAGCGTGAAGACCAGCGACAGGCCACCGGCCAGCAGGATCGCTCTCATCCGACACCACCTGCCAGGATCCCGTCGGCGACCTGCTCGAGGCGGGCTCCGCGCGAAGCCTTCACGAGTACGACGTCGCCAGGCGCGAGATGCTCCCGCAACCATGCCAGCGCCTCGTCGTTATCGCGCACGAAGACCGACTCCTCTCCCCAGGACCCTTCGAGATATGCGCCCAGGTGCATGGGCCGAGCCGCCTCTCCGACCACCACCAGCTGGTGGATGTCGAGACGCACCGCAAGTCTGCCAAGGGCGTCGTGCTCCTCAAGGCTCGACTCGCCCAGCTCGCGCATCTCACCAAGAACGGCAACGGTCCTGGCCGCAGGTCCGCGGGCTCGTCCGATGGCTGCCAGCGCCTTGAGCGCAGCCCGCATCGAGTCGGGGTTGGCGTTGTAGGCGTCGTTGATGACGGTGACGCCCGTCGGCAGCTCGTGCACCTCCATGCGCCACTTGGACAGGCTCGTGACCCGCCCGAGGCTGGTCGCGACGTCCGCCAGGGGCACCCCGACGGCAACAGCCGCTGCCGCAGCGGCCGCTGCGTTCAGCGCTTGGTGCTCGCCGACGACCTTCAGCTCGACCTCGGCCTTCGCGTCGTGGCTGACCAGCGAGAAGCTTGGTCGGCCGAAGTCGTCAAGGGTGATGTCCTGGATGAGTACGTCAGCCGACTGCTCACCGAAGGTCACGACGGTCGCGCGGGTCCGCTCAGCCATCGCCGCGACAAGAGGGTCGTCAGCGTTGAGCACGGCGACGCCGCTCGCCGCGAGCGCCTCGACGAGCTCGCCCTTCGCTCGCGCGATGTCCTGCTGGGTGCCGAACTCGCCCAGGTGGGCCTTGCCCACGTTGAGCACGACGGAGACGTCCGGGCGCGCGATCGTGCAGAGCTCAGCCAGGTGTCCCTGACCACGGGCGCCCATCTCCAGGACGAGGTACGACGTGTCTGCGGTGGCGCGGAGCACGGTCAGCGGAAGTCCGAGCTCGTTGTTGAAGGAGCCGTACGTCGCGATCGTCGGCCCCGCGTCGGCCAGCACAGCACCGAGCAGGTCCTTCGTGCTGGTCTTGCCCTGCGATCCGGTGAGCGCGATGACGGTGATCCCGCCCGCCTCCTGCAGGCGCCCCAGCACCTCGGAGGCAAGCTGCTGCAGCGCCAGCTGAGGATCACTCACCACGACGGTCGGGTATTCGGTGGCACGAGTGCCGAGCACAGCCACGGCGCCCCGCTCGACGGCCTGCGCGGCGTACTCGTGCCCGTCGACCTGCTCGCCCACGAACGCGGTGAAGAGCCCACCCGGTTCGGCGAGTCGACTGTCCACTACCGCCGGACCGGTGACGGTCACGTCCTCTCCGTGGAGCGTCCCCCCGACGACCGCCGCGATCTCGCTCAGCTTCATGGGGATCACAGTCGGTTCAGCTCCTCGCGCAGGACCACGCGGTCATCGAACAGGGTCACCACGCCCTGTGTCTCCTGGCCGGACTCGTGACCCTTGCCCGCGATGACGACGACATCGCCGTCGCTCGCGTGCGAGACCGCGAAGCGGATCGCCTCACGTCGGTCTCCGATCTCGTGCACCTCGGCACCCCCCGTCGCGCCCGCCAGCATCGCCGCACGGATCGTCGCCGGGTCCTCCGTGCGGGGGTTGTCGTCGGTCACCACGAGCACATCAGCCAGGCGGGAGGCGATCTCACCCATGATCGGTCGCTTGCCCTGGTCCCGGTCACCGCCGGCGCCCAGGACGATGATCAGCCGGCCCGTGGTCCTGGGCCGGAGCGCGCTGAGGATGGCGCTCACAGCATCGGGCTTGTGCGCGTAGTCGACGACCGCGAGGAACGGCTGTCCGGCATCGACACGCTCGAGCCGCCCCGGGACGCCACCGCCGCGCCCCATCGCCTCTGCGACAGCCGCGGCGTCGAAACCTGCCTCCCCCAAGGAGGCGATCGCGCAGAGGGCGTTGGCCACGTTGAAGTCCCCTGCCAGTGCCACGGTGCCGCGACCGACCTCACTGCCGTCCCGGACAACCGTGAAGGAGGACGATGCCGGAGCGGGCTCTATGTCCACAACCTGCCAGTCCGCCGAACCGGCCGTCGAGAAGGTGCGCATCGGGATCGACGCCTCCTTCAGCAGACGACGCCCGTAGTCGTCGTCGACGTTCACCAGGCCGAGCCGGGCTCGTGCGGGCGTGAAGAGCTCGGCCTTCGCTCGGAAGTACTCCTCCTCATCGGCATGGAAGTCGAGGTGGTCACGACCCAGGTTGGTGAAGGCAGCGACGTCGAAGACGACGCCGTCCACGCGGCCCATCACGAGCGCGTGGCTGGACACCTCCATGGCGCAGCCGTGCACGCCCTCCTCGCGCATGACCGCGAAGAGCGCGTGCAGCTCAGGCGCCTCGGGAGTGGTCAGCTCGGTCTTCACGTCCTCGCCGGCGATGCGGGTGCCGACCGTGCCGATCACCGCCGCCTTCTGTCCGGCCGCCTGCAACGCGCTCTCGGCGAGGCGGGTGGTCGTGGTCTTGCCCTGGGTCCCGGTCACGGCAACGAGCCGGAGGTCGAGGGCAGGCTCTCCGTAGATGGCGGCCGCGAGCGACCCGATGACTGTGCGGGGAGAGTGGACGACGAGGACCGGCGCACCCGCGTCTCGCGCGAGATCCGCGCCCTCGGCATCGGTCAGCACCGCGACGGCACCCGCGCCGACGGCGCTCTCGGCGTACGACGCTCCGTGGGCCCGTGACCCCGGCGGCGCTGCAAAGAGGTCGCCAGGTCTCGCTGCCGTGCTGTTGAGGGTGATGCCGGTGACATCGACCCCCTCAGCCGTTCCTCGGACATCGACGAGCTGGTCGCCGAGAAAGGCCTCGAGGGTGGGAAGGGGCGTCCGAAGCGGGTCGTCCGGACGGGTCCTCATGCGGGTCAATCTAGTGGTTGGCCCAGTAGGTCGACGCAGGAGTCACCACGCGACGGGGAGGCGTCGAGTCGGCACCCCGGTCGGCGGTACGGCGTACTTGCTGAGCAAGAAGCTCATGATCTTGTGGAAGGCGGGACCGCCCACGGATCCACCACCCCCGCTGTAGGGATCGTGCACCACCACGTACACGAGGAAGCGCGGGTCGTCGGCGGGGGCGAAGCCGGCGAAGGAGACCGTGAAGGTGCCCTGTGAGTAGCAGCGGCACGCGCCGCCCGGCTGCTGGGCCGTGCCGGTCTTGCCGGCCACGCGGTAGCCCTCGATCGCCGCGGAGGGTGCCGTGCCCTCCTCGAGGTCAGTGACCATCTCCATCATCAGTGCAGTCTGACGGGCGGCTGCCGAGCTGATCACGCGGTGCGACTCTGCGACATCCGAGCCGACGACCGTGCCGTCGTTCATGGCCGCGCGGCCCTTGAGCAGGCTGGGCTGCACGTATACACCGTCGTTCGCGATGACGTTCACTGCGGCTGCCATCTGGAGGACGTTCACCGCCAGCCCCTGGCCGAACGCGACTGTGTCCTTGTTGATCTCTCGCCAAC
>DATILB010000389.1:0-1816 GCA_035477015.1 Nocardioidaceae bacterium | reverse complement strand
CGGTGTGCGGCCGCGACGAGGCGATCCGCGCACGCAGCTCCGCGGCGTCGGCCTTCCTGCGACTCCCGTCGGTCGAGGCCACCGTCTTCAGCTCCGCGTCGATGTCGGCACCGAACTCGTGTCGCCCGGAGAAGAAGAAGTCGAACTTGAGCAGCTCCCGCAGTCTCAGCGCCTCCGCCTCGGCGACCGCGGTCAACGACCGGGTGTCGCTCTCCGACGCGGCGAGGAGCGCGACCTCGCCGATCGCCCGGTCGACGAGGGCGTGGATCGCGGTGTTGCGGTAGAACGCGGCGACCAGGTGCTGCTCGGGCGCGATGCTCCACACCGTCTCGGTGCCGCCTTCGTACGCCGTCAGCACGCCTGAGGACACCAGCTCCTGGAGAGTACGACGCAGCGTGGCGCTGTCCAGCAGGTTGAACGCGCCTGCGACGCGCCAACCGCGATCGGCCAGGTAAGTCGCGAGCGGCGCCACCGTCTCCTCCACCTGTGCGAGCGACAGAGCACGGTCCTCGCCGAGGATGGCCATGCTCACGATGGCTGTGGCCGTGACCGGCGTGGCGCGGTTGATCCGGTGGCAGGACTCGAGGGCGATCCGCTCGATCGCGTAGGAGGCAGCGGACTCATCCGCCTTCAGCTCTGCCAGGCGCTCCTTCAGGGAGACCGGCTCGCCGAAGTCGACGTACGCGCGTCCGAGGCGGTTGCGCTGCTCGCGCGCGAACTTGTACAGCCAGCGCAGGTCCTCCGGCCGCTTGCTGCCACCGCGGGCCTCGGTCGTCATCATGGCGACCTCGTGCAGCTGGTCATAGACGATCGAGACCGGGACCAGCAGCGCGTCCGTGCCCTCGAGGTCCTCGACGGCGTCGGCGACGTAGCGCAGGATGCCGAACACCGGCGGCCGGAGCTTGCCCGTGCGCGTGCGCCCACCCTCGATCGACCAGGCCAGATTGGAACGGTTGCGGAGCAGCTGCGAGATGTAGGCCCGCAGCGCGAGCCGGTAGATCGGGATGTCCTTCGTGCTGCGGCGGATGAAGATGATGCCGGACCTGCTCGCGATCTGTCCCATCGGGAAGAAGTTGAGGTTGGCGCCGCCGAACGTGAAGGGCACCGACATCCGTCGCGACGCCACCACCTCGGGCACGAGCGCGCCGTCCAGGTACGAGCGATGGGAGAAGAGGAACAGCAGCGAGTGCTTCCGGTCCAGCGCACGCAACCGCGCGACTGACTCCTCATCGACGTACACGTCATGGGCGCGGGCCAGCCACTGGGAGAACCGCCGGAAGGCCGCCCCGGTGTGCTCGCTGTGGGCTGCGGACATCTCGCGCAGGTAGCCCACAGCCTCGGTCCGGGCGTTCGCCGGGTCCTCCCCCAGGCTCTCGGCGAGACGCGTCACCTTGTCTTCGAACGCAGTGTCGTCGAGGACCTGGACCACCTCGGGCCGGTCGGGTTGGATGCGTCCCGCAAGGATCCGCTCCAGCGCACGGCCTACGAGCGGGGCCCCCCGCGGATCGAAGCTCACCCTCGGAGTCTTGGAGGGTCCGGGACTCCCGTCAAGGGCGAACCGTCGACTAGCGCACCCCACGGACGGCCGAGATCGACGAGGGCAGCGGGATGCCTTCGGAAAGATCCGGCGTCGGTGTCACCACCGGAGGTGCCGAGGCGAATCGCACGTGCCCGGCCCAGGCAGGCCCTGCAACGTCGTCGGCGGGGTCCTCGGGCCACTTGTCACTGGTGCGCAGCGACCACTCGCCGATCGGCATTGCCAGCAAGTGGGTAGCCGCGAGCTCCTTGGCCGTCGAGCCGCGGATCTCGTCAGTGC
>DATILB010000388.1:0-3307 GCA_035477015.1 Nocardioidaceae bacterium | reverse complement strand
CGTTGGAGGCAAGGCAGTTCGGCGGCGGGGACCCTGGCGATGACATCGCCGCCCTGCGCGAGCTCACCTTGTCGTTGAACCACGCCGCCGAGGCCGCGATCCGGTCCTGGGCGGGAAACAACCATGGCGTGCGCGATGCAGTCGAACGCGTCGACCACAACCGCATCCGGACCGTGCAGCGCGCCATCAGTCGCACGATCAGTGACACACGCAAGGCCGAGGTCATGACCAGTCTCGGAATGGACATGCTCGTCGGGCACCAGCTGCGAGGCGGCGCCGACGATATGGACCGCTTCTCGGCCGTCCTCGACGAGTTCCTCACGCTCGTCTACTCCCATCGCACCCAGCAGGCCTCATGACTAGGAGCCCGTCGTGACCGGACATGTTCTCGACCCCGCGGCGTTGGAAGCGCCGAGCCGACCCGCGGGCTACACGCCTTCGTGGATGACGGCTGCGATTTTCTCTGCGCACCCCGACGCTGTCGTGAGCGGAGTCACGTTCGACCGGACTTTGGCCGGCACTACCAACCGCTCGGTAGCCCGATTGACCTACTCCGCGGGCGCGGGGCCCGAGACGGTAGTCGTGAAGACCCAGGGCGCCATCTACCGGAGGCTGGTCCTCTCATCCCTCGGAGTCATCGAGCCGGAGGTGCACATCTACCGGATGCGTGACCAGCTCCCCCTCGAGATCCCGTTGGCCTACTTCGCGACGATCGATCGCCCTCGTCGTCGGTCGATCGTGGTGATGGAGGATCTCAACCTGCGCAGCGCAACGTTCAACGACGCGACTATGAAGCTGGACGTCGAGACGGTTGCCCAAGGCATCGACTCGCTAGCACGCATGCACGGGAAGTTCTGGGGACTCAGTGGCCCCGGGATGCCCGATGTCAGCTGGGCCGAGCGGGCCTGGCGCATGCGGGGCTGGAGCCTGTTCGTGGGACTGGGGATCCGCAGTGGCATCAGGAAGATGTCCGACGCCTTGCCCAACGAGCTCCGCGATCGACCGAAAGTGACCAAGGCGTGGCGTTCCTACATGGAGGGCGTGGACCGGGGGGTGCCCACCTTGCTGCACGGCGACGCGCACGTCGGCAACACCTACTCGCTGCCCGACGGGACCCTCGCCTGGCTCGACTGGCAGGTCGCTCGAGGCGGGTCATGGCACCACGACTTCGGCGAGTTCCTCGTGAGCGCACTCGACATCGAGGATCGTCGCAACCACGAGCGCAACCTGCTCGAGCGGTACCTCGATGGGGTCGCGCAGGCGGGGGGAGCGCCACCGTCGTTCGACGAGGCGTGGCAGCTCTACCGCCAGTCGATCGTGTACGGGTTGTCCGGGTGGCTCACGGTTGCCGGGCTTGGCGGCTACCAGACGCCGACTCTGTGCCGAGCCAATATCGACCGCTACGCAACCGCGTTCGTGGACCTCGATACCGGGTCCCTCTTCGGCTGAGCGGCGACTGCCTTCCGCAAGATTGGCAGTCACTGCCACAATGACATAGATTATGGTATGGTAAGTCATGAGACCACCTCCGCAGGAGCCGACATGAACAGTCAACTCAATGGCCAGGTCATCGCCGTCACGGGTGCGGCAAGGGGGATCGGTTACACGATCGCGGCCGCTCTGAAGCAGAACGGCGCGCGGGTCGCCATCGCTGACATCGACAAGGACACCCTGGAGAAGGCGGCGGCCGACCTCGGTGCCGACTTCGCGAAGCCCCTTGACGTCACGGACGCCGCCGCGTTCCGCTCCTTTCTCGAGGACGTCGAAGCCGCGCTCGGTCCGCTCGACGGACTGGTCAACAACGCCGGCGTGATGCCCACAGGCCCGCTACTCGAGCAGGACGACGCCATCACGCGACGGGTCATCGAGATCAACACGCTGGGGACCATGTTCGGAACCAAGGCTGCGCTGTCGAAGATGACGCCTCGGGGGAGAGGCCACATCGTCAATGTCGCTTCCACCATGGGTGAGACACCGGTCCCAGGGCTCGCCGCCTACAACGCCAGCAAGGCCGCGTCCATCATGTTCAGCGATGCCGCACGGCTGGAGTTCCGGACGTCGGGCGTTCGCGTGTCGGTCGTGCTTCCGGGGGCTGTAAAGACAGAGCTCGCCACGGGCATCAAGGGACCGAAGGGCATCCCGCCGGTTGCTCCGGAGGATGTCGCGCAGGCCGTCGTACGGACGTTCGCCTCCGGCAAGTCCCACCCGCGCGTCTACGTCCCCCGGACTTTCGGCGTACTCCTGGGCACGCTGCGCGCCACTCCACGGTCGATCGCAGAACCGCTCGCTCGGGCAATGGGCTCGGAGTCGGCGGTGCTCCAGGACTCGGATCTGGCCAGCCGCGCGAGCTACGAGGCACGCATCAGAAGGAGCTGACAGTGGGAACCAAAAAGACGAGAGTTCCGCCGCTGGACGCCGGCTGGCTCTGGCTGGAGTCGAAGTCGAACCTCATGCACGGCTGCATGCTGGCCGTCTTCACGCCACCGGAGGGAGCCGGAGCCGACTACGTGCTGACGGCCGTGAGCGAGATGCGCAAGCACGATGTTGCGACGTCGCCGTTCGACCGCAAGCTCGCCGAGGGTCCCTTCTCAGGACTAGTGCCTCGGTGGGAGAAGGTGCCCAGTGTCGACACCGACTACCACTTGCGCTATACCCGGCTAGAGGAGCCGTCCGAGCGCGAGTTCGGCCGCCTCGTCTCTGAGATCCAGGGCGGCGAACTCGACCCGGACTACCCGCTGTGGACCATCGATGTGATCGACAACCTGCCGGGTGGCCGCTTCGCGCTGGTCGGCAAGATGCACCACGCACTGGTCGATGGCGTATCGGCTCTGGGGATCCTCGCCCAGTGGCTGTCTCCCGAGTCCGGCACGCGGGATGTCCCACCGATGTGGGCCTACGAGCGCGCGCCACGCAAGCCCCGAGCGACCACTTCCGCTCCGAGGTCCAACATCCTCCGGACCATCCTCGGCTTGCTTCGCGCCTTTCGGCTGGCCGTCACGGGTGTGTCCGCGCGCCCCTACAGCGCCCCGCGATCGCCGATGAACGTCCCCATCACGTCGGACCGCCGGGTCTCGACCCTGTCGCTCGACCTCAACAGGTTCCGCAAGCTCGCCGATCGCGGCGACGCCACCATCAACGACGTGTTGCTGGCGGTCTGCTCCGCGGGTCTGCGGCGCTATCTCACCGAGACTGACTCCCTGCCCGAGCGGCCCCTGATCACGAACATCCCCGTGTCTGTGCGCAGCGAGGCAGGCGCCGGCTCGGGAGGCAACCAGATCAGCTGGGCCATGCTCAGCCTCGGCACCGA
>DATILB010000387.1:0-2820 GCA_035477015.1 Nocardioidaceae bacterium | reverse complement strand
CAGCTCTACCGGCCTTCCTGCACCACTACAACTACGCTCGACCCCACACCGCACTCAACGGACGACCCCCAGTCACCCGAACCCCGATCGGTGTCACCAACCTCGCGGCATAGAACAGCTTGCGAGTGCGTGGACGCCGCCTCGTCCGGAGACGCGCTCGGCCAATGAGACTAGTGAGCGCCCTGCAGGTTGAGTACGACGACGCCGGTGATGATCATCGCCAGGGCGCCGACCTTCACGGCGTCCCAGCCTTCGCCGAGGAAGGTAGCGCCGATCACGGCGATGGCGGCGGTGCCGACGCCGGACCAGACGGCGTAGGCCACGGAGACCGGGAGATCCTTGACCACGATGGCGAGCAGCCAGATGGAGAACCCGTAGCCTCCGACGACGAGCGCGCTCCACAGTGGGTCGCGGAAGCTCTCGGTGCGGGGCAGCGCGGCCGTGGCAGCCACCTCGGTGGCGATCGCCACGAAGAGGAGGCCGAAGACGCCGTACATTGTGATCACTCGTTTCTGTAGCAGTTGCTACACACTAATGTAGCACTCGCTACACTCAGGGTCGAATCGAAATCGGAGGTGCTGTGGGACGGCGGGACGAGCTGGCGCTGGCGGCTACCGACTACGTGCTCGAGCATGGCCTCATCGGGCTGTCGTTGCGCCCGCTCGCGGACGCGCTCGGCACGAGCGACCGGATGCTGCTGTACCACTTCGGCAGCAAGGACGACCTGATCGCGACCATCCTTCGCACGTCCAACGATCGCTCGATCTCTCGCATCAGGGCGCTGCCCGCATCGCCCGGGATCGGGCAGGCGGTGATCGACCTGTGGCAGGCCATGACGTCGTCCTCGATCGTCGCGTGCTCGCGGCTGTACGTCGAGGTGTCGGCCCTCGGCCTCTTCGGGAGCGAGCCCTATGCGGCGGTGGTGCGTGACCTCAACTCCCAGTGGATGGCGGCTCTGGGAGCACACCTCGTGGCATCCGGCGCCGACCCGTCGAGCGCCGGACGTGTGGCGTCGCTCGTGGACGCCACGATCATGGGGCTCTTCCTCGACATGCCGCTCGACTCGCGCAAGGGGCAGCGGCGCACGGTCGAGGACCTGGCCCGCGCGGCCGAGGCCATCGCTCAGTCAGGGAGTGCGTAGGAGCCCTCGTTGACCGCCAGCAGGCCGTCGTCGAGGAGGGACTGGAGGCAGCGTTCGCGCTGGGTGACGTCGGCCCAGACCGCGTCGAGGCGGGACCTGTGCACCGGCTCGTGCGCGTCGCGGACCACCCCGAGCAGCCGGCCGCGGCACTGGCGGTCGGTGCCGGCGTAGGTCTGGCCGCGTCGCGGCGGACCGTCGTACGCCGGGCGCCCCGACGTGTGCCATGCGCACAGCTCCTCGACGGGGCAGGACCCGCACTTCGGGGAGGCGGCTGTGCACACCAGCGCGCCGAGCTCCATCACCGCCACCGACCACAGGGCGGCGGTGTCCTCGGACGGGAGCATGCCCCCCGCGGTCTCGCGCTCGGCCTTGATGAGCGAGTTGGCCGGGAACTCGTCTCCCGTGACGAGCCTGGCGAAGACACGTCGCACGTTGGTGTCCAGGACGGCGTGCCGCTGCCCGTACGCGAACGACGCGATCGCCGCGGCGGTGTACTCACCGACGCCCGGCAGACCACGGAGGTCGTCGAGGGACACGGGCACCTCGCCACCATGGCGCTCGACGATGGCGCTGGCAGCGGCATGCAGCCGGAGTGCCCGACGTGGGTAGCCCAGTCGGCCCCACAGTCGCACGGCGTCGCCGCTCGGAGCGGCGGCGAGCGCAGCGGGAGTCGGCCACGTCGTGAGCCACACGTCGTACACCGGAAGCACCCGGCTGACGGGCGTCTGCTGCAACATGAACTCCGACACCATCACGCCCCACGGCGTCGCGTCAGGACCCCGCCACGGCAGGTCGCGGGCGTGCTCGTCGTACCACGTGAGGATGCGGTCGTGCAGGTCGGACATGAGGCTCCCGACCCTACGTCCCCGGAGTGGCAACCAGGGACGGAGCCCTGCTCTGGCTACCGTTTCGCCCATGAGCACGGTGACGCGTCCCCGGGGTCCACTACCCCCGCGCGTTTACTGGACCCGCCGCGTCGTGGTGCTCAGCGTGGCTCTGCTGCTGTTCATCGGGCTGGGCAAGGTTCTCGGTGGCGGCGGGGACGGCAAAGAGGACGACACCCCTCAGGCGTCGACGGTCGCAAGCTCGCCCACGACAACTCCCACGGGCAAGGGTCGGACAGGCGGCAAGAAGCACAGCCAGCCGCAGAAGCCGCGCAGGACCAAGGAGCCGCTGCCGCAGCCCTCAGGGCCGTGCGTGGACAGCGATGTCGTCGTGACGCCCAAGATCGCCAGGGCGCAGGCCGGTGCCGAGGTGTCGATCACCCTGCTCGTCACGTCCAAGATCTCGGAGGCGTGCACGTTCGCGATCTCGCCGGACTCGTTCGTTCTCAAGATGACCTCCGGCGACGACCGGATCTGGACGAGCCAGCAGTGCCCGGGCCGGATCCCGAAGGTGACGGTCATCGCCCGGCAGGAGGTTCCGGGTCGTGCGGTGATGACGTGGAGCGGCCGTCGGTCCAACGAGGACTGCACGCCTGAGGCGGGGTGGGCGCTGCCCGGCTACTACCACGCAGTGTCGGCCGCGCTCGGCGCGGATGCGACGGACGTGCAGTTCGAGCTGGGCCCGGCGATCGCCGCGACGATCACTCCGAAGCCGAAGATCAAGCGGGTCAAGAACCGCTGATTCCATTGGCCGAGCGTGTCTTCGGGTGTGGCGGCGTCCACGCACTCGCAAGC
>DATILB010000386.1:0-6496 GCA_035477015.1 Nocardioidaceae bacterium | reverse complement strand
TCCGATCTCCTCCGTCGCGGGCATCCCGGGAGTGTAACCAGCGACGGAGGCGAGCAGGCGTGCGTCCCTATCCCCTTCCGTCGCGCAGCAGGAAATGGGATGGGGAGGCACGCCTCAGCTAAGCGCGCTTCTTCTTCTCCTGCACCGGAGCGGTCTCGGAGGCCACCCGCTCTTCCCAGGCCAGCAGGTCGACGACGGTCGGCGCACCCTCGCCTTCCCAGACCGCGAGCTGGTCCTCTTCCTCGGCCTTGCGGATCTCGAGAGCCTCCTCGAGCTCCTCCACTTTGGCCTCGAGCTCGGTGGCTCGGCGGGCCTCGCGCTTGACACGGTGCTCGGCCTCAGCCGCACGCTTCTCGGCAAGGACGAGGGTGCCGCTCAGCTCGCGGACTTCACGGTCGGTGCGCTTCAGCTTGTCGGTCATGGCCGTCGCGAAGTCGGCGTGCTCCTCCGCGCGGGAGGAGAACATCTCGCGGTAGGCGGTGGCCTGTGCTGCCCGGTCCGCGGCACTCTCGCGGCGACTCTGGGCGAGCTCGTTGTAGATGATGCGGGCACTCGCCCAGGCGCAGACGAGTGCGAAGACGGAGGACGCTGCCATCCAGCCGAACGACTGGGTCGGAAGGGCGGAGACGACAGCGAGCGTGGCGAAGCTGAGCAGAGCAACCGCGACAGTGACCCGGACACTGCGTTGACGGCGCCGGGCAGGCTTGAGCGGGGTCTTGCTTGGGGAAGAACTTGCCATGGGGTCAGGCTAGGGGCAGATCGCGCCGAGATCCGGGAAGCGCGGCCGTGGCGTCGCGCCCGATCCGGCAAGGCGGAGGAGGGAGACGGGCCGGGGCCCGTCGACCGACGACAACGCAGCCGGTCGGAGTGCGCCGCCACGGACGCGCCCGGAGGTCGGCGCGATCTGCCCTCAGCGCGGAGGCCCGCTTCTGACTCGACACGCTCGTTCGAGCGCCAGCGATCCTGCGACTATCAACACACTCGCGACGCCGGCGAGCAGCGAGCGGCTCATCCGCTCACCTGCCAACTCGGACGCCTCACCGAGCCAGCTGAGCGCATAGCCGAAGTAGCCGCCAGCCAGTAGTGCCCCGACGATCGCGCACGACTTGGCGAGCACGAGCCGGTTGACGGCGTGGCTCGGCTCGAGCAGCTCGTGCTCCCGGTGCAGAGTGCGATACGTCGACCAGGCGACGTACGCGAGGATCGCGGCGACCAGGAAGAGCGCAAGCACGGCCAACCAGCCGACGCGGGGCGCAGTGCCGTCGAGCTCGATGCTGACGGGGCGCACCAGCCGGCCCAGGACGATGCCGGCCAGGAAGATTCCGGCCAGCAGCCCCGGACCGGTCGTCTGAAGAGTGCCCCGAGGTTGGGGCTCCTCCTCCGACCCGTCCGGTTCGCGTGGAAGCTGGGAGTCCCGGGTCATGCTGGCGCGGTCAGCGCGACTCGAGGACCACGTCGTCGCGACGTACGACGCCGTCCGTGCCGACCTTCGCGAGCAGCTCGCCGACCTGGCCCTGGCCAGGGATCTCGGCGTCGGGCTCGAGGTCGTTCCAGGGCGCGAGCACGAAGGCGCGCTCGTGGGCCCGCGGGTGGGGCAGCACCAGCTGCTCGTCGTTGCAGTGCCGGTCGCCGACGACGATCAGGTCGACGTCCAGGGTGCGGGGAGCGTTGACGATCTCACCGCGCTCGCGACCGTAGGCGTCCTCGATCGTCTGGGCCCGCTCGAGCAGCGTGTGCACGGGGAGGGTCGTGTCGAGCAGCACGACGGCGTTGAGGAAGTTGTCGGAGCCCGCGGGCGCGTCGACTGGCTCGGTCTCGTAGACCGGCGAGACGTCGGTGACCCAGACCTCGGGGGTGTCGGCGAGCGCGTTGAGCGCGCCCTGCAGGTTGAACTCGCGGTCGCCGAGGTTCGAGCCGATGGACATCACGGAACGCCGGATCGGGTGCATCTCACCGGTCAGGGTGTCGGTGTCGACGATGTGGGGGTTCGGTGTCTCAGTCACTTCGGCTCCGCCTGATCGTGAGGGTGACGTCCGAGAACGTCGCCTCTATAGGTGCCTCCGGCTTGTGCAGCGTGACTTCCGCCCACTGCACCCGCTCGTCGGCAAGGCACACGTCGGCGATCCGTTTCGCCAGTGTCTCGATGAGGTTCACCGGGTCCGTCTCGATCGCTTCCTTCACCTGGGCCACGAGGGTTCCGTAGTCCACGGTGTCCTGCAATGTGTCGCTCTCGGCCGCGACCCGGGTGTCGAGTCCCAGCACGAGATCTACCCGAAATGTCTGTCCTTCACGCCTCTCGAAGTCGAACACCCCGTGGTGTCCGGTGGCTTCGATGCCGTGGACGGCCAGTCTGTCCAGGTCCCAGCTCTTGTCACCGGGCTCAGTCCTCATCACTGGCCTCCGACAGTACCGGGGAGGCGTGATGAACCCACAACCGCCAGTCGTCGCCCCTGCGCAGGAAGACGTTGGTGGCCACCGCGCGGGCACCTCCGAAGACGTCGGGGTTCTCGTCGCCGGTGAGGACGTTCTCGGTGCAGGTGACGGTCGCGACGTCGCCCTGCACGCTCACCTCGACGTCAGTCAGGAAGAACTGGATGTACGGCGTGTTCGCCATGATCAGCGCCCAGGACCTGGCGATCGCCGAGGTGCCCCGCAGGGGCGTGCCCCCGGGGTGCACGCAGATCGTGTCGGGACCGTCGAGCCAAAGGGCTCGCATCGCGTCGATGTCGCCCTGCTCGAACGCCTCGTAGAAGGCGGTGTTGGCGTCCTGCACGGTCTTCATCGTCTTCCCCCAGCCCATCTGGCCGCCACGCGGACGGCATCGGCCGTTGACCGGACGGCGTGCGCCCGGATGCACCAGGCCCCGGCGGCCGCGGCGAGGGCGGTCGTCGCCGTCGTGGCGTCGTCACGCTCCAGAGGCGGCCGCTCGTCGAGCAGCGCGCCTAGGAACCGCTTGCGGCTGGTGGCGACGAGCACGGGATGCCCGAGGTCGTGGAACCGCTCGAGCTCACGCAGCAGCGTCCAGTTCTGGTCGCCGGTCTTGGAGAAGCCGATGCCGGGGTCCACGGCGATGCTGTGGGTGATGCCGGCCTTGGCTGCCTCTCGCAGCTGCTCCGAGAGCTCGGCTAGCACGTCCTCCACGACGTCGCGGTAGTCGGCGTGCTCCTGCATCTCCTCGCTGTGCGACCGCCAGTGCATCAGGACGTACGGGACGTCGAGCCGCGCGACCGTGGGCAGCATCGCAGGGTCGGCCCGGCCGCCACTGACGTCGTTGACGAGGACCGCGCCGGCGGCTACCGCCTCGCTGGCGACGACGGCACGCATCGTGTCGACACTGACCAGGGTGCCCTGCTTGGCCAGGGCCGCCACGACCGGAACGACGCGGTCGAGCTCCTCCTGCTCGCTCGGCCGACGCGCACCCGGGCGGGTCGACTCACCACCGACGTCGACCAGGTCGGCGCCTTCAGCCTCGAGCTGCAGCCCGTGCGCGATGGCCTTGTCGGTGTCGAAGTACCGGCCGCCGTCACTGAAGGAGTCCGGGGTCACGTTGACCACGCCCATCACCAGGGCCCGCCCCGGCTGGGGCAGTCCCTCCACGTAACGCGGGGGCGCGGCGTACATGCCCGTGACCCTATCCGGGGACCTGGACGGTCCACATAGGTTGGATAGCCTCAGCGGGTGCCCGTCGATGTCAGCGTCGTTATCGCGACGTACAACACCGGCCCGAAGCTGGAGCCGCTGCTGGCGTCGCTGGCCTCTCAGTCCCTGCCGGCCGACCGGTACGAAGTGCTGGTGGTCGACGACGGTTCCACCGACGACACGTGGGAGCGGCTCCAGGCCGCCACCGAGCGGATGGGCAACCTGCGGATCGAGCGGATCCCCAACTCCGGCTGGCCGGGCCGCCCGCGCAACGTGGGCACCGACCTGGCGCAGGGCCGCTACGTCTTCTACTCCGACCACGACGACGAGTTCTTCCCCGAGGCGCTCGCTCGGATGGTGGCGTACGCCGACGAGACCGATGCGGACCTGCTGATCGGCAAGGAGATCCGGGCTGGCGCCCTGGGCGTCGGTCAGGAGATGTTCCTCGCCGACCGGCCGCGGGCCGATCTCTTCGAGGACCACGTCCTGTCGCTGATGACGCCGCACCGGCTGTTCCGCACCTCATTCCTTCGCGAGCAGGGCATCCGCTTCCCGGAGGGCAAGCGCCGGCTCGAAGACCATGTCCTGCTGGCCGAGGTCTACACGCGCACGGACCGGATCGCGGTGCTCGGGAGCTACCCCTGCTACCGATGGATCATCTACCCCGACCAGAGCAACAACTCCGCCGAGCTCGGGGACCCTCGCCTCTTCTTCGACAGCTTGGCGGACGTCTTCGACGTACTCGATGCCGCGGAGATCAGCGACCAGCGGCGCGACGACCTCTACCGGTTCTGGTACGCGAGCCGGATGCTCAAGCGACTGTCCTGGCGATGGTTCAGCCGCTGGGACGAGGCCTACCGCGACGATGTCATCGAGGTCATCCGAGACCTCGCTGCGCGACGAGTGCCTGACCGCGTCGACGCAGACCTCGAGCCGGTGTATCGGCGCCGAGCGGCGCTGCTGCGGGCGGGGAACGTCGAAGGCCTCGTGGACCAGGCCCTCGCCGACCACCAGGTCCATCTCCGCGTCGACTCCTGCTCGGTCGGGTGGACCGGGGCCGGGCTCCGCATCGACGTCAGCGGCACCCTGGCAGACCGCAACGACGAGGCCGTCCCCTTCGCGGGCGAGGACGCGGACCTGAAGGGGGCCCAGGTCGACCTCTTCCTCCGCCAGCGCCCCAGCGGCGTCGAGTGGTACGCCGCAGGGTCCGCCACCTTCGTGCCGACGAGGCAGGGCGAAACCACTGTCCTCACGGCCACCACGTCGTACGTCGTGGACCCGGCCACCTTCGTCTTCGGGGAGCCTCTCGACCCTGGCGTCTGGGCGGTCTTCCTCCACGCGCGCGCGCTCGGCTACGACAACCGCCGTGCCCTTCACGACGCGGCGGCAGGGGCCGCCGACGTCGACGGGCTCACCGTCGTCTCGGCGGTCGACCGCGAGCAGCGGTCAGTGCTCCGAGTCAGCCGGTCCGTTCCGTCGCCACGCCCAGGCCTGCTCCGCCGCGTCGTACGACGAGCCCGGATGGGTGCCTGACAGACTGCTGTAAGGTCGGCCCAGCCGAGGTCGACGGGGAGCAGCAGAAGCAGTGCAACTGATCATCGCCGGATTCCACCGCAGTGGGACCTCCCTCCTCACCCAGCTCCTGCACAGCGCAGGCCTCTTCGTGGGCGACCGACTCCTCGATGCCAAGCCGTCCAATCCCTATGGTCACTTCGAGGACCGCGATGTGTTGCGCATCCATCGTCAGATTCTGCGCAGGCACGGAGACAACTGGCTGACGCCGGAC
Source organism: Nocardioidaceae bacterium (assembly GCA_035477015.1). Lineage (GTDB taxonomy): Bacteria > Actinomycetota > Actinomycetes > Propionibacteriales > Nocardioidaceae > SSC3. The sequence continues at coordinate 1,071 of DATILB010000386.1, read as the reverse complement.
ACGCCGTACGCATTCCACATCGGTGCCGACCACTGGGAGGAGATGCGGAAATTCGTGGCTGACCGTGACCAGAAGCACAGCAACTGGGGATTCAAGGACCCTCGCGTCTGTCTCTTCATGGGGCCGTGGAAGTACCTCATGCCGGACGCCAAGGTCGTGATCGTCTACCGCGACCCCGGCGAGTGCGTGCGCTCCTTGGAGGCCCGACAGGCAGAGACCTACCTGAACCATCCCGACCGGACGCCCCTTCAGGCCCGGCTGTTCAACGAGCCCGACCACGGCCTCAGGCTTTGGGAGAGCCACAACCGCGCCCTGGTCTCGTTCGCGCGGGAACACGAGGATGATTGCCTCGTGATGCCGTTCACGCAGCTGACAGAGAACTTTCCGGTCGTCGCTCATCTCAACGCCCGCTTCGGCGCCGATCTCGAGCCGCTCGCGACCGACACAGTCTTCGATCCGAAGGCCACCAGCCGGCGGGAGTCTCCGCAACGGGTGTTCGACGCGGAAGTCGGTCACCGGGTGGAGCAGACGTGGGCAGCCCTGACCGAGCTGGCTGCACGGACGGCCGCGTGATGCAGCCTCTGCACCCGACCCGCCCGACTGAGCTTCGGGCAGCGCTCATGGAGAACGAGCTGCTGCGTTACGAGAACCGCCACCTCAAGGCAAGGCTCTCCGAGGCGATCGGGGAGTTCCCGCCCACGCCCGACGACCTCACCGGTGACCGGCCCGCGGCACGGGAGCAGCAAGCGCCGGCCGAGGGGCAGGGCTTGGCGAAAGAAGCAGCGACCCCAACCCAGCAACGGGCGTACGACGACATCGTCTGGTTGGTCGGTCGGCTCGACCGATCGCTGGTCGGCCCGATGCTGCGCCGATGGGATGGCTTCCGCACCCTGCGCGAGCGCTACCTCAGCGGCGAGGGGTCGTGACCGAGCGGTTCGTGTGGACGGGCCGTCTCGAGGGCAGCTGGCCCGACGGAGTCGACGGCTGGAACCGCTCCTGGGACGACGCCGTCACCGACTTGCGCAGAGCGGAGGAGATCCTCGTACTGGACGCGCCGAGCTTTCCCTGGCA
>DATILB010000385.1:0-12962 GCA_035477015.1 Nocardioidaceae bacterium | reverse complement strand
TGCCGGCCTCCTGGTCGCCACCCTGGACGGCATCGAGACGGGGCAGCTCGAGGAGCGCGCGCAGCAGGACGAGGGTCTCACCTACGCAGCCAAGATCATGGTCGAGGACGCCGAGGTCCGCTGGGACGAGCTCGTCGCCTTCGTCGAGCGACGCATCCGCGCCTGCACCCCGGCGCCCGGCGCCTGGACGACCTTCGAAGGCGAACGGTTCGAGCTCGGTCCCGTCGAGCCGGACGAGGTCGAGCCGTTGCCGCCCGGGCAGCTCCGGGTCGGCAAGAGCTCCGTCCACGTCGGCACGCGCAGCACTCCTGTCCGCCTCGGTCTGGTGAAGCCGTTCGGCAAGAAGGAGATGCCGGCGGCTGACTGGGCCCGGGGCGTTCGAGTCGAGAGCGGTGCCTGCTTTGGCTGACCCCCGAGCGGCCGGAGCGCGCAGATCCGGCGGCCGGCCGCCACGACGTACGCCGGTCGACCCGGCCCGCGACGCGGCGTACGAAGTGCTGAGCAGGGTGCGCAGCGAGGACGCCTATGCCAACCTGCTGCTCCCCGCGGAGCTCCGCCGGAGGTCGCTCGACGGGCGCGATGCGGCCTTCGCGACGGAGCTTGTGTCCGGCACGATCCGGCGCCAGGGCACCTACGACGCGATCCTGGACGCCTGCACCGACCGCAACCCTGACCCGGCCGTGCGTGACGCCCTCCGGCTCGGGGCGCACCAGCTGCTCTCCATGCGCGTCCCCACCCACGCCGCCGTGAGCACCACCGTCGATCTGGTGCGAGGGCGTATCGGCCAAGGCCCGGCAGGGTTCGCCAACGCTGTGCTGCGTCGCGTGGCCGAGCACCCCCTCCCCGACTGGATCCGGCGCGTGGCGCCCGACGACGATGCCGGGTTCCGTGTGATCGCGCACAGCCACCCCCGTTGGGTGGTGGACGCACTGACCGAGGCTGTCGGTGAGGCCGAGATCGACGCGTTGCTCGAAGCTGACAATGCGCCGCCCAAGGTGACTCTGGTGGCCCGACCCGGGCTGGCGTCGGTCGCGGAGCTACCGGGGACGCCCACCGGCCTCTCGCCGTACGCCGTGGTGCTCGAGAGTGGTGACCCCGGCGCGATCGCCGCGGTTGCGGAGGGCCGGGCCGGTGTCCAGGACGAGGGCTCGCAGCTCGTCGCTCTGGCACTGGCGAACGCCGATGTCGAGGGCAACGACACCCTCTGGCTGGATTTCTGCGCGGGGCCTGGCGGCAAGGCAGCCCTCCTGGACGCTCTGGCCACCAGCCGCGGAGCCAGGCTCCTCGCGAACGAACGGCTGGAGCATCGGGCGCGACTCGTTCGCGGTGGCGTGCGACAGGGCTGGGTGATCACCGGGGACGGCACCAAGCCGCCCTGGCCGCTGCGGACCTTCGACCGGGTGCTCGTCGACGCCCCCTGCTCGGGTCTCGGGGCACTGCGCCGGCGGCCTGAATCCCGCTGGCGGCGTCAGCCCGAGGACCTCAACGAGCTCGTACCCCTCCAGAAGGACCTGATCGCGCGAGCGCTCGACTCCGTACGGCCCGGGGGAGTAGTCGGTTACGCAACCTGCTCCCCGGTCATCGCGGAGACCGCCGGCGTGGTCGAGGCGATGATCGACTGCAACCCGAACGTCCGGCTCGAGGACGCACGCGCACTGTTCCCGACCACTGACCACGACGGTCCGCTACCGGGCACCGTGCAGCTGTGGCCGCACCGCCACAGCACCGACGCGATGTTCTTCGCCCTCCTGCGTCGGGTGAGCTGAGAGCGCCTCTAGACTCAGCCGCATCATGGGTATCCAGATCTCCCCGAGCATGCTCTCGTCCGACTTCGCCAACCTGGCTGCTGAAGCAGAGCGGGTGAAGAACGCAGACTGGCTCCACGTGGACGTGATGGACAACCACTTCGTCCCGAACCTCACGCTGGGTGTCCCGGTCGTCGAGTCGCTGGCCAGGGCCACGAGCACCCCTCTCGACTGTCACCTGATGATCGAGAACCCTGACCGATGGGCCCCGGCGTACGTCGAGGCGGGCGCCAGCTCGGTGACCTTCCACATCGAGGCGGCGGCAGCACCGGTGCGACTGGCCCGTGAGCTGCGGGCCAAGGGGGCACGGGCCGGGATGGCGTTGCGGCCGGCCACCGCGGTCGAGCCCTATGAGGACCTGCTCGCCGAGATCGACATGCTGCTGATCATGACGGTCGAGCCGGGCTTCGGCGGTCAGAAGTTCCTCGAGGTGTGCGTCCCGAAGATCCGGCGGGCTCGCGAGCTGATCGCGAAGCACGGCGTGGATCTCTGGCTCCAGGTCGACGGCGGGGTCACGCTTGAGACCATCGAGATCTGCGCGGAGGCGGGTGCGGACGTGTTCGTCGCCGGGTCTGCCGTCTTCGCAGCCGACAACCCGGCCGGGATGGTCGACGCTTTGCGGTCGGCGGCCGAGTCGGCCAGCCAGTACTCTGCGCCCTTGTGACCGGGGTCACCGGAACCGGACATACCGCCGACTAGACGGGTGTGGCAGGCTAGAGCCGACGAGTATCAAAGCTCGCGTGCTCTGGGGTCGGTGTAATTCCGAGCCGGCGGTGAAAGTCCGCGACCCGATCACAGCCAGTGATCGGTTGACCAGGTGAAACTCCTGGACCGACGGTGAAAGTCCGGATGGGAAGCGCACGCGTTCGTCGCCGATGCCAGGTCGGTGACGTTCGTTTTCCTGCACGCCCCAGAGTCCGCGACCGGACCAGGGGCGTTTTTCATGTCGGCATTCACCGCTGCGGAGCAGTCGGCGATGCGGCGCGCCCTTGAGCTCGCGCAGACGCCCGGTGTTCCGCTGGGGCCGAATCCCCGCGTCGGCTGCGTGCTGATCGACCCTGATGGAGCCACGGTGGCCGAGGGCTTCCACCGCGGGGCAGGCACCCGGCACGCTGAAGCGGATGCCCTGGCGAACGCTGGCGGCGCAGCACGCGATACGACGGCGGTGGTGACCCTCGAGCCGTGCAACCACACCGGTCGCACCGGTCCGTGCTCGCAGGCTCTCGTCGACGCGGGCGTGGCGCGCGTCGTGTTCGCCCAGCCCGACCCGAACCCGATCGCCAGTGGAGGGACCGAGACCCTTCGTCGCGCCGGGATCGAGGTCGACAGCGGTCTGCTGCGCGAGGAGGCCGAACGCGTCAACCGTGCGTGGACGTTCGCCATGGCGCACGACCGGCCCTTCGTCACGTGGAAGTTCGCCACCACGCTCGACGGACGCTCAGCCGCTGCCGACGGCACCAGCCGGTGGGTCAGCAACGCTGCAGCCCGTCGCGACACCCACCGACTGCGCGGCGAGTGCGACGCGATCCTGGTCGGCACCCAGACCGTCCTCGACGACGATCCCCAGCTCACGGTACGAGACGAGGTCGATGTGCCGCTCCCTCGCGAGCGCCAGCCCCTGCGCGTCGTCATGGGGCTGCGCCAGATCCCACTCACCAGCCGCGTGCTCGACGACGCCGCGCCGACCGCCGTGCTCCAGACGCGCGACGCGCACGAAGTGCTCAAGCACCTCTTCGCCCTGGATCGGCGGCACCTCTTCCTAGAAGGCGGCCCCACCGTGGCAGCGGGGTTCCTCGAGGCCGGGCTGGTCGACGAGATCGTCGCGTACGTCGCCCCGATGCTCCTCGGCTCGGGCCGCAGCGCGGTCGGGGACCTGGGAGTCACGACGATCGCCGACGCTCTTCACCTGCACGTCGAGGACATCACCGTTCTCGACGACAACGTGCGCCTCACCATGACCAGGAAGGTCTGAGCATGTTCACCGGAATCGTCGAGGAGCTCGGCGTCGTCGAGTCGATCGAGGACCAGGGCGACGCCGTACGCCTCACCGTGCGCGGTCCGCTGGTGGTCTCCGACGCCCACGAGGGTGACTCGATCGCCGTCAACGGCTGCTGCCTCACCGTCGTGACGTACGACGACGCGGCCTTCACCGCGGACGTGATGAAGGAGACGCTCGACAAGACGTCCCTAGGCGGCTTCGAGCCGGGCACCAGGGTCAACCTCGAGCGCGCCGTCACCGCCGCCAAGCGGCTGGGCGGGCACATCGTCCAGGGCCACGTCGACGGCACGGGCACCATTCAGCGCCGCACCCCCAGCGAGCATTGGGAGGTCGTCGAGGTCGCGCTACCCACGGGGATGAGCAGGTACCTGGTCGACAAGGGCTCGATCACGGTCGACGGCGTCTCCCTCACCGTCGTCACGGTCACCGACGACAGCTTCACCGTCTCCCTCATCCCGGAGACCCTCGCCCGCACCACGCTGGGCTTCAAGCAGGCCGGCGACGCCGTCAACCTCGAGGTCGACGTCATCGCCAAGTACGTCGAGCGCATGGTCGCGCCTCGGCTCGACAAGGAGAACTCATGACGATCAAGCTCGACCGCGTCGAAGACGCGATCGCCGACATCACTGCCGGCAAGGCGGTGGTCGTCGTCGATGACGAGGAGCGCGAGAACGAAGGCGACATCATCTTCGCCGCGTCCAAGGCGACCCCTGAGCTGATGGCGTTCACGATCCGCTACAGCAGCGGCGTCATCTGCGTCCCGATGCCGGCCGACATGCTGGACCGGCTCGAGATCCCGCTGATGACCCCGCACAACAAGGACAAGCTTCGTACGGCGTACACGATCTCTGTGGACGCACGCGACGGAGTCAGCACCGGTATCTCGGCCGCAGACCGCGCGCACACCTGCCGTGTCTTGGCAGACTCGGCGACCGAGCCGTGGGAGATCACCCGGCCGGGTCACGTGTTCCCGCTCCGCTACCGGGAGGGGGGCGTGCTGGTGCGGCGCGGCCACACCGAGGCTGCAGTGGACCTGGCGATGCTCGCCGGGCTCACACCGGCCGGAGTGCTGGTCGAGATCGTCAACGACGACGGCACCATGAAGCGCGGTCCCGAGCTGCGTGCGTTCGCCGACGAGCACGGCTTGAAGATGATCTCCATCGACGACCTGGTGCACTTCCGTCGCCGCACCGAGAACCACGTGGAGCGGGTCGCCGAGACCAGGTTGCCTACGGCTGCGGGCGACTTCACGGCCTTCGGCTACAAGATCAACATCGACGACTCCGAGCACATCGCTCTCGTGTACGGCGAGCCTGGAGAGCTCAAGAGCGGCGAGCCGGTGCTCACCCGCGTGCACAGCGAGTGCCTGACGGGCGACGTCTTCGGGAGCAAGCGCTGCGACTGCGGCCCGCAGCTCGACGAGGCGCTGGAGCGGGTGGTCGAGGAGGGCCGTGGTGTCGTGATCTACCTCCGCGGCCACGAAGGCCGGGGGATCGGCCTGCTGGCGAAGCTCCAGGCGTACTCGCTGCAGGACGGCGGGCGAGACACCGTCGACGCGAACCTCGACCTGGGCCTTCCTGCGGACGCGCGGCACTACGGAGCGGCGACGCAGATCCTGCGCGACCTCGGTGTCACCAGCGTCCGGCTCCTGACCAACAACCCGTTGAAGACCGAGGGCCTCGAGGCCTACGGCATCGCCGTGACCGAACGCGTCCCGCTGACCCCGCATCCCAACGACCACAACCTGGGCTACCTGCAGACCAAGCGCGACAGGATGGGTCACCATCTTCCGGATCTGAACAACGACGAGAGCGAGCAGGCATGAGCGGCGAAGGGGCACCGATCAGTGGACCGATCGACTGCCACGACCTCCGTGTTGCCGTCGTTGCCGCCTCGTGGCACGAGCAGGTCATGGACGGGCTGCTGGCCGGCGCAAAGCGGGCGCTCGAGGACTACAAGGTCGAGGCGCCGAGCATCATTCGCGTGCCGGGCTCGTTCGAGCTGCCCGTGGTGGCCAAGGCCCTCGCCGAGAAGGGCTACGAGGCCGTGGTCGCCCTCGGCGTGGTGATCCGCGGCGGCACGCCGCACTTCGAGTACGTCTGCCACTCGGCCACGGACGGGCTCAACCGCGTCGCCCTCGACACGGGGGTGGCCATCGGCTTCGGCCTGCTCACCTGCGACGACGACGCGCAGGCTCTTGACCGGGCCGGCCTCGAGGGGTCCAAGGAGGACAAGGGCTACGAAGCCACCTCGGCCGCACTCCACACTGCCACCCTGCTGAAGAAGATCCGGCGGGGCTTGGTCGACTGATTGTAGAGGGAGTCTCGCGCGCGGGATATGGCGCCGAGGCGAGCGCCACCACGCCGTAGGCTTGATGCGACCTCCCAACAGGAAAGCGTGACCATGAAGACGTTCGACGAGCTCTTCGCCGAGCTCAGCGAGAAGGCGCAGACGCGCCCCGAGGGTTCGGGGACGGTTCAGGCGCTCGACGCAGGCGTCCACACGATCGGCAAGAAGCTGGTCGAGGAAGCCGCGGAGTCGTGGATGGCCGCGGAGCATGAGGGGCCGGAGCGCGCTGCTGAGGAGATCAGCCAGCTGCTCTACCACGCACAGGTCCTCATGATCGCGAGCGGACTCTCGCTCGACGACGTCTACGCACACCTCTGAGGAGGAGAGACATGCCCAATGGGATGCTCAGGGTTGCCGTACCCAACAAGGGCTCGCTGTCCGAGTCCGCGTCCACAATCCTGCGCGAGGCGGGCTACGCCCAGCGCAGCGACGCCAAGCAGCTCACCAAGCTGGATCCGGACAACGAGGTCGAGTTCTTCTACCTGCGCCCCCGTGACATCGCCCTGTACGTCGGGGAAGGCACTCTTGATGTCGGCATCACCGGCCGAGACCTGCTTCTCGACTCGGGCGCCAAGGCCGAGGAGGCGCTGCAGCTCGGGTTCGGTCGCTCGAAGTTCCGTTTCGCGGCAGTCCCCGGGACCGCGAAGAGCGAGGGGGACCTCGCAGGCAAGCGCATCGCCACGTCGTACGACGGTGTGGTGGAGCGTTTTCTGCAGGAGCGCGGCATCGACGCCACCGTCGTCCGGCTGGACGGCGCGGTCGAGACCAGCATCCAGCTCGGGGTTGCCGACGTGATCGCCGACGTCGTCGAGACCGGGAGCACCCTGCGTGCGGCTGGGCTGGAGGTCTTCGGCGACATCATCCTCGAGTCGGAGGCCGTCATGATCACCCGAGCGGGCGCGGAGCCCACGGGGCTGGAGGTGTTCACGCGCCGCCTTCAGGGCGTCTTGGTGGCCCGCTCCTACGTGATGATGGACTACGACATCCGCGCCGAGCGGGTGGAGGAGGCCGTGGCTCTCACGCCCGGCATCGAGAGCCCGACGGTGTCCCCGTTGCATCGCGAAGGCTGGGTTGCCGTCCGCTCGATGGTGCCGCGCGACCAGGCGCAGCGGGTGATGGACGCTCTCTACGACATTGGTGCCCGCGGCATCCTCACCACCGACATCCATGCCTGCCGGCTCTGAGCACCTACCGGAGCTCCCGCACCGTTACCGCCCTCTGGGTGTTCGCTTCGCGGGGTACCTCTGTGGCGGCCTGCTCATCACGGTCTGCCTCGTCGTCTGGATCGCGTTCCCCCCAGAGGTCCGGGCGAAGTTCACCGCGTTCCAGCTGATCACGATCATCGCGCTCGCGGGCGGGGCGGCCACCTGCGGCTACGCGCTGACCCGTTCCCGCGTGGACGTGCGTGCGGACGGGATCACGGTGGTTAACGGGTTCAAGCGACGTGACCTGGAGTGGACCGAGATCCTGGCCGTCACCCTCAAACCTGGCAGTCCCTGGGTCGTGCTCGACCTCAGCGATGGCACGGCGGTTTCGGCGATGGGGATCCAGGCCTCGGACGGGCTTCGCGCCACGCGCCACGTCAAGGAGCTGAGGGTTCTGGTCGAGGCGAATTCCAAAACGCCTCGCAACGACTGACGGCACTCCTTAGTCTGGCCCGGTGGGAATCACCCTTCGGCCGCTCGGGGAGGCCGACATACCTGACCTCGCGCGTCTCATGGCTGCGTGCGAGGCCATCGACGACACAGGCGAGCACTACAACGAGCCCGACCTCGCGGAGGAGTTCGCCAACCCCGATATCGAGCTCGGCAAGGACATCGTGGGCGCGTACGACGGCAGTGCGCTCGTCGGCTATTGGTCGGTCATGCCCCGCGGCGACGGTGAGGGTCGCAAGGTATACGGATTCGGACTGACCCTGCCGGACCGTCGCGGCCAGGGAATCGGCACGACCCTCGTCGAGACGATGCTTGCCCGGGTGTCTGAGTTGCGTTCGACCGGTGACCCACTGGTGAGCGTCCTGACCAACGGCGTCTCGACCAACGCGAGCCAAGCCGAGCTGATGAAGGACTTTGGACTCGCACCGGACCGCTGGTCCTTCTCGATGCGCGTGAAGCTGGGTTCGATCCCGCCGGCGCCGCCGATGCCTGCGGGCTACGTCGTGCGCGTGTACGCCCCAGAGGATGCGGACCGCTGGAGGGGCGCACACAACATCGCCTTCGCCGATCATCCGAACTTTGCCGACTGGCTGCCGTCCGAGTGGGACCAGTGGGTGATCCACAGTCGCAACTTCCGACCCGACGTGAGCTTCCTGGTCACGCCCGAAGGCTCGCCCGAGACCATCGCGGCATATGTCCAGACCAGCGAGTTCGACGCGTTCACCGAGATGACCGGGAAGCGCGAGGCGTACGTCGGCAAGGTCGGCACCCTGCCGGACCATCGCGGTAAGGGCCTGGCGTCGGCGCTGCTGCGCCACAGCCTGGTGGCCTTCCAGGAGGCCGGCTACGACGAGTCCAGCCTCGATGTCGACTCGCTCAACCCGACCGGGGCGCTGGCCATCTACGAGCGAGTTGGCTACGAGACCGAACGCGTCCACGTGACCTACACGAAGGTGTTCACGTAGTCAGTTGCAGCTCGGCTCGCTCCCGGGTGCCGTCGCGTTCGAAGATCGACTGCTCGAGCGCCTGCCAGTCGAGCCAGTTGTCCCGGTAGGCGTCGCCATCCCGGGCCAGCCCGCGCCGAAGCCGCTCCTCGACGTCCGTCTCGATCCAGACCAGCAGGCCGTCCACGCGAAGGCTCCCAGCGCCGCAGCCTTCGACCACGAGGAGCGGGGCAGGCGAGACCGGCACCCACTCGGCATAGGCGTACGCATGCCAGTCGAACCGTCGATAGCCGCCAGGTTCACCAGCGACCAGAGCGTCGACGAGCACCTGGGCCTGGTCGATGCCCTGCTGGATTCCCGTCCAGCCCTCGTACAGGTCATCGAGGTGGATGACCGGCGCTCCGAGCGAAGCGGCCAGGGTTGTCTTGCCGGAGCCCGCCGGCCCATCGACGAGCACGAAACGACGACCGAGCAGGCGGCTGAGGACGGCGTCCGTCGTCACTGGATCCCGTGCTTGCGCAGGATCGCCTCGATGTCGTCCATGTCGTTGTCGACGGGCGCCGCCGGCTTGCGGTCGGCGGTCATCGGCAGCTCCTTGCCCGGCTCCTTGCCCGGCTCCGGCCGGTGCGCCTTCCGCGCGCCCATCCATCCCGACACCACGAACAAAACCAGCGAGACACCGGCCAAGCTGACTCCGAGCCACACGACGGGGCTGAAGACGAGGTTGACCGCCCAGCGGCCCACGTCGTCGGTGAGGTCACCGGCGAGCTCCAGGGTGCCCGTGAGCGCCGCGGCGAGAGGCAGCAGAGACCAGGCGGCACCGCGAGTGCCCGCAGCGAGCCCGTTCTTCTGGTAGGTCCGGTAACTCAGGATGAGACCGATGCCGGTCAGCATCAGCCCGAACACGTACCAGGTCACATCGTTCACGCTCCGAGCCTACGTCGGGAGCCGATGCCCGAGCCCACGCGGCCAGTGGGACGATAGGACCCGTGCTCACCATCCCCGATCCCGGATTCGCCGGCGACGACGGTTCCGCCGCTCCTGAGCTGACAGCGGCCCTAGCCGGTTACGCCAGCGACCGGTCGTCGTACGTCGATGTGCTTGCGGTCCTGCAGCGCGAACGGCTGTTGGTCCCCGTCGTTGCGGTGCTGGGCGAGGTCGAGCACGACGAGTACGGACTGGCCCACGACAAGACCTCTGACATGGCAACCGTGTTGATGGAGGGACGTGACGGACGGCTGGCGCTGCTCGCGTTCAGCTCGACCGACGCTCTCCAGCGATGGAACCCTGAGGCCCGGCCGGTTCCGGCACCGGTGGAGCGCGTGGCCGCGGCCGCCGTGCAGGACGGAGCGACGGCGATCGTGATCGACATCGCGGGTCCGACCACGTTCGTGCTCGAGCAGGACGACGTCACCGCGCTGGCGGACGGCTTCACGCTCGTCGAGCTCGCAGGCGGCGTCGCCTGGGCCAAGGAGGGTCAGAGCTGATGGAGCTCACGCGTACATTCAGCGAGCAGCAGTTCGCCGCTGCGCTCGAGTCCTGGCAGTGGATCGGGTTGGAGGGGCTCGACCCTTGGTTCAGCACCGCCTTCGGGGACGTCTTCCTCATCGGTGACGACGGGGTCTACTGGCTCGACATCTGCTCCGGCGAGCTGACCCGGCCGTTTTCGAGTGCAGAGGACGCCCAGCGCGTCCTCGCCACGGACGACGGGCTGGACGAGTACCTCCTGGCCGGTCTCGTCTTTGCCGCCGCCGAGACCGGGCTCACCGCGACCGGTAGCGACATCCTCGACTTCAAGGTCCCGCCGGTTCTCGGAGGCGACTTCGACGTGCCCAACCTGCAGGTGACCGACTTCGAGGTCGCCGTGCACCTGGCCGGTCAGCTACACGAGCAGATCAAGGACCTGCCCGACGGAGCCGAGATCAGTGGGTTCAGCTTCGACTAGGCCGTCGGGTAGACGGGGCCGGTGAGCTTCTCGCCCGGCCCCTCACCAGGGGCGTCCGGGATCTCGGAGGCCTCACGGAAGGCCAGCTGCAGGCTGCGCAGGCCGTCGCGCAGGGGAGCGGCATGATGGTGCCCGAGACGCGGCGCACCGGCAGTCACCAGACCGGCGAGCGCCTCGATGAGCGTGCGAGCCTCGTCGAGGTCCTTGTGGTCCGGCAGATCCTCGGCGAGGCCGAGTTGGACCGCCGCAGCGCTCATCAGGTGGACTGCCGCGGTGCCCACCACCTCGATGGCGGGGACGTCGGCGATGTCGCGGGACTGCTCGGTCATGCGGCCAAGCCTCGCACGGCCGAAACGCCTCGATGTGCCATGTCCGTGTGATCTTGCTATCCTCGGGTCTGACCGATTTCGGTCCCGGGAACATCAGAGTCCGCTCAGGTGTTGCAGGGACTGAGATCCGACAAGCGGAGCCCGGCTCCCACCCGCATCGACCGTCGTTCCACCAGGTCGTCGGGTACTGGTCACGAGAGCGGCTCACCCCGCACTCGTATGGCTTCCGCTGTCACGCACACGGAGGCCATTTCTCATTCTGAGGCCGATGTGTGCGGGTCGCGACCAACAGACCTACACCAGGAGGACTCATCAGCACTGAGCTGCGCATCAACGAGCGGATTCGGGTACCCGAGGTCCGGCTCGTTGGCCCCAACGGCGAGACCGTCGGCATCGTCCGCATCGAGGATGCCCTGCGTCTCGCGCAGGAAGCCGACCTCGATCTCGTCGAAGTGGCGCCGACCGCGCGACCGCCGGTCTGCAAGCTCATGGACTACGGGAAGTTCAAGTACGAGAACGCCCAGAAGGCCCGCGAGGCACGTCGGAACCAGACGAACGTGATCATCAAGGAGATGAAGCTTCGTCCCAAGATCGACGCGCACGACTACGAGACCAAGAAGGGTCACGTGGTCCGCTTCCTCAGGGCCGGCGACAAGGTGAAGATCACGATCATGTTCCGCGGTCGTGAGCAGCACCGACCGGAGCTCGGTTTCCGGCTGCTGGAGCGGCTGGCTGCCGATGTCGAGGAACTCGGCTTCGTGGAGTCCAAGCCCAAGCAGGACGGCCGCAACATGATCATGGTCCTCGGCCCGCACAAGAAGAAGGCCGACGCCAAGGTCGAGCTGAAGGCGGAGAAGGCCGAGCAGATCGCGGCCCGCGAAGCCGACAAGGCAGCCGAGGTGGCCGAGCACAAGGAGCGCGCCGCAGTTGCGCACTCCACGCCGAAGCCGACCAAGCCCAAGCGCCGCTCGGAGAACATCGACCCAGACATGGACCCGAACATCTGACCCCAACGCGGGTCAGCGTTACACGAAGAAGGACGAACGATGCCGAAGAACAAGACGCACTCCGGTGCGAGCAAGCGCTTCCGGGTGACCGGATCGGGCAAGCTCCGCCGCCAGAAGGCCGGCCTGCGCCACAACCTCGAGAAGAAGCCCTCGAAGATGACCCGCCGTATGTCGGGCACCACCGAGGTCTCGAAGAACGACACCAAGACCGTCCGGAAGCTGCTCGGTCGCTGACGCGACGCAGTACCCCTTCCTCAGCGACAAGAAGCAACAAGGAGTAACAAGTGGCACGCGTCAAGCGGGCAGTAAACGCCCACAAGAAGCGCCGGGTAGTTCTCGAGCGCGCATCCGGCTACCGCGGTCAGCGCTCGCGTCTCTACCGCAAGGCCAAGGAGCAGGTCACCCACTCGCTGGTGTACAGCTACCGCGACCGCAAGCGTCGCAAGGGTGACTTCCGCAAGCTGTGGATCCAGCGGATCAACGCGGCGGCCCGCCAGCAGGGCATGACCTACAACCGCTTCATCCAGGGCATCAAGGCCGCTGGCATCGAGGTGGACCGCAAGATCCTGGCCGACCTCGCGGTCAACGACCCGGCGACGTTCGCCGCGCTCGTGGAGAGCGCCAAGGCGGCGCTCCCCGAGGATGTCAACGCGCCGATCTCGGCCTGACGACGGCATCGTCGTACGACGTGGCGAGCTTCTCTGGTGAATCGCCCCTGACCGCGAAGAGCGGGAAGGTGCGCGCCGCCAGGAAGCTCGCCCGTCGCGTTAACCGGCAGGAGCATCGGCTCTTCCTCGCCGAGGGTCCTCAAGCGGTGCGCGAGGCCCTGACCGTGCCCGGCTGCGTGCGCGAGGTGTTCGCGCTCGCGGGCAGCCACCTCGAGCTCCAGGCCGAGGGATTGCCGTGGTACCTGGTCGACGAGCCGGCGC
>DATILB010000384.1:0-4915 GCA_035477015.1 Nocardioidaceae bacterium | reverse complement strand
GGTTGCGGCCACGAGCAGCACGTCCTTCAGCGCCTGCCAGCCGTTGTCGAGGCCGGTGAAGAAGCCTGCGTCCTCGAGCGGGTCGTCCTCCTTGGGCTTCGGCGGGGGAGGAGCGGTGGGGGTCCGCAGGTCGAGCGTGATCGTCGACATCGTGGTCTGGTCGTTCAGGTACTCCCGCTGCGCGGTCAGCGAGGCGATCTGCGACTCGACGTTCGTGATGCGCTGCTCGAACTGCAGCATGGCGTTCAGGTCCGACGCGTCGCGTAGGAACGAGCGCAGCCGGCCGAGGCTGACTCGAAGGTTCGCGAGCCGCGACTCCACGTCGATGACCTGGGTGTGCACGTCCTCGGTGTCGGTGACCGACGTCTTGACGTTGAGCCCCTCGTTGAGGTCGTTCATCATCCCCGAGAACGATCGGGACGGTACCCGGATGACGAGCGTGGACGTCTCCGTCTTGCCCTTGACGTCGTTGACGGTCTTCTCGTCCGCGACGGCGCCGCCGTACTTGCGGAGCAGGTTGTCGATGACGTCCCGTGCCTCGGCGAGGTCCTCCTCGACGATGCTCACCTGCGCCGTCTTGATCAGGTCCGGGCTCTCCAGCGTCGGAAGCTCGATCGAGGTGGCCTTGCCGTCTCCCCCTGACTCCGCGGCCTCGCCCGCGATGCTGCGCAGCGCGGCTGCGTACGCACTGTTCGCGACTTCGTCGCCGGCCGTGGGAACGGGTGGCGCCCCCGGCACCTGGAGGGCGGCGTCGCCGTCCCCTGCGCTTTCGTCGGACGCGACCGTCGGTGCGCCGTTGTCCATGCTGTCCTGGCCGCTGCAGGCCCCGAGTGCCACCAGCGCTGATGCTGCTGCGACCGCCGCGATCCGGCGCCTGTTCGGTGAGCTCGTCATGAGGCTGTGACGCACTCCATCCGCCCCTGGTTCCGCCCAAGTGGAGTTCCACACCGTGCAGATGCGAACCTGTGACCTATGCACGTGGTGGTCGTCGGTGGCGGGATCAGCGGGCTCGCGACGGCGGCAGCCGTCCGGCGCGCGGAGCCGTCGTACGCCGTGACCGTCCTGGAGGGCAGCCCCGCGATCGGCGGCAAGCTCAAGCTGGCCGAAGTAGGCGGTGTGACCGTCGACGTCGGCGCCGAGTCGATGCTCAACCGTCGTCCCGACGCCGTCACCCTGGCCTCCGATGCAGGGTTGGGGATCGTCCACCCCGCGACCACGCAGGCGAGCATCTGGACCCGGCAGCGGATGCGGCCGATGCCGCGCTCCCTGATGGGCGTCCCGGTCGACCAGAAGGACCTCGTCGAGTCGGGCGTCCTGTCCCGCGCAGGCAGCACCCGCGCCGCGCTCGACCAGGTGATGCCGGCGACCCGGCTCGGCGACAACGACGTCAGCGTCGGCTGGCTGATCGAGGAGCGCTTCGGCAAGGAGCTGCTCGACCGGCTGGTGGAGCCGCTCCTCGGCGGGGTGTACGCCGGTCACGCGCGCGAGATCTCCGCCCGAGCCGCTGTCCCTCAGATCGTCGCTCTGCTCGACCAGGACAAGTCCCTCTCGCGTGCCGCCGCAGCGGCCCTCGGGCCCAGCGAGGGAGCAGCCCCGGTGTTTGCCGGGATCGAGGGCGGGATCGGCCGGCTCCCCGATGCCCTCGTCCGTGCCTTCGGCCTCCAGGTCCGCACCGGCGCGATGGTCCGTCAGCTCGCCCGCGCAGGCGAGGGTGGCTGGAACGTCGTCGTCGGCCCGACCACGGACCCGGAGGTCATCCATGCCGATGCCGTCGTGCTGGCCACTCCGGCCGCCGCCACGGCACGGCTGCTCCGCGACGTCGTACCCGATGCGGCGCTCGAGCTGGCCCGCGTCGAGGCCGCGTCCGTCGCGATCGTCACGATGGCTTTCCGGGAGCGAGACCTGCCCGAGGTGCAGGGGAGTGGCTTCCTCGTCCCTCCGATCGACGGCCGGGTGGTGAAGGCGGCGACGTACTCCTTCTCCAAGTGGGACTGGGTCCGCAAAGCCGGCGGCGAGATGCGCGTCCTGCGGACGTCGATCGGGCGTCATCGCGAGGAGCAGGTGCTGCAGGCCGACGACGACGAGCTCGTCCAGCTCTCCGTCAACGACCTGGCCGATGCCATCGGGTTGTCGGTCCGACCGGTCGAGTCACATGTGCAGCGCTGGGGTGGAGGCCTGCCCCAGTACACCGTCGGGCACCTCGAGCGGGTGGCCCGGGTGCGCTCGTCGATCGCGAAGGAGCCCACGCTCGCGGTTGCCGGTGCGACGTACGACGGGCTGGGCATCCCGGCCTGCATCGCGTCCGGGCACGCGGCCGCGGACCAGGTGCTCAGGTCGCTGGCCGACCAGGGAGAATGACCCCATGAACTCCGAACGTCCGGCCAACCGCGGCAAGATCGCCAAGGACCTCAACGACGTCATCCGCTACACCGCCTGGTCGGTGTTCCAGCTGAGGACGCCGCTGGGCGACTCCGACCGCGAGACCGAGGCCCGCGAGGTCGAGAAGCTCTTCGAGGAGCTGGCCGGCGAGGACGTCACCATCCGCGGCGTGTACGACGTCGCGGGCCTGCGTGCCGACGCTGACGTGATGATCTGGTGGCACTCCGAGACCGCCGACCAGCTGCAGTCGGCGTACCACCGCTTCCGTCGCACCGCCTTCGGTGCTCGTCTCGACCCGGTCTGGTCGCAGATGGCTCTCCACCGGCCGGCCGAGTTCAACCGCTCGCACATCCCGGCGTTCCTTGCCGACGAGGTGGCGCGCGCCTACGTCTGCGTCTACCCGTTCGTCCGCTCCTACGAGTGGTACCTCCTCGAGGAGTCCGAGCGTCGCCGGCTGCTCTCCGAGCACGGCCAGATGGCCCGGGACTACCCCGACGTACGTGCCAACACCGTCTCGTCGTTCGCGCTCGGCGACTACGAATGGATGCTGGCCTTCGAGGCTGACGAGCTGCACCGGATCGTCGACCTGATGCGGCACCTGCGTGGGTCCGAGACGCGCCGCCACGTGCGCGAGGAGGTCCCGTTCTACACCGGCCGCCGTCGCGACATCGGCGACCTCGTCGCCGAGCTGCCCTGACGGAGCCCTAGCTCCAGACCCGCACGTAGTCGACCTGCGTCGTCGCGGGCAGTTGCGTCGTCTTGCTGTTGAACGCGTTGCCGCCGACACCGAGCCCTTGGGTCAGGTTGAGGAAGTACGGGTGGTCGAACGGCGCGGGCATGTCCAGGCCGTCCGGGTACCAGGTCGTCGTCGTCAGGCACACCTGGTCGTCGTACTTGATCGTGATGGAGCTGGCCGTCCACTCCAGCACGTAGGTGTGCCAGGCGGCCGTGTCCATCATGCAGTAGTTGTTGGTGACGTTCGCGTCGGCCGAGTGCTCCTGGTAGTGGAGGTACGGGATGGCGCGGTCGGGGTACCGCGTGAAGAGCTCTGCGATGTCGATCTCGCCGGAGGCCGGCCAGGCGCCGTACGTGAGGGTCCGGGGGTAGAGCCAGAGGGCACTCTGCAAGCCTGCGGTCTGGGTGCTGGGGAAGCGGGCCCGGATCTCATAGCGCCCGTAGGTCTGGGCGAACCGGTTCCAGGAGGCCACGTAGCCGCCGGTGTACGACGTGCGGAACGACCCGCCAGGGGTCTTGCACGACAGGGGCCTCGCCTCCTTGCGCACCGTGAGGCTCAGGGCGCCCTGGGCGACCTTCACGTTGTTCGCGCTGTTCACGAAGCACTCGGAGCCACTGGTGAAGCCGTTGCCGGCGGTGGTGATGGGCACCCACTTCGACGCGTCGAGCGAATCACCGGTGAACTCATCGGCGAAGGTGCAGACCCAAGGGGTCCCATCCGTCTTGGTGACCGTCGCTCCGCAGTACGGCGCCGCGGAGGCTGCTTCGCCGGGAAGCAAGCTCGAGAGGCCCGTACCGGGGACGCAGCTCAGAACCGTCGCGAGGGCGAGAAAGAAGGTGAGCCGGATGGCTCGGGCGCGGGTGCGTGCGCTCATGGGTGGAGGCTCCAGGGGATCGACTCTGCTGACTTCCCCCTCGCGAAAGAATAGGTAAATCCCGCTCAGGTTTCCCGGTTTCGCCTGAAATGCCAGCCGTCACGACCAGACCCGGACGTAGTCGACCTCCATCGTGGCGGGCAGCGGGAGGTCGCCCTTGGGGTCGTTCGGTGCCTGGCCGAGGCCTTGCGTCAGGTTGACGAAGAAGGGCATGTCGAACGGCGCCGGCGGCCCGAGACCCTGGGCCTGCCAGATCGTGGTGACGCACGGTGCGCCGTCGTACGAGATCGTCATCGTCTCGGGCGTCCACTCGAGGAGGTAGGTGTGGAACTCGTCGGGGCGCTCGACGAAGCACTCCGTGTTGGTGACCGACTGTCCCGGGAACGCCTCCAGGAAATGCACGTACGGGATGACCCGGTCCGGGTACGTCGTGTAGAACTCGGCAATGTCGATCTCTCCGGAGGCCGGCCGCGCGCCGTACTTCAGGTCGTTCTGCGGCCAGAGCCAGAGAGCGCTGTGCAGACCGGGCTCTTCGTACGCCGGGAAGCGAGCGCGGATCTCGAACCGCCCGTAGGCCTGGGCGAACCGACCGGTCGACGTCACCATGGCCGCGGTGAACCTCGACGTGGGACCAGTGATCAGACCCGGGCAGCGCCGTGGCTTTTTCAATTCCCGAAGAGAGAGCTGGAGCTCACCGCCCGAGACGGAGATGTTCTGGGGCGAGTCGACGTAGCACTCACCGCCGTTGGTGAAGCCGCTGTTGGGAGTGGTCAGCACCGCCCACTTCGTGCGGTCGAGGGCCTTGCCATCGAACTCGTCGGCGAAGGTGCAGACCCACGTCCCGCCACCGTCCTTCGGAAGGGTGCCCCCGCAGGGTGGCTCGTCGAGGGTAGGGGTCGGCGCGATGGGTCGCGGACCGGTCCCCG
>DATILB010000383.1:0-23954 GCA_035477015.1 Nocardioidaceae bacterium | reverse complement strand
TCGGCGACGCTCGACCTAATCATCGACAACGCCGCCCGGATCGCCGCTGTGGTCGACGTGCCGGTCTCAGCCGACCTCCAGCACGGGTACGACGACCCCGCCGAGACGATCCGACGCGCGGCCGCCGCAGGTCTGGCCGGTGGGTCGATCGAGGATTGGCTGGGTGACGGCGCCTACCCGCTCGACGAGGCGGTTGATCGGGTCCGTGCGGCTGCGACCGCTGCGTCGGAGACCGGCTTCGTGTTGACCGCTCGCTGCGAGAACCACCTGTACGGCGTCGGAGACCTGGCTGACACAGTCCGTCGGCTGCAGGCGTACGAGGCTGCCGGAGCAGACGTCCTGTACGCACCGGGTCTCCGCGATCTCGACAGCATCCGGACCGTGTGCGGGTCGGTCACCAGGCCGGTGAACGCCTTGGCCGGCGGGTTCAGCGTCGCCGAGCTGTTCGACGCCGGCGTCACCAGGATCAGCCTCGGGTCCGCGTTGCACAGCGCGGCTCTGGGCGCCTTCAAGCGGGCGGTGCAGGAGATCAAGGACCGAGGCACCTTCACCTTCGCGGCAGACGGGATGCCGTACGCAGAGACCAACGGCTACCTGTCCTGAAAACCCCTTGGCCCGCTGGGGGTCGGGCCGCCACTCTGGTGGGCATGGAGATTCGCGAGCTGGCGCCGCTGCGCGACGAGGACGTCGACCGCGCGAGTGAGTTCATCGTCAGCGCACTCCTCGCCGATGCGCCGTGGGTGCGACCGATGACCACAGAGATGCGTCGGGAGTACTGGGTCAAGGGCTGGGACGGCGATCCGCCCCGGGTCTTCGTGGGCGAGCGTGACGGTGAGCTCGTGGCCTGGGCGTCTCTCGAGCTGCCGACGCGCGACAACACTCACCTCTCCTGGGCCAACATCCTGGTCCGGCAGGACGTGCGGAGGCAGGGGCTGGGCACGCAGCTGTTCGACCACCTCGTGGCCGAGGCCCGTGCGGCGGGACGGACGTCGTTCGGCACCGACGGGTGGGAAAGCGACGCTGCCTGGGGTTTCGCCGCCAAGCACGGGCTGGCCCACAAGTCGCAGGAGATCCAGCGCCGGCTGAACCCGCAGGAGATCGATCGGGAGCTCCTCGAGAAGCACATCGAGGAGGCCCAGCGCGCCGCGTCGGCGTACGAGCTGGTACGGATCCACGGTCGTACGCCGGACGAGCTGATCGACGCTGCGGTCGCGATCACCGGGGCTATCAACGATGCACCCACCGACGACCTGGACATCGAGGACGAGGTCTTCACGGTGGAGCGACTTCGTGCCTACGAGGACACCAACGTGTCGACCGGGCGGCTCTACACGATCTACGCCAGGCACTTGGAGTCGGGCGAGCTCGCCGGCAAGACGATCGTGCAGGTCGAGAACGAGCGACCCAACGCGGGCAACCAGCACGACACCTCCGTCGTCGCCGCGCACCGTGGCCACAAGCTCGGGCTGCTGCTCAAGGCGAGCATGGTGCAGTGGCTGGCCGTGGCCGAGCCGCAGGTGGACGCGATCGACACGTTCAACGCCGAGTCCAACGATCACATGATCGGCATCAACGAACAGTTGGGTTACGTCATCCTCGGGCGTGCGCTCGAGTTCCAGCGCGACCTTTAGGCAGTGCGCCAACTGGGTACATCTCCGGCGTGAGCAAGCGGGTGATGACGTGGCGAAGTACCTGGTGAACCCGGCAGCCGTCGAGCACGCGCGCAAGCTGATCGCGGCGCATCAGTACGTCCTGGACAGCGACTGGGGTGAGGTGCAGCCTCGGGCTTCGGACGAGAACAAGTACCTCGAACAACACACCTGGGAGGCCTACTCGGCCTGGCATCTCGGCCTGACCGATGGCGGGTCGGACGAGACCAAGGCTCGCTTCGCCTTCGTGTACGGCGACTTCAGGCGCGTGCACCGCACGGCGCTGATCGCCTGCGTGTACCGCGCTGCCGAATGGCGGCACAAGGAGGTCGAGCTGGCGGCCCACGACCTGCTCCAGCAGCTGGACGAGGCCAGCGGCCTCACGGTTGAAGAAGTGCCGCTCCGGTCCTGAGCCGCTCTGCCGCCTGGGTGATGATGCGGTCGATGAGCTCCTCGCAGCTGGGCAGGTCGTCGATCACGCCGACGACCTGACCGCTGGCCAGCACACCGGCGCCGGTGTCGCCCTCGACCAGCCCGGATCGAAGCATCATGGGTGTGTTCGCCGCCAGGATCATCTGCGCCCACGACCGCTCCGAGCCGTGCTTCATGGCCCGGCCGTCCTGGATGACGCGCCGCCAGGTCATTCCGCTCATGCGCTTGAACGCCACGGTCCGACGTGCCGTCGGGGCCAGTCGCCGCACGGCGCTCGACTCCTGCAGCTCGTCGACCAGGCCGGTGCGCAGCATCCGGTGCGGCATCCCGTCGACCTTGTCGGTGACGACGGTGCCGTCGAGCCCGTACGACAGGTACAGCTCCTTCACCGACTGAGGCACGGCGCTGTCCCGCGTGAGCAGGAAGCGCGTCCCCATGCCGATGCCGGCGGCGCCGTAGCTCAGCGCTGCAGCGAGCCCACGTCCGTCAAAGAAGCCACCCGCCGCGATCACCGGGATGTCGACCGCGTCGAGCACGGTGGGCAGCAGCAGGGTCGTCGGGACGTTGCCGGTGTGGCCACCGCCCTCGCCGCCCTGGATCATGACCGCGTCCGCGCCCCAGCCGGCCACCTTGACGGCGTGCTTGGGGGCTCCGACGCTAGGGATCACCACGACGCCCGCATCCTTGAGCTTGGCGATCATGTCCTGCTTGGGGGCGAGCGCGAACGACGCCACCTTGACGCCCTCGCGGATCAGCAGGTCGATCCGCTCACCGGCGTCGCCGGCGTCGGCGCGGAGGTTCACGCCGAAAGGCTGGTCGGTGCGCGACTTCACCTTCTTGATGGCGAGCTCGAGCTCGTCGTACGACATGGTCGCGCTGGCCAGGATGCCGAGACCGCCGGCTTTCGCCGTACCGGTGACGAGGCGGGGGCCGCTGACCCAGCCCATGCCCGTCTGGACGACAGGGTGCCTGACGCCGACGAGCTCGGTCAGGCGCGTGCGGATCAGCTGGTCGATCATTCGGGGACCTCACGGCTGCGGAGACCCTTGGGGTCGAGCATCTCGCGGATGAGGACCAGCTCCTCGAGCGTCGGCATCCGGGTTTCCGTCGAGTTGTCTACGGACAACTCGAAGCCGGTGTTCTCGACGATCTCGTCGACGGTCACTCCGGGGTGGGCGCTAACGAGACGGACGGTGTCGTCCGGTCCGCCGAGGTCGAAGACGCCGAGGTTGGAGACGATCCTGTGGATGTCGTTGTACTTCTCCGCACCAGCCTCCTTCGCCCGCTTCGGGCCGACACCGGTCACGATGTCGACGCGCTCCACGAACACGCGGTTGCTGTGCTTGGGCACCCAGTACGACGTGCGGTTGTTGACCGTGTTGCCTGGAGCGCCTCGGCTGCCGAGGAGCTGCCGCTTGGGCTGCTTGAAGTCGCCGATGGCGGAGATGTTCTGGTTACCGTCGCGGTCGACCTGGGTGGCGCCCATCATCACGTGGCGCTTGCCGTAGGCGACGACGTCGAACACGCGGCGGAAGGGGATCCATCCCTCGACGACATCGGTGCTGACGCCCAAGGGCGGGACGCCGCCGAGGAACAGGGACTCCCCGTCGGAGATCAGCAGGTCCGGGTTGCTGGTGAGCTTGCAGAGCCGCGCACCGAGCATGGGCAGGAGACCCATCGGGCTGCCGAAGATCTCACCGTCGTCCTTCCAGCAGTCCGCGATCGCGGCGGCGCAGACCTCTGCACGGGTGGCATCCATGTCAGGCCTCCTTTCCGAAGTCACGGATGGCGTCCTGGTAGGCGGCTTCGTCGCCGCTCAGGAACCGCTGTTCGAAGGCGGCCCAGGCCTCAGGGTCAGCCGCGGCGGCGGCGTACGCCCTCTGGAACTTCTCGTCCCGGTCGTAGTCGGGGGAGCAGGTGGTGAAGTGGGCGCCGTTCGGGGTCTCGACGACACCGGTCACCATCATCCGGCTGATCAAGAGTCGCTGGACGGGCGTGTCGACGGTCAAGCCCGCGGTGTCCACGACCTGCTCGCAGCTCAGGTAGGTGCGGTCGGCGGCCATCGCGAAGAGGTCGTCGAAGTACGGGTCGGGACCGAGGTACGTCGCGTTGCCGTGGGCATCGGCGCGGTTGAGGTGGATCAGGGCGACGTCGAGGTTCAGCGCCGGGACGGCCACGAGCTGCTCAGCGTCGTCGTACGGGCTCTGGATGGTCTTGATCCAGGGCTGGTTCACCAGCACATCGGAGCCGAGGCCGGCACGCATCGGTAGGAAAGGGAGCCGCTGTGAGGCGGCCTTGAGGCCGGTCATGAACATCCCCTCGTCCAGCTCGACCACCTCGGGGATGGTCCCGCCCTGACGGGCCTGCTGGAACAGCGGCTCGAGGGGTACCGAGTCGAGGCTGACGAACGCGTAGACGACCTTCTTCACTTTGCCCGCCTGGCAGAGCAGACCGACGTCGGCGCCGCCCCAGCTGACGATGGTCAGGTCCTTCAGGTCCGAGTTGCGGATGGCCCGGACCAGCGCCATCGGCTTGCGCCGGGGACCCCAGCCGCCGATGCCGATCGTCATGCCGTCCTTGAGCTCGGCGACGACCTCGTCGATCGTCATCCGCTTGTCGCGCGGTGAGTTCACTTGCTCCCTGCCTTGTCGGTGCCGGCGAAGTCGTCGCGAAGCTCGTCGCTCACACCGGCGAGGTTGAGCTCGAAGGTGAATCCCTGCTCGAAGCGGTAGCTCTTGTTGACGTCGATCGGGTCGATCCCGTTGAGCGCTTCCTTGGCGGCACGGATCACGCGGGTGTCCTTCTCCGCGATGTCCGCGGCGATGGCGAGGGCGGACGCATCGAGCTGGTCGCGCGGCACCACCTCGAAGACGGAGCCGTGCTGGACCAGCTCTGCGGCGGGGATGGTCCGAGCCGTGAAGTAGAGGGTGCGCATCAGGTGCTGCGGCACCAGGCGAGCCATGTGCGTGGCCGCGCCGAGAGCGCCCTGCTTGACCTCAGGGACACCGAAGTAGGCGCTCTCGTCGGCCACGACGACGTCGCAGTTGCCGACCAGGCCGACCCCACCACCGAGGCAGAAGCCGTTCACCGCGGCGATCACCGGGACCGAGCACTCGTAGACGGCCTTGAAGGCTGCGAAACAGCCTTTGTTCGCGCCGATCAGGGCGTCGAAGCCGGTGGTCTGCTGCATCTCCTTGATGTCCACGCCCGCGTTGAAGCCTCGGCCCTCGGCCCGAAGCACCACCACGTGGGTGTTCTGGTCGCGGCTCGCCTCGTCGAGGGCGGCGGCCACGTCGTACCAGCCTTGGACGGGCAGCGCGTTGACCGGGGGATAGTCCATCGTGACGACCCGGATGTGGTCGTCCCTCAGAGTGGACGTGACAGCCATCGGCTTCCTCCCGGTCAACAAACCAAGCATTTGTTTGGTAGCCTATCACCCGTGGATCTCAACGGCCGAGTCGCACTCGTCACAGGTGGCACCCGTGGTGTCGGCCTGGGCATCTCCGATGCCTTCCGCGAGGCCGGCGCCACGGTCGTAACCTGCTCCCGGAACCCGGCGGACGGAGACCACGTGGTCTGCGACGTGCGCGATCCCGCCGCCGTGGAGGCTCTGGTCGACGGCATCGTGTCGCGACACGGCCGCCTCGACGTCCTGGTCAACAACGCGGGCGGAGCGCCGTACGCCTTGGCAGCGGACGCGTCCCCGAACTTCCACGACAAGATCGTGTCGCTCAACCTGCTGTCGCCCCTGCTGCTCTGCCAGGCCGCCCGCCGCGTGATGGGGCCCGGCTCCTCGATCGTGAACGTCTCGTCGGTGTCGGCGCTGCGCCCCTCGCCGGGCACAGCGGCGTACGGCGCAGCCAAGGCCGGTCTCGACTCGCTCACCAGGACGCTCGCCGTCGAGTGGGCACCTGACATCCGCATCAACGCGATGAACGTCGGGATGGTCCGCACCGAGCAGACCGACCTGCACTACGGAGGTCTCGAGGGTGTCGCTGCCATCGAGCGGACCATCCCCCTGGGGCGGATGGCAACACCGCGCGACATCGGCAACGTGGCCGTGTTCCTCGCGTCGGACCTGGCGGCCTACGTCACCGGGTCGACCATCGAAGTCCACGGCGGGGGAGAGACCCCCGCCTTCCTCCG
This sequence comes from Nocardioidaceae bacterium, assembly GCA_035477015.1. GTDB lineage: Bacteria > Actinomycetota > Actinomycetes > Propionibacteriales > Nocardioidaceae > SSC3. The sequence continues at coordinate 17,727 of DATILB010000383.1, read as the reverse complement.
AGCATTGGAGACCCCGTGACCACGTCGGGCATCTGTGAGGGCCGCATCGCGATCGTGACCGGAGCCGGACGGGGGCTGGGGCGCGAGCACGCTCTCGAGCTCGCCCGTCAGGGAGCCCACGTCGTCGTGAACGACCTCGGCACCTCCGGGGCGGGTGAGGGCGCGTCGACGGGTCCCGCGCAGGACGTCGTGGACGAGATCGTGGCCTTCGGCGGCTCGGCCGTAGCCAACACCTCGGACATCGCCGACTTCGAAGGCGCTCGGGAGCTGGTCCAGCTCGCCATCGACACCTTCGGCGCGCTCGACGTCCTCGTCAACAACGCCGGGTTCCTTCGCGACCGGATGCTCGCCAACGCGACCGAGGAGGAGTGGGACGCCGTCATCCGCGTCCACCTCAAGGGTCACTGGGCGCCACTTCGCCATGCCGCTGCCTACTGGCGCGACGAGGCGAAGGCCGACCGGCCGCGCGACGCCCGGGTCATCAACACCTCCTCCGGCGCGGGCCTGCAGGGCTCGATCGGCCAGTCGACGTACTCCGCGGCCAAGGCCGGCATCGCCGGGCTCACCCTGGTGGCTGCCGCTGAGCTCGGGCGGTACGGCGTCCTGGTGAACGCACTCGCTCCAGCAGCGCGCACCCGCATGACAGAGGGGGCGTTCGCAGACGCGATGGCCGCCCCGGACTCGGGGTTCGACGCCATGCACCCCACGAACGTCGCCCCCGTCGTGGCCTGGCTCGCCTCCCTCGACTCCGCCGGCGTGACCGGTCGGGTGATCGAGGTCGAGGGCGGCAAGATCTGCATCGAGGAGGGCTGGCGTCACGGCCCGACGATCGACATCGGGAAGCGCTGGGAGCCCGCCAACGTCGGCGGCGCCGTCCGCGACCTGTTGGAGAAGTCGACCGCCCCTGAACCCGTCTACGGCACCGTCTGATCAGGTCGGAGCCGGACGCTCGTCATTCGGTCTCAACGCGATCACGGCTGAAAGGATCAAGGCTCCGCCGACCAGGGCAGGCCACGTCAGTCGCTCGGACAGGACCAGGGCCGCGAGCACCGCGGCCGACAGCGGCTCCACCAGCGTGGCCACAGTGGCGGCCGACCCCGAGGTGGTCCGCAGACCGGCGTACAACAGGCCGTAGGAGAGGGCCATCGTCGCGACCCAGAGGTAGACCAGCAACGCCCAGTTGGCCGGCTCAGTGGGGAGGACCGGGTCCGCAGCAGCGGCGGCGACCACCAGGAACGGCGCCAGCACGATGGCGCCGGCCACGGTGGCGCACGTCGTCAGCGCGACAGGGTCGACCCGCTGGGCGAGGGTGTGCCCGAGCACCGTCGTGGCGGCGTACGTCGCTCCCGACGCGATCGCGAGCAGCAGCCCGAGCCCCGGGTCGTCACCCGGAGCGGATTCGCCGGCCGTGGTCAGCGTGATGAGCACGAGTCCAAGGAGCGCAGTGGTCAGCACCATTGCCTCCCGCCAGGACGGCGTCGTCCGGGCAGTGGCGTGCTCCCAGGCAGCGGTCAGGATCGGCGCCAAGCCCAGCGCGACAACGGTCGAGACGCTCACGCCAACAAGGAGTACGGCGACGAAGTAGAGCCCCTGGTACAGCGCGGTGCCGCAGCCGACCGATACGGCCAGCAGGGGGTGGCTTCGCAGGGTGGCGACCACGAGACCCGTGCGGCGTGCAGCCAGGGCGAACCCGACCATGGCGAGGGCTCCCAGCGCCATCCGCCAGGCGCTGACCGTCAGTGCGCCCAGGCCGTCGCGGTCGTGCAGCAGTGTCACCACCAGACCGCCGGTGCCCCACAGGACACCCGCTGCGCAGACCTGCAGCAGTCCTAGGCGCGCACTGCGGTTCGTCGGCCTAGGTGACACACACGCAACCCTAGAGGCGCTCGATGATCGTGCCGGTTGCCATGGCACCACCGGCACACATGCTGATCAGCGCCGACGTGCCATCCGTGCGCTCGAGCTCGTGCAGCGCGGTCGTGATGAGCCGGGTACCGGTGGAGCCCACCGGGTGCCCGAGTGCGATGGCGCCACCGTTGACGTTGAGCTTGTCGTGGGAGGCGCCGGTCGTGGCGGCCCACGACATGGGGACGGAGGCGAAGGCCTCGTTTACCTCGTAGAGGTCGAAGTCGCCGATGTTGCGACCGGTGCGGGCGAGCAGTCGCTCGGTGGCCTGGACCGGTCCGTCGAGGTGGTAGTACGGCTCGGACCCGACGAGCGCCTGGGCGACGATCCGGGCCCGCGGGGTGAGGCCGAGCGCGCGCGCCTTGTCGAGGTCCATGATCAGGACGCCGGACGCCCCGTCGGAGATCTGTGACGAGGTGCCGGCGGTGTGCAGGCCACCCTCGAGAACCGGGTTGAGCGCCGCCAGCCCCTCGAGGGTCGTCTCCCTGAGGCCGCCGTCCTCGAAGACGTCGCCGACGGGCACGATCTCGCGCTTGAAGCGGCCTTCGTCTACGGCGATGCGTGCCTTGGCCTGGGAAGCGAGGCCGAAGGCATCGAGGTCGGCACGCGTGAAGCCGCGGCGACCGGCGATCCGGTCGGCCCCGGTGAACTGGTCGGGGAGCTCGATGTCCCAGTCGTCGGGACGCAGCGAGCCCAGTCCAGGCGGCATGTTGGCGCCGAGCGGGATGCGCGTCATGGCCTCGACACCGCAGGCGATACCCACGTCGATCGCGTCAGAGGAGATGAGGGCGGCGACAAGGTGCGCGGACTGCTGTCCGGAGCCGCACTGGGCGTCGATCGTCGTAGCACCGGTGGACTCGGGGAGGCCAGCTCCGAGCCAGGCACGTCGGTTCATCGCTCCGGCCTGCTCGCCAGCCTGGGTGACGCACCCGCCGATGACCTGCTCCACCAGGACGGGGTCGATGCCCGAGCGGGAGAGGAGCGCCTGGTACACCGCGCGCAGCAGGTGCTGGGGGTGTACGTCGGCCAGCGCACCCTTGCGCCGGCCCATCGGCGTACGGACGGCTTCGACGATGACGGGGGTTCCCATGCCGGCTCCTCTGAAAGTAGAACGTGTTCTTATTGTAGGGCACAAAGGTCTTCCGCCACAGAAGGGCGTGTGGCAGTATGAAATAGAACGTGTTCCACTCTTTCTGGAGGTCTCACCGTTGAGCACCACGGTTCCGTCGAACTTCGACTTCACCGACCCTGACACCAATCTGGTCGGCATCCCCTATGAGGAGTTCGCGGCCGCCCGGCTCACGGCTCCGGTGCACTTCGTGGAGCAGGCTCCCGAGGGGCGCGCTGGGTTCCTGGACAACGGCTACTGGGCCCTCACCAAGCACGCCGACGTGCAAGAGGTCTCGAAGAACAGCGCTGACTTCTCGAACAACGAGAACGGCGTGATCATCCGCTTCGCGCCCGACATGACGCGTGACCAGGTCGAGCTGCAGACCGTGATGATGGTCAACCAGGACGCGCCCGATCACACCAAGATGCGGCAGATCATCTCGCGCGGTTTCACGCCGCGCGGCATCGGCGCGATGAGGGACGACCTCAAGGTGCGCTCGGAGCAGATCGTCAAGGAGTGTGTCGAGCGCGGCTCGGGCGACTTCGTCTACGACCTTGCCGCAGAGCTGCCGCTGCAGGCCATCGCCGACCTGCTCGGCGTGCCGCAGGAGGACCGGCGCAAGCTGTTCGACTGGTCGAACCAGATGCTTGCGTACGACGACCCGGAGTACGACGCAGACCCCGAGCTCGCCTCCATCGAGATCCTGAGCTACTTCATGGCGATGGCCGAGGACCGCAAGCTCAACCCGCAGGACGACATCGTCTCCAAGCTGATCAGCGCGGACCTCGACGAGCACGGCGCTCTGTCGTCGGACGAGTTCGGCTACTTCGTGATCCTGCTCGCGGTCGCCGGCAACGAGACCACGCGTAACGCGATCACGCACGGCATGCACGCGTTCTTCCAGAACCCCGACCAGTGGGAGCTGTTCAAGCGGGAGCGTCCGGCGACGACGTACGACGAGATCATCCGCTGGGCCACTCCGGTCACCGTCTTCCAGCGCACCGCGCTGCGGGACGTCGAGGTGGGCGGGCAAGCGGTGAAGAAGGGCGAGCGTGTCGGGCTCTTCTACGCCTCTGCGAACTACGACACCGACGTCTTCGAGGGTCCGGACAAGTTCGACATCACCCGCAACCCCAACCCGCACCTGGCGTTCGGTGGTCACGGCGCTCACTACTGCATCGGCGCGAACCTTGCCCGCATGGAGGTCGAGCTGATCTTCAACGCGATCGCGGACCATGCTCCTGACATCACGCAGGCGGGCGACCCCCGTCGGCTTCGTCACGCGTGGATCAACGGCATCAAGGAGCTTCAGGTCAACTACCGCTGAGCCTGCGCACGAAGGCGAGGGCCCGGACCGTCAGGTCCGGGCCCTCGACCTTTGCGAAGGGATATGCAGTTGTCACCGGCGTTGCCGCCGCGGGAAGTCCCTCGCGGCGGTACGCCGGTGTTTGCGACGCCCAGCAAAGCCCCCACTCGCTTAGGTATCGCTGCCCTGGCCAGGCCCCCCTTTTCCAGGAACAAGTCCACTGTGCGCCGTGCCGGTAAAGACCCGGTAAAGGGGGACGAAAGGGCCTATCCGAGAGGTACCTTGGCACTGCGAAGGAGGGTCTCAGTGCTGTTTCGCGTGCTGGGTCCATTGGAAGCGCTGCTCGGAGCGAGCCCCATCGTTCTCGGTGGCGCCCAGCAGCGCGCCCTTCTCGCGATCCTGCTGGTCCACGCGAACCGCCCGGTCAGCACGGACACGCTCATCGACCTGATCTGGGGCGACAAGCCTCCGGCGAGCGCGGCCAAGGTGGTCCAGGTCTACGTGTCGCAGCTGCGCAAGGCCATGGAGTACGTCGATGAGGCGGGTACGACGAGGCGCGGCATCGTGACGCGTGCGGGCGGCTACGTGCTGGAGGCGAGTCCGGACGAGCTCGATGCGACTCAGTTCGAGGGTCTCGTTGCGCGGGGCCGCCGTGCCCAGGACGCCGGCGACCATGCCCAAGCGGTCGAGCTCCTGTCACGAGGCCTGGCGCTGTGGCGCGGCACCGCGTTCGCGGGCTTCGAGTTCGAGCAGTTCGCCGCGCCCGAGGTCGCCCGGCTTGAGGATCTGAGGCTGTCAGCGTCAGAAGCCCGCATCGAGTCGGAGCTGGCTCTGGGTCGGCATGCCGAGGCGACCGTCGAGCTCGACGCGCTGCTGGCCCAGCACCCCTCGCGGGAGTCGCTGGGGCGCCTCCTCATGCTCGCGCTGTACCGCAGCGGTCGGCAGGCCGACGCCCTCGAGCGGTTCCGCACCATCAGGAGCTACCTGAGCGAGGAGCTGGGGCTGGAGCCATCCGTGGAGCTGCGCGAGCTGCATCAGCTCGTCCTGAGCCAGGACGACTCACTGCGCTGGGCGCCGCGCGGCCACACCGCCCACAACTTGCCGTCACCCGCCACCAGCTTCCGCGGAAGGTCGGACGACCTCGATCGGCTCACCCGGCTGCTCGAACGAGGCCGTCTCATCACCCTGACCGGAGCGGGGGGCTGTGGGAAGAGCCGCCTTGCCGTCGAGCTGGCGCGCTCGCCGACGTGCGTCAAGGCGATCGTGCGGCTCGTCGAGCTCGCAGAGATCACGACCGCCCGGGATCTCTGGGCTGCGCTCGCCGGCGTACTCGCAGGCTCCGAGGGCATCGACGCCGACCTGGCTCGCGTTGTGATCGCCACGGTCCGCGGGCAGGAGGCGCTGCTCGTGCTGGACAACGCGGAGCACCTCGTCGACGACGTCGTGCCCGTCGTACGCCGGCTGCTCAGTGAGTGCCCCAGGCTGCAGGTGGTCGTGACGAGCCGCGAAGCCCTTGCCATCCACGAGGAGCACGCGTACGCCGTAGGTCCCCTGACGGAAGGGTCGGCCATTGACCTGTTCCGTGACCGCGCGACGGCAGCGGCGCCCGGCTTGAGGTTCGATGAGGACTCACTCGAGCAGGTGGCGCAGATCGTGCGGCGGGTCGACGGCCTGCCGCTGGCCCTCGAACTGGCCGCGTCGCTGGTCCGAGCGATGTCCCCAGCGGAGATCTCAGCCCGTCTCGACGACGAGTTCGACGTCCTCGACAGCGATACGCGCTCGTCGTCGGCGCGACACCGCTCTTTGCGGGACATGGTCGAGTGGAGCTTCGCACTGCTCGACGACGAGGAGCGCAGCCTCCTCCAGGGGCTGTCGGTCTTCAGCGGGGGCTTCTCCCTGCCCGCCGTGGAGGTAGTCGGCGCCGCTGGCGCGGTGACTTGCCTGACGAGGTTGGTCCGCAAGTCGCTGGTCTACGCCGAGGATCGTGCGGGAGCCAAGCGCTACCGGCTCCTCGAGACCATCGGTGCCTACGCGGGGGAGGCGCTCGACTCGGCCGGCCTGACCCAGCTCTGGGAGTCCCGTCACGCGGCATACTTCCTCGCCCTTGCCGAGGAGGCGGAGCCGCACCTGAAGTCCTCGGGCCAGCTCGACTGGCTTCGGGGGCTGAGGCGTGAGGACGACAACCTGCGGGCGGCGCTGCAGTTCTTCATCTCGGAGAACGACGTCGAACGCGAGTGCCGGTTGACCGCGGCTCTGTGGCGGCCCAGCTACCTGTCCGGTCACTACACGGCCTGCCGCGGCTGGCTCGAAGCCGCTCTCAAGCATGACGAGGTGTCCCCGGACGTGCGGGTGGGCGCCCTCCACGGTGCGGGCGCGCTGGCCCTCTACCAGTGCGACTACGAAGTCGCCGGTGCCCACCTCTCGGCTGCCCAGGAACTCTACACCGATCTCGGCGACGACGCGGGCCGCGCAGGCTCCCTGACCCTTCTCGGCAGCATCGCTCGCGAGCGTGGCGAGCTGGACGTCGCCTGCAGCCTGCACAGCACCGCTGAGCAGCTCTATCGCCGGGCCGGCGATGACTGGGGCATCGCCCAGAACCTCGAGCTGACCAGCCTCGCCTACTGGCTCGCAGGTGAGTTCGAGCTCGCGTGGGAGCGATGCGGAGAAGCACTCCAGTTCGCGCGCAAGGTCGAGGACGACGAGCGCATCGGGTGGTGCCGGGTCGATCTGGCGGCAGTCGCGCACTACCTCGATGACGACGCCGACGAGGCTCGGCGGCAGCTGGGCGATGCGATGGACGCATTCGAGGCGCTGGGGTTCCAGGAGGGCACCGCGTGGGCGCTGAACCTCCTCGGACTCGTCCAGGCACGGTCCGGCGACACCGCTGTGGCACTCGTGTCGCTCACCGAGTCACTGCGCGTCCACCGAGAGCTCGGGGATCGGTGGCGGATCGGCAGCGTGCTGGAGGCGATCGCCCACGCGCTCGTGACGCGCAACGAGCACCACGACGCAGCCATCCTCCTCAAAGTGACCGAGCGGCTGCGCGACGACCTTGGCACCCCAGTGCCACCCTGTGAGCGATCGGTGCACGCCGCCACGGTCGCCGCCGTCAGGGCGAACCTCGACGACGCAGCGCTGCGCAAGGCACACCGGCGCGCCGGCACCCTCAGCCTGGATGAGGCCTGCACCAGGGTGCTCGACGTCATCGCGTGACGACGAAGACGAGTCCCAGCGCAGTGAAACCGCCCAGCAGGAAGACTGCCACCCGCTCGGGCAGCCAACCGTACGTCTCGATGCCGATCAGCCGCAGCGCGACGATGCAGAGCACGACGGTCCCGGCCACAGCACCCACGCCGAGCAGCGGTCGACTGTCGGCCGCGAAGGCGAAGAGCAGGGCGAACCCGACGAACGCCTCCACCAGCGCGAGCAGGGCGAGGAGCTGGTTCCGCGGCGGCATTCGCGCACTCTAGTCGCGAAAGTCCGGAGCCCGGCCTTCCTTCCGCGCCTCGACTGCCTCCTCGAAGTTCCCGGTCATCAGCCGCACGAACAGCTGCCCGAGGCCTTCCTGGTTCAGGTGCTGCTCGAGGCTGCCGGCGTCGAGTGAGTTCCACAGGGTGCGCTTCGTGAGCTCGACGCCCGGACGGCTCCACGTCGCGATGCCGTCAGCAAGGTCGAGGCAGGTCTCGATCAGCTTGTCCGGGTCGACCACGCGTGACACGAGCCCGATCCGCTCGGCCTCCTCGGCGCTGACGTCGCGACCGGTGAGCATCACCTCGAACGCCCGCGACGAGCCGATCGCCCGCGGCAGGAGGTAGCTGAGGCCGAGCTCGCTGGCGGTCAGGCCGTTGTTGATCCCGGCAGCGCGGAAGTACGCCGGCTCGGCGGCCACTCGGATGTCACAGGCAAGTGCGAGGCAGAGGCCGCCGCCGATGGCGGGGCCGTTGACCGCCGCGATGACGGGCTGGTGCAGCCGACGCAGGGTCAGCACGACGTCATCGAGGAGCTCCATGGCGCGCAGGGCGATCGTCGGCTTGGTCAGCCCGGCCGTGTTCGGCATCCTGCCCGTCTCGCCGCTCTGGTCGGCTCCCGAGCAGAAGCCACGCCCGGCACCCGTCAGCACCACGACCCTGACGTCGTTGTCGTCGCTGATCTCGCGCAAAGCATCGCGGAGCGGCAGCATCACGTCGAGCGCCATCGAGTTCATCCGCTCAGGACGGTTGAGCGTCACGACCGCGGTGTGCGGACGTGGCTTGTCGACCAGGACGAAGCTCACTAGTTCGACGGCTTCTCAGAGCCGACGACCCACATCGCGAAGAACTGCGAGCCGCCGCCGTACGCGTGACCCAACGCCCGGCGGGCCCCGTCGACCTGGTGCTCTCCGGCCTGGTTGCGTACCTGGAGGGCAGCCTCGACGAACCGGATCATGCCGGAGGCGCCGATGGGGTTCGACGAGAGGACGCCGCCCGACATGTTCACGGGGATCCGGCCACCGATCTCGGTCTCCCCGGCCTCGGTCAGCTTCCAGCCGTCACCTTGCGCGGCGAACCCGAGGTTCTCCAGCCACATCGGCTCGAACCAGGAGAAGGGCACGTAGATCTCGGCGCAGTCGATCTCGTCGATGGGGGAGGTGATGCCGGCCTGCTTCCACAAGGCGGCGGCAGCGTCGCGGCCCGCTTGCGGGTTCACCTGGTCGCGCTCGGCTGCCGTAGTGGGCTCGGTACGCATCGCAGTCGCATGGATCCAGGCCGGGTTCGGCGAAGAAGCAGCGGACTCCTCGTCGGCTATCACGACTGCACACGCACCGTCCGAGGACGGGCAGGTCTCGTCGTACCTGATCGGGTCCCAGAGCATCTGCGACTCGAGCACCTTCTCCATGGTCATGTCGGGCTGCTGGAGGTGGGCGTACGGGTTCTTGGCGGCGTTGCGGCGGTCCTTGGCCGCGACCATCGCTCCGATGTGTGTCGGTGCACCGGACCTACGGATGTACGAGCGGACGTGGGGGGCGAAGTACCCACCCGCACCAGCATGCACCGGCATGATGAACGGCACCGGCACGGAGAGCGCCCACATGGCGTTCGACTCGGACTGCTTCTCGAAGGTCACGGCCAGCACCCGCTTGTGGACGCCCGCCTGGACCAGCGACGACGCCACGATCGCCGTGGAGCCACCCACCGAGCCGGCGGTGTGCACGCGGAGCAGTGGCTTTCCGACGGCGCCGAGGGCCTCGGCCAGCATGAGCTCAGGCATCATGACGCCCTCGAAGAGGTCGGGCGCCTTGCCGACGACGACGGCATCGATGTCGTCGAATCCCAGGTTGGCGTCGGCGAGTGCACGGTCGACGGCCTCGCGGCAAAGACCCGCCATGGAGACGTCCTTGCGGGCAGCGCGGTAGTGGGTCTGGCCCACACCGATCACCGCGGCGAGTTGCTTGCTCACTTGGCCTCCATAAGACAAAGCAGGTTCTGCTGCAGCGCGGGTCCGGAGGTCGCGTGGGCGAGGGTCTTGCTCGCCGTACCGTCCCAGATCCGGGCGGCAGCCTCGCCGATCCGGATCGCTCCCGCGCTGAACATCGGGTTGGACTGCAGAACTCCGCCCGAGGGGTTGACTGCGACCTCGGCTCCGATCCCGAGCTCGGTGCGCAGGATCAGCTCCTGGTGGCTGAAGGGCGCGTGCAGCTCCGCGATCTCGAGCCCGCCGAGGTCGAGCGGTGCAGCTGCGCCTCGGGTCGAGGGCGAGACGGTGAGGTCACGAAGGCCGAGCGACTGGGTGTCGACGCGGTGCTCGAAGCCGGTGATCCACGCCGGTCGCTCGCGGACATCACGCGCACGATCGCCTGCGGCCAGGATCAGGGCACCGGCCCCGTCGGTGACGCGGGCGCAGTCGTGCTTGCGCAAGGGGTCGGCGAACATCGGCTCGGCCAGCAGGTCGGCGACCTCCGCACCGGAGTACGAAGCGACGACCTCGGCCAGAGCCTTCTCGTCCCAGAGCCCGCGGTCGATGCCGGCCCGGGCCTGCAGCGCCGCCAGGCTGACGGCGTCGGGCCAGAGCGGCGTGAGCAGGTAGGGATCGAGCTGGAGTGCCAGCACCCGACGCAGCACGCCGGCGCTCGACTTGCCGAAGCCGTAGACGAGCGCGGTGTCCACCTCGCCGGTCTGGATCTTCACCCAGGCCTCGTAGAGCGCCCAGGCAGCGTCCATCTCCACGTGGGACTCGTTCACCGGCGGGATCGTCCCGATGGCGTCCACCGCCGAGACGAACGAGAACGACCGCCCGGCGAGGTAGTCCGACGAGCCGCTGCACCAGAAGCCGATGTCGCTCTTGGTCCAGCCGGTCTGCTCCCAGAGGTCCGCGAAGAGCGGGACGAGCAGCTCCACCATGGTGGGGGAGCCGTCGAACTGCGGCATGGTCCGCTGAGCGAAGCCGACGACGGCGACGTCTCTCATAGGTGGTCCTTGAAGGTCTCGTAGTCGGCGTCGGGTTCACCCGTCGGGCGGAAGTACTCGATGTTCTCGACGGTGGTGCCCCACTGGTCGCGCGGCTTCCACACAGCCTCGACGCGCATGCCCATGCGGACCTCGTCCGCGGCCACGCCCTGGATCAGGTGGAGGAACCCGATGTCCGCCCCCTCGAGCAGGATGTACGCCGACACGTAGGGGATCTCGATCTTCTGGCCGAGGAACGGCACGTTGACGATGCAGAACGTCGTGACGATGCCGCGGTCCGGCAGCTCGACCTCGTCAGTGGTCGGCACTCCGTCGACCGGGCACGCACCGCGCGGCGGCACGTACACCTTCTGGCACTTCGGGCAGCGCTGGCCGAGCAGCCGGCCCTCCGCGAGGCCGCGGAAGAACGCCGACTCCTCAGGGGACGCCTCATAGAGGTAGTCGAGGTTGACCGGCGTGATGATGCCGGTGACCGGCTCGGTGGTCTCGACGCGTCGTTCGCTGGCGCTCACATCCGGCTCGACCAGCGAAGCAGGTTCGAAGCACGCGATGTCGGTGATGTGGCCCTGCGGCTCGTCCACCCAGCGCACCTGCACTCGCATCCCGGTGCGCAGCTCGTCGTACGGTGCGTCGAGGGCGTGCAGGATCGGGGTGTCGGCGCCGTCGAGGAGGACCAGTGCGAAGGCGAACGGACGGTCGAGCGGCTGGTCCCTGACCGGCTCACTCACCCAGGTCCAGGTCTGCACGGTGCCGACGGAGGAGACCGGCACCAGCTCGCTGAGCGCCTCGTGGGTCGTGGGGTCGTACTCGAGTGGCGGCACGACGACCCGCCCGTCCGTCGTGCGCGATCCGAGGACGGTACGGTCGCGGAGACCGGTCATGAACCCCGAGAGGACCGGCCCCAACGAACGCGTGTAGTCGAAGGACACCTCGAGGGGTGCGCTCAATACCCGTGTCATGCGTAAAATGAAACACGTTCTAGTTTGAGAATGCAAGGGAGACGCGATGAAGCTCGGTCTGCAGCTCGGTTACTGGGGTGCTCAGATGCCCACGAACCACGGAGAGCTCGTGGTTGCCGCGGAGGATGCGGGCTTCGACGCGATCTTCACGGCCGAGGCCTGGGGGAGTGACGCGTTCACCCCGTTGGCCTGGTACGGGCGCGAGACGAGCCGGGTGAAGCTGGGCACGTCGATCGTGCAGATGTCAGGCCGGGCGCCGACGAGCATCGCTATGCACGCCTTGACGCTCGACCATCTGTCCGGGGGCCGGATGATCCTCGGCATGGGCGTCAGTGGGCCCCAGGTCGTCGAGGGTTGGTACGGCCAGCCCTTCGAGAAGCCGCTCGCGCGGACCCGGGAGGTTGTCGACATCATCCGGCAGGTCCTCGCCCGCGAGGCTCCAGTGACCAACGACGGTCCGCACTACCCGCTGCCGTACGCCGGTCCCGGTGCGGTCGGTCTGGGCAAGCCGCTGAAGCCGATCGTGCACCCGCTGCGCCCGGACATCCCGATCTGGCTGGGCGCGGAAGGCCCGAAGAACGTCGCCCAGACGGCCGAGATCGCGGATGGCTGGATCCCGATCTTCTACACGCCCGACACGGCTGGCATGTACGGCCCGTGGCTCGACGAGGGTTTCGCCCGGCCGGGCGCCCGGCGTACCCGCGAGACGTTCGAGATCGCAGCGACCTGTCACGTGCAGATCACGGACGACCCGCAGGCCGTGCTCGACTTCCTCAAGCCGGTGACCGCCCTCTACATGGGTGGCATGGGCGCCAAGGAGCAGAACTTCCACAAGAACGTCTTCGAGCGGATGGGCTACGCCGACATCACCGAGCAGGTCCAGGAGCTGTTCCTCGCCGGCAAGCGGGACCAGGCGACGGCACTCATCCCCGACAAGCTGGTCGACGACATGCACATCATCGGTGACGAGGCGAAGGTCAAGGACAAGGTTGCGCAGTGGGAGGAGTCGGGGGTCACGACCCTGCTGGTCTCCTGCCACACGCCCGCCGAGGTTCGCCAGATCGCCGAGGTCGTCGCGTCCTGAAGATTGCCCATTTCTGTAACACGTTCTAGTCTCGGGTCATGGCCGATATTGCGACCGGACCCCACAACGGACACCTCCTCGTTCACGCGCTGAAGCGGCACGCCGACAAGCCGGTGCTCTTCATCGGTGACCAGACCATCACCGGCGCCCAGATGGCCGACCGCATCAGCTGCTTCATCGCAGCCTTGGAGCAGGTCGGCGTCACCACCGGGTCGGCGGTCGGCCTGCTCGCTCTGAACCGACCCGAGGTGCTGGACAGCATCGGGGCGGGACAGCTGCTCGGTCTTCGTCGTACGGCGCTGCACCCGCTAGGGTCCGCGGACGACCACGCCTACGTGCTGGGCGACGCCGGCGTCGAGACGCTCATCATCGACCCGTACTTCGCGGATCGCGGCCGCGAGCTCCTCGAGCGCGTCGACAGCCTCAAGCAGATCCTGACGTTCGGACCCTGCGACATCGGCACGGACCTGATCGAGCTGTGCTCGAAGCAGACCCCCTCGCCGCTCGTGGCCATCGACTTCGAGCCGAGCACCATCGTCGGTATCACCTACACCGGCGGTACGACGGGCAAGCCCAAGGGAGTCGTCGGAACCACCGGGTCGATCGCGACGATGACGCAGGTCCAGCTGGCGGAGTGGGAGTGGCCCGACTCCCCGCGGTTCCTGATGTGCACGCCGCTGAGCCACGCCGGCGCGGCGTTCTTCCTGCCGACGATGATGGCGGGCGGCTCGATGTACGTGCTGCCCCGCTTCGACCCGGCCGAGGTGCTGGCCACCATCGAGAAGCACAAGATCAACGCGACGATGGTCGTCCCGAGCATGCTGTACGCCCTCATGGACCACCCGGACTCACACACCCGCGATCTCTCCAGCCTCGAGACCATCTACTACGGCGCGTCGGCGATCAACCCGGTGCGTCTCGCGGAGGCCGTCGACCGGTTCGGGCCAATCTTCGCGCAGTACTACGGCCAGTCCGAGGCGCCCATGGTCATCACCTACTTCGCCAAGGAGGAACACCTCCGCAAGGACAAGCTCGCGTCGTGTGGTCGGCCCAGCGCTTTCCTCCGCACTGCACTCCTGGACGACGAGGGCAACCGCGTGCCGCAGGGCGAGCCGGGCGAGATCTGCGTCGCGGGTCCACTGCTGGCGGGTGGCTACTGGAACCTGCCCGAGGAGACCGCGGCGACCTTCCGCGATGGGTGGTTGCACACTGGTGACGTTGCCCGTGAGGATGAGGACGGCTTCTGGTTCATCGTCGACCGCACCAAGGACATGATCGTGACCGGCGGCTTCAACGTCTTCCCGCGCGAGGTCGAGGACGTCATCGCAGAGCACCCCGCGGTCGCGCAGGTCGCGGTGATCGGCGTACCGGACGAGAAGTGGGGCGAAGCGGTACTCGCGGTCGTCGTGCTCCGTCCGGACTACGAGGGTGATCCGAGCGAGGAGATCAAGGCACTCGTGAAGGACCGCAAGGGCAGTGTGCAGGCGCCCAAGCAGGTCGTCCTTGCGGACGCCATCCCGCTCACCGGTTTGGGCAAGCCCGACAAGAAGGCGATCCGCGCGCCGTACTGGGAAGGGCACGCTCGGTCAGTCTGAGGCGGGTGCTTAGGTGGGTCCATGACACGCACCCTCTTCACTGGCGGTCTGGTCTACGACGGGACACTCGCTGAGCCAGTCCTGGGCGATCTGGTCGTCGAGAACGGGCGAATCGTCGACGTGGGCGCCGGGCTCGATGGCGACGAGGCCGTCGACTGCGCAGGGGGTTACGTGTCCCCGGGGTTCTTCGACGCGCATACCCACGTCACGATCGACTCACCGGACCAGCTCGAGATCGCGCAGCGCCCGTTCAGCCTGCAGTTCTACACCGCTGCTCGAAATCTCAAGCGCACCCTGGACACGGGCATCACGACGATCCGCGATGCAGCGGGCGCGGACCTGGGCATCAAGGAGGCCCTCGTCCGCGGCCTGATCCCGGGACCCCGCATGCAGATCTCGATCAGCATCCTGAGCCAGACCGGCGGCCACGGAGACGACTGGTGCGTGTGCGGTTCGACGATGCCGTTCTTCGTGCCCCACCCGGGCCGGCCGGCCAACGTCGTCGACGGGCCGGACGAAGTGCGCAAGAAGGTGCGTGAGCTGATCCGAGCCGGGGCCGATGTCATCAAGGTGGCCACTACCGGCGGAGTGCTCTCACCGACGGACGATCCACGCCACTCGCAGTTCCGTGACGCGGAGATTGCGGTCATGGTCGAGGAGGCGACTGCGGTCGGCATCTCGGTGATGGCGCACGCGCAGGGCACTGACGGCATCAAAGCCGCCGTCCGCAACGGGGTGCGTTCCATCGAGCACGGCATCTATCTCGACGACGAGGCCATCGAGATGATGATCGAGGCCGGAACCTGGCTGGTGCCGACCCTGCACGCTCCCCAAGCAGTGCTGAGGGGTGCTGACGCGGGCATGGCGCTACCCAAGGCAGCGGTCCAGAAGGCTCGGATGGTCGTCGAGGTCCACCAGGACAGCGTGCGTCGCGCACACGAGGCTGGGGTCCGCATCGCGATGGGCACCGACTGCGGTGTCGGTGCCCACGGCACCAACCTCGACGAGCTGCAGCTCATGGAGGCCGCCGGGCTAGGCGCGATCGATGCGCTCCATGCCACAACAGGATCCGCGGCCGCCCTCCTGAGAGTGGAGGACGACCGCGGCACCTTGGCCCCCGGCAAGCGTGCCGACCTCGTCGTGGTCGACGGGTCACCTACGGATCTGGTGGACCTCAAGCACCGGGTCCGCGGTGTCTATCTCGACGGCGAGCTCGTCAGTACCGGCTCAGCCGGGGAGACTGCCGAGCCCTGACAGCAGGTCCAGTCGCTGCCGCGGCTTGAGCGCTGAGTACGGCGCCGCGTCGCGCAGGTTCGTGTCCTCCTGGAGCACTCGCCACAGGGTGCCGCCCGTGAGCAGCTGAGCCTCGTGCGGGGTGAGGCCGGCGGTGCGCCAGGCGGAGACCTGGGCATCGAACCGGTGGTAGTGGATCGGCTCCAGCAGGCCCGCGACCATGACCGTCGCCGAAGATCCCTCGTGCTCGTACGGCGGGTAGAGCAGCCCGAAGGCCTCCCCGCCCGTCTCGGCGGCTGCCGTCACGACGGTCCGGAGCAGCGGGAGTAGCGCCTCGCAGATGGCGGTGTTCTCGCCCCAGAGCTCGTCGGTGACCTTGCCGGTGATGCTGTGCAGCGCATGGAGCGCCTCACGGCCCTTGGTCGTGAGGAACGCCCCGTCGACCGTGGTCTCCACGAGACCGCGCTCCACGAGATCGTCGACTCCGCGCATGACCGTGCTGGGGGCGTCGTACACGTGCACTGCGGCGACGCCAGTCCACGTCGCCAACCGGTCCGGAAGCGTGTGCCTCAGGTGGACCAGGATGCCCGCTGCTGCGTCCGTCAGCTCCCACTCGTGCAGGAACTCGTCGTTGCTGACTGCGACTCCCCGCGCGACCGCAGCCCGAAGGCGGGCGACGACGGCGGAAACAGCGCCCGCGAAGTGCTCGAGTTCGGCCATGGTTCACAGCCTGCCGAAGTCATGACGGGTCGTGGAACGTCCGAAAGGACGAACGTCGCTGGAAGTTCGGTCGGGGTTACTCGACGAAACGCTCTATTCGGGGGCAGGCAGCGCTATTCCGAGGGCGTGCTCGAAGCACCAGGCGAAGTTCTCGCGAGGCTCCTTGCTCCGCATCACCGGGTGGCCGGACAGCTGTGCGTGTCGTGCCGCGTGCTTGTTCTTGGAGTCGTTGCAGCAGCCGATCTCGCCGCACGTGACGCAGAAGCGCAGATGCACCCAGGTGTCGCCCGAGAGCAGGCACTCCGCGCACCCCCCCTCAGGCTTCGGGGTGTTCTCCACCAGCTCGAGGTGCTCGCAGGTGGCCGCGTCCATGAAGCCACTTCCTTCCTGGGCCCCTGGCGCAGCGGAGGTCTCCGCATCTGGGTGAAGGGGCAAGGTCACCTTGAACACGGTGCGTCCAGGCTCGGACTCGAGCGTCAGGTCACCCCCGTGCTCCAGCACCACCACGCGGTAGCTGACCTGCAGCCCGAGTCCGGTGCCCTGGCCCGGCGGCTTGGTCGTGAAGAACGCGTCGAACACGCGGTGCTGGATCTCGGGTGGGACGCCCTCCCCGTTGTCCTCGACCTCGACCACGACGGCTTCACCCGCAAGGAATGCGCGGAGCGTGAGCCTCGGCTCCGGGGTGGTGGCCACGGCGTCGCACGCGTTGCGGATGAGGTTCGTCCACACCTGGTTGAGCTCGGCCCCCATCGCCGTGATCGGGGGCAGAGACGCGTCGTACTCCCGGACGATGCTGATCCCGCTCGTCGTGTCTCCCAGCAGTGAGATCGTGTCCTCGATGCCCTGCACGAGGTCGATGTCCTGGACCGGTGCACGGTCCAAGAAGGCGTAGGACCGCAGCACGCCGACGATCTCCGACAGCCTGCGAGAGCCCTCTGCCATCTCGTGTGCGGCGCGCCGGATCGAGGCGACGCCAGCGATGAAGCTGACTGTGTCCGCTAGGGGAGTCTCGGTGCCCAGTCGCTCGAGGTCGTCCACGGCGACCCCGGCACTCGCCAGATCCGGCGCCACGTCCCACGGATCGGGTACGTCGTGCGCCTCGAGCCAGTCCTCCAGTGCGTCCTCGGCGTCTGCCGACGCAACACCCTCGCGCGCCTTGCTCGGTCGTTCCTCGAGCGTGTTGATCAGGTCGAGGGCTCCGGGGAAAGGACCGCGCCCGGCGAGCGAGGTCAGCTCCGCCACCTGCTCGGACAGCTGTGAGGCCGCCCGTTGCAGCGCTGACGCTGGGTTGTTCAGCTCGTGCGCGACCCCAGCCGTCATGACGCCGAGCTGGGCCATCCGCTCATGGTGGCGCAGCTGGACGTTGGTCTC
>DATILB010000382.1:0-3930 GCA_035477015.1 Nocardioidaceae bacterium | reverse complement strand
CGCGACCTTCGGGACGTCGAGCTTCGCAAGCACCTGGAGGCGGCTGAGGGACTCTTCCTTGCCGAGGGGGAGAAGGTGGTGCGTCGGGCTGTCGAGAGCGGATTCCCCGTGCGGTCGTTCCTCATGGCGCCTCGGTGGCTGGCGGGCCTGACCGACGTACTCGAGAGCGCGGATGCGCCCTGCTACGTCGTCAGCGAGGCGCTCGCCGAGGAGGTGTCGGGCTTCCACGTGCATCGTGGAGCGCTCGCTTCGCTCCAGCGGCTGCCGCTGCCCTCGGTCGCGGAGGTGATCGCAGGCGCGAGGACGGTAGTGGTCCTCGAGGATGTCGTCGACCACACCAACGTGGGCGCGATCTTCCGCTCCGCCGCGGCTCTCGGCGTCGACGCGATCCTGCTGTCTCCGCGCTGCGCCGACCCGCTGTACCGGCGGTCCATCAAGGTCGCGATGGGGGCGGTCTTCCGAGTGCCGTACGCCCGCATTGACGACTGGTACGACGCACTCACGGCCCTTGAGGGGTTCACTACCGTGGCACTGGCTCTCACGGAAGACGCGGTGGAGCTTGAGCAGGCCGTCGAGGGCGTCGACCGCCTCGCCCTGGTCATGGGCACTGAGGGCCACGGCCTGTCACCTCGCTGGCTGGCCACGTCGGACGTGCGCGCCGTCATCCCCATGGCCGACGGCATCGACTCGCTCAACGTCGCCGCCGCGACTGCGGTCGCGTGCTACGTGGCCGAGCGCCGCTAGGCAGGCCAGCTGGCTGGGAAGTCCTCTTCCTGGGAGTCGGCCTGCTTCTGGAGCTTCTTACGGGCGCGGCTGCTGAGGCGGTCACCGAAGACGATGCCTTGGGTGTGGTCGGTCTCGTGCTGTAGGCAGCGGGCCAGGAGGCCGTCGCCCTCGAAGGCGACCGGGTTCCCGTCGAGGTCCTGCCCCTCGACCCTGGCGAAGTCGGGCCGGGCACACGGAATGAAGGCGCCGGGAAGGGACAGGCAGCCCTCGTCGCCGTCGTCGAGCTTGCGCTTCTTGCCCTCCGGGAGCAGGAGCTCCGGGTTGCAGACCACGCCTTGGTGGTGGGTGCCGGCGTCGTCCGGACAGTCGAAGACGAAGATCGCGAGGTCCACCCCGATCTGGCATGCGGCGAGGCCGACGCCGTCCGCGACGTACATCGTGGCCGTCATGTCTGCGGCGAGCTGTCGGAGTGCGTCATCGAAGTCGGTCACGGGCTGCTGGGTGCGGTGCATGACGTCCTCGCCCCAGCGTGTGATGGGTCGAGCCGTACCTCCGGTGGGCAGTGACATGCGGGACATCCTAAGAGCGGTCCAAGGCCGCTCTTTCCCGGTGCGGCCTAGACGTGACTTGTGCCACGCCCCGAAGATGTTGCCACGTGTGTGTAACTTGGAGTTACAGTTGCTGCCATGTCGTTGATCAAACCTCCCCGCACGGCGGGTCAGAGCGGCAAGCACGGCCTGACCAAGTCAGAAAAGCCTGACGCTATCGGTCTCGCCGTTGCTGCCCTCAACAAGCTCGCCTCTGCGCCTGCGCTCGACCGGCTGGGCCTTCGCAAGCCCGCGGAGCGCGCGGTGTACGAGGCCACCAAGTCCGGGTTCAAGGCGATCGGTGCTGCCGGTCGCACGTTCGATCGTCGCGGAAAGAAGGGCGGCTCCCCGAAGCGCCCGTCGACCGCGGCCAGCCAGGGTGTCTTCGACCTGACGCCGACCGAGGACGAGCAGATGCTCGTCGACGTGGTCACGGAGTTCGCCTCCGAGGTCGTCCGCCCGGCGGCAGCCGAGGCCAACGAGGCCTGCCAGGCGCCCGTCGACCTGCTCAAGGCGAGCCTCGAGATCGGTCTGCCGATCCTGGGCGTGCCGGAGGAGCTCGGCGGGATCTCGACCGAGCGGTCGGCCATGGCCGGAACGCTCGTCGCAGAGGCCCTCGCCAAGGGCGATATGGGACTGGCCGTCGCCGCGCTCGCGCCCGGTGCGGTCGCTACGGCCATCTCGCTGTGGGGCACCGACGAGCAGCAGCAGACCTACCTGCCCGCGTTCACGGACAACGACGTACCCGCCGCGGCGCTCGCGCTCGGTGAGGCGCGTCCGCTGTACGACCCGCTGGCGCCGAAGACCACCGCGAAGCGCGTCGGCGACGGCTACGTGCTGAAGGGCACCAAGTCGCAGGTCGTGCGCGCCGTCGAGGACGAGCTCTTCGTCGTCGGAGCGCTGCTCGACGGCAAGCCGCAGCTCTTCATCGTGGAGTCCTCCGCGGAGGGCATCACCATCGAGTCCGACCCGGCGATGGGCCTGCGTGCCGCGAACCTCGGCACCCTGCACCTCAAGGACGTGAAGGTCGGCGCCGACTCGCTGCTCGGCGACGCGGACTCGTACGTCGAGTGCGTCCGCCTGTCTCGTCTGGCCTGGTGCGCGCTGTCCCTCGGTACGGCGCAGGCAGTCCTGGACTACGTGATCCCGTACGTCAACGAGCGCACCGCGTTCGGCGAGCCCATCAGCAACCGTCAGTCGGTCGCCTTCATGGTGGCCGACATCGCGATCGAGCTCGAGGGGATGCGTCTGATGACGTACCGCGCCGCCTCCCGCGCGACGCAGGGCAAGTCGTTCGCCCGTGAGGTCGGCCTCGCCCGCAAGATCTGCGCCGAGAAGGGCATGAAGATCGGCAACGACGGCGTTCAGCTGCTCGGTGGCCACGGCTACGTCAAGGAGCACCCGGTGGAGCGGTGGTACCGCGACCTGCGTGCCGTCGGCCTGATGGAAGGAGCAGTCCTCGTCTGAGGACGGACACTCTTATGTACAACTTGGAAACTCCCCGGAAGCACCGGGCCCTCATCGACCAGGCCCATCAGGTCGCAATGAACCTGCTGCGTCCGAACTCCCGCAAGTACGACCGTGCCGAGCACGAGTATCCGGTCGAGCTGGACATGCTCGCCGCGATGATCGACGGCCTCTCCGAGTCCGGCCAGGCCGAGGGCGCAGGCGCCAGCGGCGTCGGCAAGGGTGCTGACGCACACGCGGCGGCCAAGAAGGACGACGGCGGCGTGAAGAACGGCGCCAACATGGCCTCCGTCCTCTCCGTCATGGAGATGGCATGGGGCGACGTCGGTCTCACGCTGACCATGCCGCGCCAGGGCCTGGGCAACTCGGCGATCGCGTCCGTCGCGAACGACGAGCAGCTCGAGCGCTTCAAGGGCACCTGGGCCGGTATGGCGATCACCGAGCCGGGCACCGGGTCGGACTCGGCCAACATCAACACGACCGCGGTCCTCGACGGCGACGAGTACGTCCTGAACGGCGAGAAGATCTTCGTCACCTCGGGCGACCGCGCCGACTCGATCGTCGTGTGGGCGACCCTGGACAAGAGCCTCGGTCGCGCGGCCATCAAGTCGTTCGTCGTACCGAAGTCCCTGCCGGGCATCCGCGTGGAGCGCCTCGAGCACAAGCTGGGCATCCGTGCCTCCGACACGGCCGTCATCGTCCTGACCGACTGCCGCGTCCCGAAGGAGAACCTCCTCGGCTCGCCGGAGGTCAACGTCGAGCAGGGCTTCGCCGGTGCGATGGCGACGTTCGACAACACGCGCCCGCTCGTCGCTGCGTTTGCCGTCGGGGTCGCTCGTGCATCGCTGGACCTGACGCGCGAGCTGCTGGAGAAGGCCGGGGTCGAGATCGACTACGACCGTCCCGCCCAGAACCAGTCGGCGGCTGCTGCGACCTTCCTCCAGATGGAGTCGGACTACGAGGCGGCGTACCTCCTCACGGTCCAGTCCGCGTGGATGGCTGACAACAAGCAGCCGAACTCCATGCAGGCGTCCATGGCCAAGGCCAAGGCCGGCCGCATGTGCACCGACGTCACCCTGCGGTGCGTCGAGCTGTGCAGCGGGTTCGGCTACAGCGAGAACGAGCTGCTCGAGAAGTGGGCGCGCGACTC
>DATILB010000381.1:0-6344 GCA_035477015.1 Nocardioidaceae bacterium | reverse complement strand
GCGTGCCGGAGTGCTTGACCGCGTTCGTGAACGCCTCGGACACGACGAACCACGCCGTACCCTCCACCGACGGCGAGAACCGCTCGTCGACCACGTCATGGCGCACTGTGACCGGCGCTCGGGCCGCGAGGTCCGTGACCGCGGCGAGCAGTCCCCCGGCGGAGAGGGCGGCAGGCTGGAGACCTGCGGCCAGGTCGCGGAGCTCCTGGACCGTCACCTGCAGCTCGCTGATCGTGCGGTCGGCCTCGTCGGCCAGAACGCGTCCGTCGCCGTTGAGCAGCGCACCACGCAGCTGGAGAGCCATCCCGAGCAGTCGCTGCTGGGCGCCGTCGTGCAGGTCGCGCTCGATCCGGCGTCGCTCCTCGAGATGGGCGTTCGCCAGCCGGGCACGTGACTCGTGGATCAACTCGACCTGACGTGCAAGCTCGGCGCGCAGCGCGACGTTGTCCATCTCCGCCGCTGCCTCGGCGGCGACAGCCTCCACCACTGCGAGGTCCGTGGTGACAGGGTCGTACTCCAGTCGCGCGACGAGCTCACCGCGACGCCGTACGTCGACAGCGTTCGGCCCGGGCGAGACCGGCCGACCCTCGGAGGTGACCCAGCCACCGACAACGTCGGGGTAGGTCACGCGAGCGCCGCCACCGAGCACCTCCACCATCAACCCGTCGAGGTCGTGGGTCGCGCCGGCTAGGCCGGAACGTACCGCGTCGACCGCCTCGAAGCGCACCGGGTTGACCCGACGGCCCACGGCCCGCCGCCCCCAGATGAAGGACAACCGGGCCACAGCCACGCCGACCAGCGTCGCGGCGACCGTCACGCCCGGGGACTCGGAAGAGGCGGGCGTCGTGCGGCTGACCACGATGACGACGGCGACGAAGGCGGCGATGACGGAGACCGCGGCGATCGCGTAGGCCGCTGACTCCGTCACGACGCGCTCTACGTCGTACAACCGGTAGCGCAGCACCGACAGGCCGGCGCCCGTGATGAGGGTCGTGATCGCGATCGCGATGAACAGCCCAGCAAGGTCGTTGCGGTCGGCGGCGGACACGGCGAAAGAGCCGACGATGCAGGGCACGAGTGGTACCGCTCCCGCGACCACCCAGAGCAGCTGTTGCCGGGTCTCCCCCGTCGATCGGCGGAACGCCCGGACCAGGAGGACCACCGACGCGATGAGCACCAGGCCGAGCAGGTAGATCGCGATCGCGGCCAGCAGCTTCGCGGGACCGTCGAGGGCGTCGACGGCAAGGGGGCTGCGGAGGTCGCTGCGCGGTGGGTCGAGGTTGGTTGACCGCAGCAGGGCCATCACCTGGAAGACCACGCCGCTGACGATGGTCAGGCGCGGCAACCACCGCGGCAGGCCGCGGTCGATCTGGGCCGGGATCGTGTACTGGACGACCAGTGCGAGGAAGACGAACCACCACACGAAGCTCGAGTCACCGAACGTGGAGGCCAGGCGCCAGGCCGGTAGGTCGTGCCCGCCGATGTACCCCAGGTCGCCGTACACGTCGGCGAGGCCACTCCACGCCATGGCGGTCCCCAGGCCGAGGAAGCCCCAGCCGGCCGGTTGACCGGGAGCCCGGGCGGTGACCACCACTCCGACGACCCAGCAGGCGCCCATCGCCAGCACCAGGGGCAGGTCCGAGGCGACGACGATCGGCTTGTCGTCATCGACCAGGTCGCAGGCTGCGGTCGCGGCGAGCAGCAACGGCGCGAGTGGCCAGGTGAGTGCCCACACGAGCACGCGCCGACCCTGCGGTTCCATGCAGCAATCGTGGCAGCAAGCCGGCGGATCCGTGTCAGGGCTAACCCTGATCATGAACCCGTGTGGGCTCGGTCGTGCGAGGCCCGCTGCGGATCCCAGGCTGGAGATGCCCGATCTCATCTCCCGAAAGGAGCTCGCGATGTCCGTCGCGATCAGCCCGGAAACCTCCCCCAGCGCCACCACGCCGAGCCGCACTGCTGGTCGTGTCGCCGCAGTCGCCTCAGCCCTGCTCGGCGTCGCCCTCTTCTGGACCGTGGCCAGCATGAACGTCCCGCACGACGCCACGGATGCCGAGCTGCTCACCTGGTGGCAGGACTCGGGCAACCGGATGACCGGCGTCGTCTCGGGTCTCTTCGCGATCCTCACCGCGATCGCCATCGCGGTCGTCGCGAACCACCTTGCCGACCTGTCCGCGGCTCGGCGTACACCTCAGTGGCTCGCCCTCTCCCGGTCGATGGCAGCGGCCGTGACGGCGGTCTGGTTGGTCACGGGTGCGGCGCGCGGTTCGATCGGTCACCTGGTCGACTTCATGGACGAGCCCCTGCCCGGGCTCGACACGTTGCGCTCGATGACCGCCTTCAACTACATGCTGCT
Organism: Nocardioidaceae bacterium; assembly: GCA_035477015.1. Lineage (GTDB taxonomy): Bacteria > Actinomycetota > Actinomycetes > Propionibacteriales > Nocardioidaceae > SSC3. Next base: position 3,988 of record DATILB010000381.1, on the reverse strand, counting down.
CGGTACGTCCGGCATGGCCGTGCTGGGGCTGTTCATCGTCGCGGTGTCGGTCGTCGTGCTCCGCAGCGGTGCGCTTGGGCGGTGGGTCTCGTATGTCGGCCTCGGGTGTGGCGTGGTGATGGTCGCCGCGGTCCTCGCGCGGTACGGCGCCTTCACGACGCCGCTGGCCATCCTGTGGTCGTTCTGCCTGGCCTTCGCGTTGTGGCGGGAGCCTGCGGGTCGGTCGTGACGCCTGCTTCCCACACCAAACCGGGGGTTCCCACACGAAGTTTCATGTGGGAGCCCCTGGTTTCACACGGGACCGTGTGAAACCGACCCCCTCAGAACGAGACGGTAGGAGGAGCCTGCGAAGCCTCAGGGGCCTCGTAGAACTCCTTCTTCGACACCCCGGCGATCCCGGAGAAGAACATCCACGGGATCGTCGACACCGACGTGTTCAGCGTCGCGGCGGCGTCGTTGTAGTACTGCCGGGCGAACGACAGCTGGTTCTCGGTCTCCGTCAGGGCGGCCTGCAGCTCCATGAAGTTGGCGGACGCCTTGAGGTCGGGGTACGCCTCGGCGACTGCGAGGACGTTGACGATCGCCTTGTCGAGGGCGGCCTGCGCAGTGGCCTTCTGCTCGACGGTGCCGTCCTTGGCCGCCTTCTGTACGCCGGCGCGGGCCTCGGTGACCGCCTCGAAGACGCCCTTCTCGTGGGCGGCGTAGCCCTTGACGGTGTTGACGAGGTTCGGGATCAGGTCGGCACGACGCGTCAGCTGGACGTCGATGCCACCAAGCGCCTCGTTGACCGCGACGTCCTGAGTGCGGAGGCGGTTGAAGCCGATGACGAAGAACGCCGCCAGCAGCACCAGTACGACGATGACGGCGATTGCCCAGACCATGCCTTCTCCTTGGTTGACTGACCCATTGCTACCACGAACCGGTTACCAGGAACCGCCACCGCTCCCGCCATCTCCTGAACCGGCCGAAACGCTACCGCTCGAGGATGAGCCGCTACTGGCCGCGTGGGCGCCGGTCGACTTCCTCGAACCGCCTGCCTCGACCGCGGCGTACGACGCGATGGCTGTCTCGACGGCCGCGGCGAACGTGACGAGCAAGGGGCCTGAGCTGACCCGACTGCCGGACGGAGTGTGCAGCGAGACGCCCGTCGGCGACGGAGGCTCCGCGCCCATCTCGTCGATGTACTTCTCGATCCAGATCTCCGCGCACCCGAAGGCCATCGCCCAGGGGAGGTACGCCGAGTAGAGCTCGCGGCGGCCTGCGAAGTCGAAGCGCTGCTCGCTCGACGGCGTGGAGAGCACCCGTCGGAAGCCACCAGCCCGCGACCACACCTCGCGACCCTTCTCCGTACGACGACGAGTGCGCCGGGGCGCGAGGAGGCCAAGGAGCATCACGAAAAGGATTGCGAACGGTAGCCCCACCAGCGACATCCGCTGCAGGTTGACCAACATCAGCACCACCGCTGCGACCCCGCAGGGAACCAGCGCCCAACGGGCGACGCGAACGATCGGGTCAACGCCGATGTACTTCTTCTCGAGCGACCACCGCTCGACCTCCTCCTGCATCCGCCGGATCGCGCGCCCGAGCTGCCGGTGGGAGCGATCGTCGTCGAGGACGAAGTCGGCCTCGGGTTCGCGCAGCCCGAGGCGGAACGCCAGCTCGCGCGAACCGCGGTCGACCTGCTTCCACTCGCCTTCGCTGACCAGGTTGCGCAGCGTCCAGCGGTCGCCCTCGCGGTCGATGGAGAGGACGCGTCGTTCGGCGAGGTAGAGCAGCGTCGCGATGCCGCCGGACTCGGGCAGCCGCTCGTCGAGGATCCAGGCCGCCTGCACGGGACCCACGTCGTCGGGTGGCACATAGGACAGGGGCTGCGACGGTGGGTTCTCACGTGTGACGCGCAGGGCCATCAACCCGACCAGCAGGGCCAGCACGCTCACCCCCGCCCAGAGCACAGCGGTAGGGAGGGAGCGGCCGAGCACCGCGTCGTACGTCGGAGTCCACGGCAGCGTCTGCTGTTCGGCCCCGGTGCCGGGGATGGTGATGCGCGCGGTCACCGGGCTGAACGGCGCGAGGTGCTCCGCGGTGAACTGCACGCGGCTGCCGAAGCGCTGCACGCTGCAGCTGGCGGAGCACTCCACACCTGTCGCTGATTCAGGCAGGTTGACGTCGATGGTGGCGAGGTCGAACGGCATCGCCCAACCGCTGCCGACGATGTCCCAGTGGAAGACCGACGTGTCACCCTCGGTAGCGAGGACGCCCGGCAGCTCGTAGCGGATCTCGTAGAGGTAGCTGCCTGCGGACAGCTCGGTGTCCGGGTCGCCGACCCGTGCAACGCGGTAGCGCCGGTCGTCCTGCCACCGCATGTCGACGCGAGTCGGCTCACCGTTGACCGTGATCACGATGTCGCGCGGCACGAAGCGCACGTGGGGGTCGTTCGCATGGACGTCCCAGAGGCGGAAGATCCCGTGCCGCCCCGATGGGAGCTGGACGTTCAGCTGCTCGACGGCGTGCAAGGTGCCGTCGGCGTCGATGTCGAGAACGGCTTGGTAGTCGAGCACCCGCGCGGGGTCGGCCTCCCCTGCTTTCGCCGGCGCGTCGACCTTGCTCAGCAGCGCCCACACCAGTGCGAGGGCGACCGCGAGCAGAACGCCGACGACGCGACCGATCGTGCCCCACATCGCGGCTACCAGCTCCCGCCGCCGCCTCCGCCGCCCCCGCCGCCGCCGCTGAAGCCACCGCCCCCGGATGACGACGAGGACTGCGTGGCTTCGTACGCACCGATCGAGGACCGGAGTGACGACTCGAAGCTGGCGAAGCTCGCCGGGCTGCCCCAGTGGCCGTGACTCGGCCCGGGACCGACGTACCACGAGGGTTGCGGAGGCTCCTGACCCGTGGAGAGCTCGTACTTCTCGGCCCACTTGTCGGCCACGCCGAAGGCGACCGCGAAGGGGATGTACGCCGTGTAGAGCTCCTTGCGAGCGCTGAAGTCGAAGCGGTCCTCCGCCGACGTGGTCGACAGCAACCGCCGGAACCCGCCGGCTCGCGACCACTGGTCCCGACCGGTCGCGGTACGGCGCGTGCCCACTCCCGTGCGGAGCATCCCGATGCCGCCGACGGCGAACGCTGCGAAGGGAATCGCACCGAGGGTCACGCCCGCCGGCCGCCAGATCGCGCACGCGCCCGCGATGAGCGCGGCAAGCACCACCAGCACCTTGCCCGCGGTCTCCGAGCCGTGACCGGCGAGGAGCCCGCTCCCGCTCGCCCAGCGCTTCGTCTCGGACGTCAGGTCGGTGGTCACACTGCTGAGGCTCTGACCGGCGCTCACCGTGCCGTTCGCGTGGAAGACGCCGCCGGCGTGCGTGACGCCGAGCGTCTCGCCGACCTTGCGCGTCACCGGGTCGACGGCGTTCCAGTCACCGCCGAGGCCCTCGATGGTCCAGTCGTCGTTGACCTGGGTGAGCTTCGTCAGGCCGCGCTCCGCCTGGTAGAGCAGCGTGGAGATCAGGGCGTCCGAGGGCAGCCGCTCGTGCATGACGAAGTAGCTCTGCACCGGACCGAGACCGGGTGGTGGCTCGTACATCACCGGGTAGCCGGGCGGTGCCTCGCGGGTCGTCCACTCCCACAGCCGGCCGGCGACGAGACCGATCAGACCCAGCACCAGGAAGAGCAGGGCGATCGGCAACGAGTGACCCAGGACTCCGTCGTACAACGGCGTCCACGGCAGCCTCACCTGGTCTGGCACGGGCAGGTCCTGCGTCGCGCGCATCGTCACCGGCGTACGGGGTCCGAGCGGTCCGGTCCGGATCACGATGCCGTCGGTGCCGCCGCCACTGATGTCGCAGGTGCCGCGCGAGTCGAAGCCGTAGGTGCACTTGATCTCTTCGGTGCTCCGCGGCAGCGTCACGCGCACCTCGGACTTGTCGATCTGCATCTGCCAGCCGCCACCGATGACGTCCCAGTAGAAGACCGAGCTGTCGCTCTCCGACCC
>DATILB010000380.1:0-15842 GCA_035477015.1 Nocardioidaceae bacterium | reverse complement strand
CCGATGGTCTGGTTGCCCTCACGGAAGAGTGCCGCAAGCACACACAGCTGCCCGACGCTCAGCTCGTTGTCCGGGTCGCGCTCCGCCCGAAGCCGCCGGCTGAGGGTGGCAAGGGACAGACGAAGGGTGGACGCGAGACCGGTGTCGGTGCGGGCGACCTGCTCTGTCGTGGGCATGTCCTTAGCCTAACTCATTACCCTTGCTAAGTAAATTGCGCGCCTCTCGACCGGGGCCCTCAGCGCTAGTAGCGTCCGGCCATGGAGTTCTCCCAGCGGCAGCTCGCCAACTTGCGTCTCATCTGCGACACCATCGCCCCCGGCGACGGCATGACGGTTCCCTCGGCGAGCGCCGTCGGCGCCCCTGAGCTGATCGTCGACATCGTGGGGCAGAACCCACGGAAGTCCGAGGTCAGGCAGCTCACCACCGCGCTCTCCACCTGGGACTCCGCGGCGATGGGGCTCTTCCTCACCGGCAAGCGGAAGCAGCACTTCTCGCAGATGAGTCAGGTGGAACGGGAGACGGCCCTGCTGACGCTGGCCCAGTCGCGGGTGCCGGCGAAGCGCGCCCTGTTCGCGGCACTGAAGAACGCGACGCTCCAGACCTACTACATGCGCGGCGGGGCGCCGCTCTGGGACTCCATGGGCTTCCCAGGCCCGCTCGGCAACCGCCCCGACGCACCGAAGCCGCCGCTCAACCCGTCTCGGGTGGTCGCCGACCAGCGGATCGACTGCGACGTGGTCGTAGTCGGCTCCGGAGCCGGCGGCGGGACGGCCGCCGGGGTGCTCGCGGCCGCTGGGCTTGACGTCGTGGTGCTGGAGGCCGGCGAGTACTACGACGACGCCGACTTCGACGGCAGTGACGAGAGCGGGTTCACCCGGTCGTACGCACTCGCCCCCAGCGCGAGCACGAACGGCTCGATCTCCCTGGTCGCCGGCAAGGGGCTCGGCGGCGGCACCGTCGTCAACTACACGACGTCGTTCCGTACGCCGGGCCACGTCCGCGAGGAGTGGGCCTCGTTCGGCGCGAAGCAGTTCGCCGAACAGGAGTACACCGACGCGATGGACGCCGTCTGTGAGCGGCTCGGCGTCAACACCGACCACGACCTCGCCTCCTCGCGGGACGCAGTGCTCGAGCGCGGCGCGAAGGCGCTCGGCTGGAGCGTCGCCGCGATGCCGCGCAACGTCAAGGGCTGCGACATGGGCATCGAATGCGGCCGCTGCGGGTTGGGCTGCCGCATCGGTGCCAAGCAGTCGACCGCCAAGACCTGGCTCCAGGACGCTTCGGACGTAGGCGCCCGCCTGTACGTCGGCACCCGCGCGAGCAAGGTCCTCGTCGAGTCCGGCCGAGCGACAGGCGTCGAGGCCCGGACCTCGGACGGACACACGCTCACCGTGAAAGCCCGGGCGGTCGTCGTCGCCGCCGGCTCGATCCAGACCCCCGCGCTGCTCAAGCGCTCAGGCCTGGAGAACGACAACATCGGCAAGCACCTCCGCCTGCACCCGGTCACGGCGATCTGGGGTCTGTTCGACGAGGACGTCCGGCCCTGGGAAGGCAGCATGCAGAGCCGGTACGTCGACGAGCACAAGGACCTCGATGGTCAGGGCTACGGCATCCTCTACGAGACCGGGCCGGTCACTCCCGCGCTGGCGACTGTCTTCGTGGGCTGGGAGGGCGGCCGTGAGCACCTGGGCCGGATGCAGGAACTGCGCAACCTGGTCCCCTACGCCCTGCTGGTCCGCGACAAGGACTCCGTCGGCTCGGTCAAGGTCGGCCGGGACGGCGAGGCGATCGTGCACTACAAGCTCTCGAGGCACGACGAGGAGCACCTCTGGCGCGCGCACGAGGGAGCGACCCGGATGGCGGAGGCCGCCGGTGCCAAGCGCGTCTACAGCTCGCACCAGAAGGCGATCACCTACGAGCCCAAGCGCGGCTCGGTCGACCGCTTCCTGGCCGAGTGCCGTCGCAGCGGCACCGCCCCAGGACGGATGGCGCTGGCCTCCCTCCACATCATGGGGTCCGCCCGCATGGGCAGCTCGGCGGAGACGTCCGCGGTGAACCCATCAGGCGAGTCGTGGGACGTCCGCAGGCTGTACGTCATGGACGCGTCCAACTTCCCGACCGCCTCGGGCGTGAACCCGATGATCTCGATCGAGTCGATCGCCTACATGACCGCCAAGCGTTTGGCGGCCGTGCTTACGTGAGCAGGCGCTGGACCGGGTCGATCGCGAAGTAGATGACGAACAGCAGCGAGATCAGCCACATCAGGGTGTGCACCTGAGACGCCTTGCCCAGCACGACCTTGAGCAGCACGAAGGCGATGAAGCCCGCGCCGATGCCGACAGTGATGTTGTACGTGAACGGCATCAGGACGATGGTGAGGAACGCCGGAAGCGCGATCTCCATGTCCTCCCAGTCGATGTTCTTCACCTGGGTCATCATCAGGAAGCCCACGAGCACGAGCGCCGGCGTGGCCGCTTCGTTCGGGATGGCTGCGACCAGCGGCGTGGCGGCTGTGGCGATCAGGAAGAGCACGCCCGTCACGATGCTCGCGAGGCCGGTCCGGGCTCCTTCGCCGACACCTGAGGCCGACTCGATGTACGACGTGTTGGACGAGACCGACGCTGCACCACCAGCCACGGCCGCGAGGGAGTCGACGATGAGGATCTCCTGCGCGTGCGGCGGCGTGCCCTGCTCGTCGAGCAGGTCGGCTTCCGCGCCGATGGCGGTCATCGTGCCCATGGTGTCGAAGAAGTCCGACAGCAGGAGCGTGAAGATCAGCAGCGCGATGGTGATGAACGCGGCAGCGTCGTAGCGACCCAGTGCGTCCCCTAGCCCGCCGATGTCGTCGAAGATCGCGAGGTTCCAGAGGTCCTTGACGTCCTGGATCCCTGGGATGTTCACGACGTCGTCGGGCAGCGATGGAGTGTTGAGGTTCCAACCCTTGGGGTTGAACTCCTCCGGCGAGATGAAGGACGGCCCGACCTTCGCGACCTTCTCCACGATCACGGCGACGATCGTCGTCACCACGATGGAGATGAGGATCGCGCCCTTCACCTTGCGCGCGTAGAGCGTGATGATCAGCAGCAGCCCGAAGCAGAAGACGGCGATGGGCCAGCCGTCGAGGTGCTGGCTCGGGCTGACTCCCAGCTGAACCGGCACGGGTGGAGCATCGGTACGACGTACGAAGCCGGCATCGACCAGGCCGATGATCGTGATGAAGAGGCCGATGCCGACGCTGATGGCCGTCTTGAGGCCTAGCGGGATCGCCTTGAAGACCGCGACGCGGAAGCCGGTGAGGACCAGCACCAGGATGATGACGCCCTCGAGGAAGACGAAGGTCATCGCTTCGTTCCACGTGAACTGCTTCGCGATCGAGAACGTCACGAAGGCGTTGAGTCCGAGCCCCGTCGCGAGAGCGAGCGGGTAGCGCGCGACGACACCCATGAGCATCGTCATGATGCCGGCGACGACGGCCGTGGCGAAAGCGATCAGCTCCAGGTTCGGCGCATCGCCACCACCGAGGTACTTGCCCGCACCATCGGTCTGCAGGCCGATGATCAGCGGGTTCAGGACGATGATGTAGGCCATCGTGAAGAAGGTGACGACGCCGCCTCGGACCTCGCGTGCGACCGTCGAACCGCGTTGGGTGATCTTGAAGAATGTGTCCACGACAGCTCCTTCCCGAATGCCCCGTCAGGCTCAGAGTGCCAGAAGAAGGACAGGTCACCGTGGAGGACGCGTTACGGGCGAGTATCTTCAGCCTCGTGGAGTCCGAGCAGAGCCCTGACGGTACGACGGGCGACCCGTCGTCCGAGGTGAAGACCCACGAGATCCGCGGGCGCACGTTCATCGTGGCCGATGTCGACCCGTTGGACGTCGACGGTGTGCGAACCATTGCGGTCGGCGCTGGGATCTGGGCCGTGGCCTTCGTGATGCTGCTGCCGTTCTACGGCAGCCTCGAGGAGAACGACCGGGTCTGGTGGCTCTGGACGTGCCTGGCCGGGTTCGGGCTCGGGATGTTCGGCGTGGAGTACTGCCGGCGGCGCAGGCGCGCTAGGCAAGCGGACCAGGATCAGAACTGATCGAGGTCGTCCCAGGTGAGAGTGTCGAGGACCGGCTCGGGCAGGGGTGCCGGCAGGTTTCGCTTGTGCAGCTGCGCCTCTGAGTGAGCGCCGCACCCGTGGTCGTAGGACACGACCCGGCCGTCGTCGTTCGCGAACGCGTTGGCACAGACCCCGAACGACTGGGACATCGGGCCGGCCAGGCTGACCAGAAAGCCGCAGGAGAGGCAGCGGCCGGGTGCCGACTGGGCGAGCGCGGCGTCAGGACCGTGGCTGCCGTCGTACCAGCGCTGGGCGGCCAGTTCGCGGCCCTCGAGCGAGAGCACGCGGGCGCGGCCGAAGCCGAGCTCGTCAGCCACGCGCTTGACCGCATCCGGGTCGTCGTACTCCTCGTCCGCGAGGAACGACGGGACCAGCCGCGGGTCGTCCTCGTCGGTGGGAAGCAGGTCGCCGGGGCTGAGATCGCCCGGGCGGATCCGCTCACGCCACGGCAGCCATTCCGGCGCGACGATGGCGTCGTCCCCAGGGAGCAGGACGATCTCGTCGACGGTCACATCATCCTGGCGCGGGGCGCGCGCGACGGTGACGGACCAGCGCCAGCCGCGGTAGCCGGGGCGGGTGCACGCGAAGAAGTGAGAGGTGACCTTGCTGGCCTCGGAGACCGCTCCGAGGTGCTCGCCCACGTCGGCGCCGGGGATCAGCTCGAGCAGCGCGTCACGGGCGGCGTCGACCGCGGCGAGCCCACGCTCGTCGGCCTTGGGCGCCTTCTTCGACTTCGCTGCAGTCATCACGGCTGAGATTGTTCCACAGGGCATGATTGGCGTCATGGAAGGGGAGCCGGAGTTCGAGCCACAGCCGGAGCCTCACCGCGCTGCCGACCGGGCCCGCTCCGTCGCCCGGGGCACGGCCAAGGCGACGGTGGCGTCCGCTCGCGCGACCCGTGCAGTCGGCCGAGGCACCGGGCGTTTCGCCAACCGGGCCTTCCGGCTCGCCCGCCGGGCGTCGCACGCCGAGGGGGCCGGGGACAGCGGTCTGGCGCGGATGATCGAGCTCCACGCGTTCAACGCGGCCGGTGACGCAGCGGTCGCCATCTCGCTCGCCGGCACCCTGTTCTTCCAGGTTCCGGGCGGCGACGACCAGGCCCGGGGCAAGGTCGCGCTGTTCCTGCTCCTGACGATGCTGCCCTTCGCGATCGTCGCGCCCCTGATCGGCCCCTTCCTGGACCGGTTCAGCCACGGCCGCCGCTGGGCGATCGGCACGACGATGGCGATCCGCGGGTTCCTGTGCTGGGTCTTGGCCGGCGCGATCGCCGACGAGTCCCTGACGCTGTTCCCGGCAGCACTGGGCGTGCTGGTCGCCAGCAAGGCGTACGGCGTGACGAAGGCAGCCGCCGTGCCGCGCCTGGCGCCGCCCGATCTCAGCCTGGTGAAAGCCAACTCCCGCATCTCGCTGGCCGGCATCACCGGAGCGGCGATCTCGGCGCCGATCGCGGTGCTGGCGTCGATGATCGGCCCGGACTGGTCGTTGCGCTACGCATTCGTCGTGTTCGCCGGTGCGACCATCCTGGCGATCCTGCTCCCCGAGAAGGTCGACAACGCCGAGCACGAGCAGGTGCGCCTCGCCGACCGTCGCAATCCGGTCCCCCACGCAGTCGTCATCGGGCTGCGCGCGAACTCCGGCTTGCGGATGCTGAGCGGCTTCCTGACCCTGTTCATGGCCTTCCTGCTCCGCACGAAACCCTTCGAGGGCTGGGAGGACAAACCCGAGCTCCTCCTCGCTCTCGTCATCGGCGCGGCCGGCCTGGGCAACACGCTGGGCATCGGGCTCGGCAACGTGCTGAAACGCGTGAAACCGTCGCTGTCGGTATTGATCGCGATCTTCGCCGCCACCACCGTCGCCGTGATCACGGCCGTGCACTACACGCTGCTGACTGCCGTGCTCCTCGGCCTCACCGCAGGCCTCGCCCAGTCGTTCGGGAAGCTCTCGCTCGACGCGATGATCCAGGCCGAGATCCCGGAGGCGAACCGCTCCAGCGCCTTCGCCCGGTCCGAGATGCTGCTCCAGCTGTCCTGGGTGATGGGTGCGTTCGTCGGCATCGCGCTGCCGTTGGAGGCACAGCTCGGTCTCGGCGTGATCGGCGTGATCCTGCTCGGGATGTCGGCCTGGGTCGTGGCCGGCCTCCGGCAGCATGCAGCGGCGCCGGCCGCTGCGCAGCCGACAGAGGTCAGCTCAGAGCTCTAGCTCGTCGGCGAGCGCGCGGAGCAGCTTCGCCGTCGGCTTGGCCAGCTTGGGGTCCGGGTGGCGACCGGCGCGGTAGCCGGCCTCGATCCCCTCGAGCAGCCGCAGCAGGTCCTCGATGATGTTGACCATGTCGGCGGGCTTCTTGCGCAGCCCCTTCGAGACGGACTGGGTGGGCTCGAGCAGCCGGACCTGCAGGGCCTGGTCGCCCTTGCGGCCCTGGGCGATGCCGAACTCGACACGCGAGCCTGCCTTGAGGACGGTCAGACCGTCGGGCAGCGCTTCGGAACGGACGTAGACGTCGCCGCCCTCGTCCTTCGAGAGGAAGCCGAAGCCCTTCTCCGCGTCGTACCACTTGACCTTGCCCGTTGGCACCGTCGTTTCCTCACCGTCGATCTCTTTACTACCCGCCCAAGGGTACGGGTCAGGCCCGGCACCCGGCCAAGGGGTTACCTGAACAGTTCAGGGTCCGGGAGCAGGTCGTTCATCGAACCGGAGCGGAAGCCAAGCGGGTCTATCTCGGCCTCGGCGAAGCCAGCGTCTCGGACCACGGCCAGTACGTCGGACAGGTCCTCGCCGAGGAGGGCCGGGTCGAGCTCGACGCTGGCGCGGTCGCCCAGGTCGCGCACCCGCAGGTCCGGGCTGCTCAGTCCTCGCTCCGCGAGCAGCGAGCGTACGGCGGCCTCGGCTCGGTCGACGCGCGCGAGGCGATCGGGCGACACCTCGACGCCGTACGCGATCCGGCTCGAGAGGCAGGCAGCGGCCGGCTTGTCCCAGGTCGGGAGCCCCCAGCGGCGGGAGGCCTCACGGATCTGCCCCTTGGTCAGTCCTGCGTCGAGGAGGGGCGTGATCGCTCCCCGCTCGCCTGCCGCACGGATGCCGGGGCGGAACCCGGCTCGCGCATCGTCGGCGTTGGTGCCGGTCGCGACGTATGCGAGGTCGTGCTGCTCCGCGAGCACCCGGAGCACGTCAAGCAGCTCGGCCTTGCAGTGGAAGCAGCGGTCGCCGTCGTTGCGGCGGTAGCCCTCGCGCTCGATCTCGTGGGTCTCGGGGGTGAGCACTCGCACGCCCAGCGACCGGGCGAAGTCATGCGCGGGGGTGCGCTCGGCCTCCGCGAGCGAGTCGGAGTATGCCGTGGCGGCGACCACCCCGTCGGGCCCGATGGCACGCGTGGCGGCAGCCAGCAGGAAGGCACTGTCGGCTCCGCCACTGAACGCGACCATCACCGAGCCCCGCGACTCCAGGTCGCTCTGCAGCGCCGCGAGCCGCGTAGTGAGGACGTGCTCGTCCAGCCACGCGGGGAACTCGGAGAGGTCCCGCAGCACGACGTGGGTCCCGGCCTCGACCAGTTCCTCAGCCGTGCAGCCACCAGTCAGGACACTCACGCTGACCGCGCCCGCCGCGAGGGCGCCCTCGACGTCGTGGACGTGGTCGCCCACGAAGACAGTGGCGCCATGGGCATTGATGAACTCGGCCTTGCCCGGACCCCAGGCCCAGCCGACCAGATGGTCCACGTCGAACCCGAGGGCGTCGAGGTGCAGCCGTGCGTTGGGTTCGTACTTCCCCGTGACGACGAGGGTCCCGCCATGGTGCTTCCGCACCGCGGCCAGCGCCTCGTGTGCTCCCGCGAATGCCGGGGTCGGCGCCACCGCGATGTCGGGGTAGATAGCCCGGAACCGATCCCCCATCGCCGACACGAGGGACTCATCGGCGTACTCCCCGAGCATCATCTCCAGTGGTGGTCCCAGCTTGGCGGTCATCGCATCCACGTCGAACTCGACGTCGTACTCCGCTCCCAGCGCTCGCAGGCAGGCAGCGAACCCCGGACGCGTGTCGATCAGCGTCATGTCGAGGTCGAAGCCCACGACGAGGGGTGCGGCGGTCATGGCACCAGGCTAAGCGCCCGGTGGTGACGACCGATGGTTGAGCCTGACGCTCGCCCTGGGCGAGCAAAGCGTCGAAACCACTGGCGAGGTGCGAATGAACCGGACCACCGAAAGCTGTCGGTGGCTGAGTCGACCCTCAGCTGCGGTTGGTCTCGACGCGTAGATCGCCTAGCGGCGATCGTCCGGCTCGACCGGCGGTTAAGTCAGCCTGGCCGCTAGTTGCTTGTCGAGCAGGGACAGAGGCATCGGGCCGCTGTCCAGCACCGCGTCGTGGAACGCCTTGATGTCGAACCGGTCGCCCTGCCGGAGCTGGGCATCGGCACGCATGCGCAGGATCTCCAGCCGCCCGATCATGTACGACAGCGCCTGGCCCGGGGTGACGGCGTAACGGTCGATCTCGGCCACGACGTGGCTCATCGGCATGGGTGAGTTCTCGAAGAGGTACTCGATGGCACGCTGGCGACTCCAGCCCAGCGCGTGCATGCCGGTGTCGACGACCAGGCGGCAGGCCCGCATCGAGTCGGCGGCAAGCATGCCCATCCGGTCGAGCGCACCGCCGTACAGCCCCATCTCGTCGGCCAGGCGCTCGGTGTAGAGGCCCCAGCCCTCGGCGTACGCCGTGACGAAGCCGGTCGTGCGGAACTCCGGGATGTCCTCGAGCTCGGAGGCGATGGCGATCTGGAGGTGATGGCCGGGGATGCCCTCGTGGTACGCCGTCGACTCGATGTCGAAGAGGCCCCACGCCTGGGGGTCGGAGACGTTCATGAAGAAGATGCCACCGCGGCTGCCGTCCTTGGCGGGCCGGAAGTAGTACGCCTTGGCTCCGCTCGTGGTGGCCTCGACGTCGCAGTCAGACACGGGCAACCGGCCGAACCAGTCGGGCATCGCGGCTCGGGCCTTGGCCATCGCGACCTTCGACGCCTCGACGATGTCGTCGCCGTTGGTGTGGTGCAGAGACGGGTCGTCACGCAGGGCAGCCAGGATCGTCGGTACGTCGGACGACGCAACGACCGACGGGCCGAGTACGGCGTACTCCTCGGCGAGCGTGGCGACCTGAGCCAGCCCGATCTCGTGGATCTGCTGAGGCGTCAGGTCGGTGGTCGTGTAGAAGCGCGTGAGTGTCGCGTACGTCGAGTCCCCGTCGGGCAGGTGCACGAGGCCGCACTCATCGTCGGGGCGCGTCTTCGCGGTGACCTCGTCGCGCAGGACGCGGAGGTACTCCTCCACGGCAGGCCGGACCTTCCCCGACACCACCGAGGCAATGGTCGCGACGAGCGACGCACGGTCGACGTCGTCGGGGGTGGGCGCGATGCTCACGAGCGGGTCCTCGTCGACCGGCGTCGCCAGCCAGGTCTCCAGCTGGTCGACCACCTGAGTAACTGCGAAGGCGGCTGGGGTGCGGCCGTTGTCGACGCCATCCTGGTGCCGCTCGGCCAGGTCGCGGAAGTGCTGCCCGATCGACTCGATCTTCGAAGGCATCTGTTCGGCGATCTCGGCCGTGGGGATGCCGAGCTTCGGAAGGTAGGTGCCGATCGAGGCCTGCGTCCCGAAGATCGGGTTCGCGGAGTACTCCGCCATCCGCAGCGCCGTGACCGAGGCGCGGGACGAGGCGTCCCACTCGAGCATCGCCTGGCTGATCCGCTGCTGCTCGGACAGCCCCTCCTCGGGGATGGCCCGTGCCCGGAGTGCGAAGTCCCTGGTCCTCGCGATGACGCGGTCCTCGCCGGCGCGGGAGGCATCGTCGAACGCGCCGACGTGGGAGTACTCCCCGGTCAGATGCGCCCAGGTGGGCGACACCTCGTAGCGGAACTGCTGATACTCATCGGCGAGGCCGTCGATGTCCACTGGGGTCCCCCGTCACTGTCCGATGCCGAGCCGACGGACGGACTCCTCCCGCATCTCGACCTTCCGGATCTTCCCGGTGACCGTCATGGGGAACTCGTCGACCAGCAAGACATAGCGCGGGATCTTGTAGTGAGCAAGCCTTCCGGTGGCAAAGTCGCGGATCGTGTCCGCATCGAGAGGCTGCGCGCCCTCCCGAAGCCGGATCCAGGCGCACAGCTCCTCGCCGTACTTCTCGTCCGGTACGCCGACCACCTGGACGTCCTCGATATCGGGGTGCGAGTAGAGGAACTCCTCGATCTCGCGCGGGTAGATGTTCTCTCCGCCCCGGATCACCATGTCCTTGATCCGGCCGACGATGGTGCAGTAGCCGTCCTCGCGCATGACGGCCAGGTCGCCGGTGTGCATCCAACCGTCGTCGTCGACGGCCTCCTTCGTCTTCTCCTCGTCGTTCCAGTAGCCGATCATCACCGAGTAGCCACGGGTGCAGAACTCGCCCGGCTCCCCGCGCTCGAGCGTCTCCCCCGTGGCGGGGTCGACGATCTTGATCTCGACGTGCGGGTGGGCCCGGCCGATGGTCGACGTACGCCGGTCGAGGTCGTCGTCGGCGCGGGTCTGGGTGGACACCGGTGAGGTCTCGGTCATGCCGTAGGCGATCGACACCTCGTCCATGTGCATGTCGTTGATGCAGTGCTTCATCACCTCGACCGGGCACGGCGAGCCGGCCATGATGCCGGTGCGCAGCGTGGAGAGGTCGTAGCTCTCGAACCCCGGGGCGTTCTGCATCGCGATGAACATCGTCGGTACGCCGTACACGCCGGTGCAGCGCTCGTTCTGGATGGCTTCCAGCGTCAGCACGGGGTCGAAGCCCGGGGCTGGAATGACCATGGTGGCGCCATGGCTGGTGCAGCCGAGGTTGCCCATGACCATGCCGAAGCAGTGGTAGAAGGGCACCGGGATGCACAGCCGGTCCTCGTGCGTGAAGTTGATCGTCTCGGTCGTGAAGTAGCCGTTGTTGAGGATGTTGCGATGGCTCAGCGTCGCGCCCTTGGGGAAGCCCGTCGTGCCGCTCGTGTACTGGATGTTGATCGGGTCGGAAGGGTCGAGCGACGCCATCCGCGTGTGGAGCGTGGTCACGGTGGCACCTGCGTCCATCAGCGCGTGCCAGTCCGACGTCCCGATGTACACGACCTGCTCGACCTGGGTCTCCGGCAGCACCTCGTCGACCATGGCCCGGTAGTCGCTCGTCTTGAAGGTCGTGGCCGAGACGAGCAGCTTCACCCCCGACTGGTTGAGCGCGTAGGCGAGCTCGTGCGTGCGGTACGCCGGGTTGATGTTGACCAGGATGGCGCCGATCTTCGCGGTGGCGTACTGGGTGATCGTCCACTCGGCGCAGTTGGGTGCCCAGATGCCGACGCGGTCACCCTTCGCGATGTGCGACGCCATCAGGCCACGGGCCAGATGGTCGATGGCTTGGTTCAGCTCGGTGTAGGACCACCGTTGGCCGGTGGCCACCTCGATGAGCGCCTCACGGTCGCCATACCGCGCGACGGTGCGTTCGAAGTTGGCGCCGATCGTCTCCTCGATGAGGGCAGGATCGAATTCACCTTGGGCATAGGACTTCATGCCCCAGACGCTAGGACGGATCGGCAGTGGGGACCACCCCCGATCGTGGGGCAGGGCGTGTCGCCCTAAGCGTCCCGCCGGGTGAAGAGCACGAGGCTGACCGCCATGGCGAGCGCGGCGAACCCGGTGAAGACGACGAACCCCACCTCAGTGCTGATCTGCTCACCGCCGAGGAACGCGTCGAGTGCTCGTCCCGCCTCGCTGTTGCGGATCACCCGATCGCCTGCGTTGAAGGGCAGGTAACGCGCCAGCTTCTCGGGCTGCTCCGTGTTGGGGATCGCGAACAGCATCAGGCGGATCAGCGGCTCGATCGCCAAGGGCCAGAGATAGACCGCCACTAGCGCGGCTGTCTGGTTGCGCAGGATCGACGTCGCGGCAGCCGCGATCCAGACGAAGATGAGCGAGTAGTAGACCGTCCGGCCGAACTGCTCGAACCACTCGTCGCTCACGAGCGCCAGTCCGTCGTCCTGCAGCCACAGCCAGGACACGAGCGACGACAGCAGGTACGCCGTCACGACCAGCGCGAGGCACCAGCCGGCCACCACGAGGTACTTGGCGACCCAGACCGTCACGCGCGACCCCTGCGCGGTCAACGTCGCGCGGATCATGCCGTGGCGGTACTCGTGGCCCCACGCGAAGACAGCGATGATCGTGGCGATGTAGGCCACGATGTAAGGCCCCTGCAGTGAGGCGAACTGCGTCGCCAGCGCCGGCGCCAGGAACGTGATCTCGTCGATCGCGGGCGCACCCTCCGAATCGAACGCGAAGGACGAGGCCATCGCGACCAGGAAGCTCAGCCCGACGCAGAAGACCAGCGTGATCCCGGAGATCCAGTACGTCGAGCGGATCGTCGTGATCCGTAGCCACTCGTAGCGCAGCGCGTCGATCACTGCTGACCCCCCTCGCCGAGCTGATGCGCCTGGAACTCCTCGGCGAACCCGGTCGCCTCCAAGAAGGCCTCTTCGAGGGTCGCCTGCTGGTTGCTCAGCTCGTGGATCCGGATCGAGCTCTCGAACGCCAGGTCACCGACCGCGGCTGCCTCGATTCCGGCGACGCTGATCGTCCCAGGCTCGAGGACCGTGACGGTGAGTCCCTTCCGGTGCAGCAGCTCGGCGAGGTCGGTCACCTGGGGCGACCGGACGATCACGGAGTTCTTGCTGGCGCCCTTGATGAAGTCCTCGATCGGACCGCTCGCGATGAGCTTGCCCCGCCCGATCACCACGAGGTGGTCGGCCATGAGCGCCATCTCGCTGAGCAGGTGGCTGGAGACCAAGACCGAGCGGCCACTCGCGGCGAGCCCCTTGAGCAGCTCGCGCATCCACTGGATGCCCTGCGGGTCGAGACCGTTGGCCGGCTCGTCGAGGATCAGCGTGTGCGGATCGCCGAGCAGCGCGGCTGCCAGACCGAGCCGCTGTCCCATGCCGAGCGAGAAGGTCTTCGGCTTCTTCTTCGAGACCGGGGTGAGCCCGAGCTGTTCAAGGACCTCGTCGACCCGGCTGACCGGGATCCGGTTGGCCGCAGCGAGCATCCGCAGGTGGTTGCGCGCCTTGCGGGTCGGGTGGAACGGCTTGGCCTCGAGCAGCGCACCGACGTGCCGCATCGGGTGGTCGAGGGCGATGAACGGCTTGCCGTCGAACGTCGTCGTACCCGCTCCGTTGTCGAGCCCCAGCATCAGCCGCATCGTCGTGGACTTGCCGGCGCCGTTGGGACCGAGGAACCCGGTCACGCTGCCCGGATGGACGTCGAAGCTCAGATCGGTCACCGCCGGCTTACCGCCGTACGACTTCCCCAGCCCCCGTGCCTGGATCACAGCCATGCGACTCATCTAATCAGGGCCCGTGACATCGGAGGGCCAACCCTCGTTGTACGGCCGTGGAAAACCTCGCCCTCGTCGCACTCCTCGCAGCCCTCGCCGCTGTCGCCCTCGGGCTCGGCCTGTCGCTGCGCCGGGACCGGCTCGGGCGTACGGCGCACAGCCACCACGACGGCGTACCCCACGTGCACTGGCACGGGGACAAGGCGCACGCGCACCCGACCTTCGTCGAGAAGTACGACGGTCTGCTGACGCGGCTCCTCGGGCCGGCACCGCAGCGAGAGCCGTAGCCGTAAAGTGGTGCGGATGTCGTCGTCCGCGCCCCGAACGCTCGCCGACCAGCTCCGTAGCTGGCCGGACGATGCCCTCGTCGCGCTGCTGTCGGCGCGGCCGGACCTGGCCACCCCGACGCCTCATGACACTGCCCAGCTCGCGTCGCGGGCCGGGTCGCGTGCGTCGGTCCTGCGTGTCGCCGACGGGCTCAACCTGCTTGAGCTCGCCGTGGTCGACGCCCTGGTCGCGCACGGTGGCACCGCGTCGCTCGCGGAACTGCAAAGTCTGGTCAACGCCGATCCGCAGGCTGTCGGGGATGCTGCCGAGCGGCTCGTCGCTCTCGCACTCGTATGGGGCCAACCTGACGCCCTTCGCTGCCTCTCGACCGTCGCCGACGCTCTCGGGACGCCGATCAGCGGCCTCTTGGCCACCCTCGGAGGGCCGCCGGGCTCGCTAGATCCGGAGAAAGTGCCTGACCTGGTGGCGCAGCTCAACCCCGAAGCAGCCAAGGTGCTGGACCATCTCGAGCGGACCAATGCCACCGGAACGATCGGCAGCGCAGAGTCCGCGGTCGCACCGTTGCTCGAGCTCGGGCTCCTGGTCAGGCGCGAGAAGGATCAGGTGGTCGTCCCGCGGGAGGTGGCGATCGCCCTGCGCGGCGGCCGGACGACTCGCGAGCGCGTCGACATCGCACCGACTCTGGCGACGAGCGACCGCGATGCCGCCCTAGTCGATCGTGCGGCTGCCGGGGCCGCCTTCGAGGTTGTGCGTCATGTGGAGCTGCTGCTCGAGCACTGGGGCACCCACCCGCCCGCGGCACTGCGTGGTGGCGGGCTCGGGGTCCGCGACCTGAAGGCCGCGTCTGTGCTCATGCACGTGAACGAGCGCGTCGCCGCGCTGCTCGTCGAGACCACTCTCGCGGCAGGCCTGCTCGCGGTCGGCCATACCGACGAGGTCGATGCGGCATGGCTGCCCACCGAGACCTTCGACCACTGGCTGGCGGCGCCGGTCGCCGACCGGTGGACGCGCCTCGCCCTGGCCTGGCTGGGCAACCCACGTCTCACCGGGCTGGTCGGCTCGCGCCAGCAGGGCAAGACCGTGAACGCACTCGCGCCCGAGCTGGAGCGGTCTTGGCTGGAGGCGACACGTCGCGAGGCGCTCGCCGAGCTCGCGGCAATGCCGTCCGGCCGGGTCCTGGCCGTCGGCACCGGGCTCGCCTCGCTCGTCGAGCGGTTGCGCTGGCTCCGTCCGCGGCGCCCGGCGACTCGCGCTGAGGCGGTCGCGTGGACGATCGAGGAGGCCTCCGCGCTAGGCGTCCTGGCCCTCGGCGGGATGTCGAGCCACGGCCGGGTGCTGGTGGAGAGCAGCGATCCCGGGCACCAGGCGCCCCATGCACTGCAGCCGCTGCTGCCAGAGCCGGTCACGCACGTCATGGTGCAGGCCGACCTGACCGCTGTGGCCCCCGGGCCGCTCGAGCAGGAGCTCGCCCGCAACCTTGCGACCTTGGCGGACGTCGAGTCGCGGGGTGGCGCGACGGTCTACCGCTTCAACGAGCGCTCCGTACGCCGTGCGTTCGACTCCGGCTGGTCGCTCGCCGAGGTGCACGCCTTCCTCAACGCGTCGTCGGCGACCGAGATCCCGCAGCCGTTGCGCTACCTCGTCGACGACGTGTCCCGGAAGTTCGGCACCGTCCGGGTCGGCGCGGCCGAGTCGTTCCTGCGTAGTGACGACGAGGTCGCGCTCGCTGAGCTCGTCCACGACCCGCGCACGGCGTCCCTCCGGTTGCGCCGGATCGCACCGACCGTCGTCGTCAGCGACATCCCGGTGGATGTCCTCCTCCCTAGGCTTCGCGACCTCGGCGTCGCCCCTGTCGTCGAGGCGCCTGACGGGACAGTCCGGCTGGCCCGCAAGGAGGCCTTCCGGGCACGAGTCCCTGCGTCCCGGGCACGGCCGGCAGAGGCTGCACGCACGTCCGCACGCGTCGCGGCCGTGGTGACGGCGGTCCGGGCCGGCGACCGCGCAGAGGCCAACCGGCCGCCCGATGCCGACAGGGCCGGCTTGCGTCGTACGGCGCCGGTGTCGCTCCTCGCCCAGCTGCGCGAG
>DATILB010000379.1:0-4811 GCA_035477015.1 Nocardioidaceae bacterium | reverse complement strand
GACGGCACCCCAGTGTTGAACACCTGGACGCTCGGCGGCTGGCTCGAGTGGCGGCACCGCAACCTCGAGCCCGTCGTTGACGGCTTGGCCGATGCCTACACCGTCGAGCACCTCCGCGGCTACATCCACACCCTGGAGCTCCGTCAGGGTTGGGAGGAGTACGTCGAGCAGACCGGGGCCGAGACGGCCTTGCTGACGTCCGACGACCACGAGCTGGCCGACGCCCTGGTCAGCGAGCTCGGGTGGCGTCAGGTCGCGGAGGACGAAGGCACGAGGTTGCTAGTGGCGCCGTAGAGCGCCTGCGCGAGCCGCACCGCTTCAGGTGCTCCCCCGCTGCTCCCACCCACGACAGGCAACCCCATCGCCGCGGCCTCGAGGTAGACGATGCCGAAAGCCTCCGCCTCCAGCCCGAGGCGCCGAGTGCGGCTGGGCATCGCAAAGACGTCAGCCGCGTCGAGGTAGGCCGGGACCTCGTCGGGATCCACCGAGCCGGCGAGCACGACGCTCTCACCGAGGCCGCGACGACGGATCATCCGCTCGAGTCGCGCCTTGTCCGGACCGTCCCCGACAAGCAGCAACACGGCCCCTGCGTGGCGACGGATGACCTCAGGCCAGATCCTGACCAAGGTGTCCTGCCCCTTCCGCGGCACCATCCGTGCGACGCAGACGACAACAGGCACGTCTGGCGGGATGCCGAGGCGATCGCGCACCTCCGCACGGCCCGCGCCCGGCCGGAAGACCGAGGTGTCGACAGTTGGCACGAGAGGCCGAAGGACGACCCTGCCTCGGTCGGTGAGTGCCGGAGCGATCCGGTCACGACACCATTCGCTGACGTAGGTCAGGTCGTCGACGTCGTCCGCGATGCGTCGCAGTGCGTCGCGCGTGCCGGGCAAGCGGGCCCACCACACCTCGTGGCCATGAGTGTGCGCCACGATCTCCTCAGCGCCAGCAGCACGCAGCGAGCGCGCGAGGAGGCCGAGTGGTGCTGCGGCACCGAACACGACGCGGACACAGACCTCTAGTTGGAGAACCTCGACCACTCTGCGGCGGACCGCCGGCGTCGGAAGCAGCATCGAAGTCGGGTCGCGGTACACGGTGAACGGCTGCGCTGCGTCGTACTCGCGATCCCCCGGCATCGAGGCCGTGTAGACCACTACGTCCTCGGGAGGCAGCTCACCGCACAGGGCACGAACGTAACGCTCGATGCCTCCTCGTCTTGGCGGGAAGTCGTTGGTGACGACGAGCGTTCTCACTCGAAGGCCCTCGCCATGCCGATGCGCTCGAGAGTCGTCGGGTGGCTGCCGAACCAGAACTGGGACCAGCCGGGCGGAGTCGGGTCGGAGAGCGACGTGACGGCGAGCTGGACTTGCATCGCCTCGAAGGTGTCGGCCTCTCGCGTGGCAGCCAGGGAGTCCCGGTCTGCTCTCGCCTCGATCGCCCTACTCGCCGTGCTCTGCACCGGGCTGATCGCGAGCGTGCCCAGGGTCGCGAGCACGAGCACGAGCGGCACGACGCCTACGTCCGCGGGGCCGTGCACACCTGCCCGACGACGAAGCACGGGTGCGTCGAGCAGGAGCGCCAGCAAAGCAACGCCCGCGAAGGCTCCGGCTGCGCCGATGGCGGTCCCGACCAGGACGTCGTCGTGCTTGGCGTGTGCGAGCTCGTGCGCGACGACCACCCGGACCTGCTCGGGAGGCAGCTCCGCCACCAGGTTGTCGTAGACGACGACACGACGAGTGCCACCGAATCCCGATACATATGCGTTGAGCGTCGTCGTACGGCGTGAGGCATCGGCCACGAGTACGTCGTCGACCGACACGCCCTCGTCGTCGGCGAGCTGCAGGATCGACTGCCGCAGCGGGCCGTCGGGCATCGACTCGAAGTCGTTGAAGAGCGGCTCGAAAACGAGCGGGTAGAGGAAGCTCAGCGTGAAGGTCAGGGTGGCTGCGGCGGCACCTGCCCAGGCAAACCACCAACGAGGTGAGTGCCGGGCCAGCCAGACAAGAAGAGCGAGCCCGACCGTTGTCACGACCCAGGTCACGGCAAGCGACGTGACCAGGTCCTGGGCCCAGCCGCCGAGTGATTGGCGGGTCAGGCCGTAGTCGAGCCGCTCCCGGCGCGACAGCAAGCTGAACGGCAGCGTCGCCAGCCGACCCACGAGTAGCACAACCAGGACGCCGAGCGGCAGCCGTAGTCGGCGCGGGAACCGGGCCATGAGCCGGGCTCCGAGGGGCGTGAACCCGAGCCCGCAGGCGACGAATAGCGAGACCGCCAGTGAGCTCCAACCGAGTCGACGCGTGACGCTGGCGTAGTCCTCCGCGCGGGACAGCTGCACGGCCGTGAACACGTCTCCCGGTGCGATGTCGAGCACCAGGCCGTGATCCCAGGGGATCAGACCAACGAGCAGCACGGCGACGACTGCCGTGGAAGCCAGCAGCATCCCCAGGGCCGGCCCCCGTGCCAGTCGGTCGTTGCTCACGACGACGAGGCTAGGTCAGTCAGGTAGGTGCGCCACGCGCGGGTGAACGCTGCCTCGCTGGTGCCGAGCACCTTACGGAAGGCGGCGCCGGCGTCACCGACCGCATCTGCCTGTCGATAGAACGCGACCAGCGCCTGCTCGCCGTACTCCTCGGCGATCAGCCGGCACGCCAGCCAGGCCGACTCGTACATCGCGCCGAGGTTTGCGTTCTGGCCGGAGAAGTCGGCCGGAGCCGGGAGCTTGGCCGGCGGACCGTTCTTCCGCACCTCGGCCAGCGCCTGACCCGCGGAGACACCGACCGAAAGATCAGAGTCCCTGAGCGCGACATAGTCCGCGAAGCCCTCGACGAGCCATTGAGGCGCCGCCGACACCGCTCCGTCAGTGGCAACGTGCGTCGCTTCGTGACTGACCACGATCTGCGCAGCCCGCGGACCGAGCCGGTCGAAGACATCCGGGTTGAGGAGCACGTGGCTAGTGCCGCCGGGGACCACCGTGCCGTCGACGGTCGTCGTGACCCCAGCAAGCTGTGCCGTCGCGGACGCGTCCGATCCGACCGCGCGGTTGAGGTCCGCGCTCGTCGCCGGCTCAGCAAGCACCAGCCTGCCGTCCCAGTCGGGCAACACCGCATCGACAGCGGGGACGGCGCGTGCGGCCAGTCTGGCTAGGGTCGTCAGTCGATCAGGATCCCCCGCCAGCACCAACGTGCGTGCGCCCTTCTTGACCGCGAGACCTTCGGTGAGCCACAACGGCACTCGCTGGTCGGCCTTGCTCGCCGAGATGCCGCCAAAGAGCGCCTCCTCGCCGCCATCCACGACGACGAAGGGGATCTCGAGCACGGATTCGGCGGGGTCGTACTTCTTGAACTGCCAGGTCACCTGGACATCCGCGACCCACGTGTCCTCCGGCATCAGTAGCTGGCCGGACTGCTCAGCGGGTGCGACGTACCTGAGGGCAAGGCGGCTGAACCCGATGCGTCGCACGTTGCCGTCGATGTCGTCGAGCTGGTCGGCGCCCGCGGGCGCAGCCAGATCTTCGTGCGACCCGTGCCCCAGGGCGTCCGTGAGCTGGTCGAGCAGAGACACCAGCCGCTCTTCCCGGGCAGCCTGGACGGCAGTTCTTCCGCCCCCGGGGAGCTTGGCCTCCTCCTCGCCGTTCGTGAGTGCGACGAAGCCGGCCGCCGCGGCACACGCAAGAACGAGGCCGGCCACCCACCGTGGTGGGCGACCGGCCTGCGTTCGAGGCTCGCGATCAGCCAGGGCGCACTGCCCCGGCGTACGGCATCAGGTGGATGGGGTCGATCCGGACTCCGGTGGAGGGCGTGCCCGCGTGGACGATCATGCCGTTGCCGATGTACATGGCTACGTGGCTGATCGGGCTGTAGTAGAAGACCAGGTCGCCGGGCTGGAGCTCGGACTCGGAGACCGAGATGCCGTAGCCGCGCTGAGCCGAGGACGAGTGCGGGAGCCCGACGCCGGCCTGGGCCCAGGCCATCATGGTCAGTCCCGAGCAGTCGAAGGATGAGGGGCCGGTCGCCCCGTAGACGTAGGAGTCACCGACCTGCGCCAAGGCATATGCCACGGCGGCCGCAGCACGACCGGACGCCGGCACGTCGGCAATGTTGACGCGCACCCCGCTGCGGCTGGCGGCGAGCATGCGGTCGTACTCGGCGTCCTCGAGCTCGTCGAGCAGGGCGTCGGCCTCTGCGGCCTTCTTGTCGATGGTCTTCTTCTCGGCCGCGAGTGCCTTCTCGGTCTTGGCAATCTCCTCGACCTGGCGGCGTGCGGCCTCCTTGCGAAGCTCGAGCTGCTTTGCCCGGACCGTGAACTGGCGCAGGACCGAGCTCTGCCGCGCGTTGTACGCCGTCACGGTCTGCAGCTGCGCGAGGAAGGTGTCGGGGTCGTCGGAGAGGAACGCCTGGCCGGCGCTGGAAATCCCCTGGCTCTGGTACTGGGCAACGACCGCTGCGGCAACCTCACCCCGAACCTCGTCGAAGGCCTTCTGCTCGCGACGCAGGTCGGCCTGGACGGCGGACAGTCGCGCCTTCGCACGGGTCAGCCGCTCCTGAGCGTCGTTGAAGCGCTCGGAGGCCTGCTCGGCCTCGTGGTAGAGCTTCTCGACCTTGGTGCGAACCTCAGCGACGGTGGGCTCGGCATTCGAGGGAGAAGCGATGATCACGGTGCCGCCGAGAGCGGCGACGCACAGGGTCGCCAAGGCTGCGGCAACCCGTTTCCGGCCGTTCATCACGAGCGGACGTGCTCCTTTAGTCTCAACGCCTACCAGGTGAGCTGACGGGTTCGGGCGGACAATTCCCTACTCCGGCGCACAGCGGGCG
>DATILB010000378.1:0-4228 GCA_035477015.1 Nocardioidaceae bacterium | reverse complement strand
AGCACGTGCAGCGCCTGGTCTTCAAGGTGCTGACGATGATCATGTGGGCTGCTCCGGTAGGTGCGTTCGGCGCGATCTCCGCGGTCGTCGGTGAGACCGGCATCGATGCCCTGAAGAGCCTGGCCGTGATCATGGTCGGCTTCTACGCCACCTGCGTGCTGTTCGTCTTCGTCATCCTGGCGACGGTCCTGCGGGTCACGACCGGCGTCAACATCCTGTCGCTGCTGAAGTACCTCGGCCGCGAGTTCCTGCTGATCCTGTCGACGTCGTCGTCGGAGTCGGCGCTGCCCCGCCTGATCGCCAAGATGGAGCACGCCGGCGTCGACAAGCCGACCGTGGGCGTCGTGGTGCCGACCGGCTACTCGTTCAACCTCGACGGCACCGCGATCTACCTGACGATGGCGTCGCTCTTCATCGCGTCCGCCATGGGCAACCCGCTGGCGATCGGCGAGCAGATCTCGCTGTTGCTCTTCATGATGATCGCGTCCAAGGGTGCAGCCGGCGTCACCGGCGCCGGGCTGGCCACCCTGGCCGGCGGCCTCGCCTCGCACCGCCCGGACCTCGTCGACGGAGTCGGCCTCATCGTCGGCGTCGACCGGTTCATGTCCGAGGCCCGCGCCCTGACCAACTTCGCCGGGAACGCGGTCGCCACCGTTGTCGTGGCGAACTGGACCAACGGCCTCGACAAGAACCAGCTGCGCCGAGTCCTTTCCGGCGAGGACCCGTTCGACGAGGCGACCATGCTCGACGGTGATGTCGAGACCCCGGCGGAGCGGGAGCTCGTGACCGTCTAGGCGAGCAGGGCAGTGATCACGAAGATCGCCGGGACGGACAGGATCGTCGTCACGAAGATCGCGTCCCTGGCCAGGATCCGCTGCCGGCCGAAGCGAGTCGCGTGAACGAAGATGTTCTGCGCGCTCGGCAGCGCAGCAGTCACGGCAAGAGCCAACAGGGCGGGCCCCTCGAGACCGAGGGCCCGCCCTGCGGCGTACGCGGCAAGGGGTTGTACGACGAGCTTCAGCACGGTGACGAGCGAGAGCTCGGATGCGGCGACTCCTCGGCCGGGCAGTGGGCCTAGCCGCAGTGAGATCCCGTAGGCGATGAGGACCCCCGGCACCGCCATCCCTCCCACGAGCCGCACCGGGTCGTCGACGTACGACGGAAGCGTCCAGTCGGTCAGCGCCAGGATCACTCCCACGAACGTGCCGATCGTGAGCGGATTGGTCAACGGCGTCCGCACGGCACGTCCGACCGAGACCCGCCCAGTGCGGCCGGCGTCGAGGATGGCGAGAGCGACGGGCTGCAGGACGACCAGCTGCAGAAGCAGCATCGGCGCGATGAGGGAGGCGTCGCCGAGGACGTACGCCGCGATCGGCAGGCCGAGGTTGCCGGCGTTGCAGTACGCCGAGCACATCGAGCCGATCACGATCTCGTCCACGCGCCGACGCCACACCAGGTGAGCGACCACGACGTACGGCAGGGCAGCGACGGCGATCCCCGCGAGCGTCGCGACCAGCGTCCGGGAGAGCACGTGCTCGACGTCCGCTTCGGCGATGACGGTGACGAGCAGGCAGGGGCTGGCGACGAAGAAGGCCAACCGAGCGAGGGTCAGCTGCGCAGCCTCATCCAGGACTCGTAGGTGGGCGAGAAGCCAACCGAGCGCAATGACCGCGCCGATCGTGGCGAAACCCTCGAGCACTCCCTGCACGCAGACACCCTAGAGTGCCCTTCATGAGTGTTCTGGACACGTGGACCAAGGGCGAGCACACCGCCGACGGCGTCACCCACCCGACGTACCGCAAGGGCGAGGGTCCGGGGGTCATCGTGATCCACGAGATCCCCGGCATCACGCCGGACGTGATCGCGTTCGCCGAGGAAGTAGTCGCGCAGGGCCACACTGTCGTGATGCCGTCGCTCTTCGGAACCGACGGCGCCGGCTACAACCCGGTGGCGCTGGCCAAGGTGGCCGGGCAGCTCTGCATCAGCCGCGAGTTCCTGCGCCTGGCCAAGGGCACGACCACCCCGGTCGCTGTCTGGCTGCGCTCGCTGGCCAAGGACTTGCACGCCGAGCTCGGCGGCCCAGGGGTCGGAGCTGTGGGGATGTGCTTCACCGGCGGCTACGCGCTAGCGATGCTGGCCGACGCGCCTATCGCTGCACCCGTTCTGGCCCAGCCATCCGCACCTTTCGCCGTGACCCCTGGGCGCGGCCGCGACCTCGGGCTCAGCCCCGCCGACCTGGACGCCGTCAAGGCGAAGGTGAATGCCGGCTGTCAGGTCCTGGGCCTGCGCTACAAGAACGACCCTGCGATCGGCACCCGCTTCGACACGCTGCGCCAGCAGCTCGGCGACAACTTCATCGCCGTGGAGTTCCCCGGGGTCAAGCACGCGACGCTCACGGGGCACCGCCAGCAGGAGGGCGTCGACCGGGTGCTCGCGTTCTTCAAGGAGAAGCTAAGCGGTTAGCGCGACCACCACGGTCGACGCGAGCTCGGCGTACGCCTCACTGTCGGTCATCCCGAGTCGGCCACTGAGCTGACCGCTCTGGATGCCGAACATCGTCGCGGCGACCATCTCCCCCATAAACGCGGCGTGCACCGGCCGGAACGCACCGGCCTCGATGCCGTCGGCGATCAGCCCCCGGATCCGGTCCGCCGCCGCTTCGGTGTTGCGGCGGTAGACGTCGGCAGCGGGCCCGAAGTCCTGCAGGTCGGCCATGAACGCGCGGGAGAGCGGCTGCAGGTGAGCTGCCACGGCACGCAGGTAGACGTCCACTCGCTCGACCGGGTCCGTGACCCGCGCGACCTGCGGCTCCACGGCCTCGACCGCGGCGCGGAAGTACTGCTTGACCACCTCGACCACCAGCTCCTGCTTGCTGCCGGCCAGCTGGTAGAGCGTGGTCTTGGAGCAGCGCAACCGCTCGGCCAGATCGTCCAGGGTGAACGCCGCGAAGCCCTCAGCGGCCATCAGGGCCACGAGCTCGTCGAGAAGGGCGACCTGCCGCGCCGTACGCCGGCGGCCCTGGGTTGTCGTCACGATACTGAGAATAGTACTCTGGAACTGTTTCTAGTATCAATCCTGGAGCTCTCATGCCTGCATCGCGTGTCCTGCCCACCCCGGAAGCCGCCGACCTGATCAACCTCGTCCGCGATCTCTGCACCCGGGAGCTGGCGCCCCGCGTTGCGCAGGACGAGGCCACCGAGACCTTCCCGCGCGACATCTTCGCGCTGCTTGGTCAGACCGGCCTGCTCGGACTCCCCTACCCCGAGCAGTACGGCGGCGGCGGTCAGCCGTACGAGGTCTACCTCCAGGTCGTCGAGGAGATCGCCTCGGTGTGGTCGAGCGTCGGTGTCGGGGTCTCCGTGCACGCGCTGTCCTGCTTCGGCCTGTACGAAAAGGGCACCGAGGAGCAGAAGCAGCGCTGGCTGCCCGACATGCTCGGCGGCGACCTGCTCGGCGCCTACTGCCTCTCCGAGGCGCACGCCGGCTCTGACCCGGCGGCGATGCGCACCCGCGCGGTCCGCGACGGCGACCACTACGTGCTGAACGGCGCCAAGGCCTGGACCACCCACGGCGGCAACGCCGACTTCTACAAGGTGATGGCTCGCACCTCGGACGACCCCTCCGCCAAGAGTGGGGCGATCTCCTGCTTCTTGATCCCCGCCGACACCCCCGGGCTCGAGTCCGACCCACCGGAGCGAAAGATGGGACTGACCGGTTCGTCGACGACGACGATGCGCCTCGAGAACGTCCGCATCCCGGTGGAGCGGCGCCTCGGCGACGAGGGCGACGGGCTGCGCATCGCGCTCGCCGGACTCGACTCCGGCCGGCTCGGCATCGCCGCGGTCGCGACCGGCCTCGCCCAGGGAGCACTCGACCACGCCGTCGCCTACGCCAAGGAGCGCGAGGCCTTCGGGAAGAAGATCATCGACCACCAGGGGCTCGCGTTCGTCCTGGCCGACATGGCTGCCGCTGTGCAGACTGCACGCGCGACGTACCTCGCCGCTGCGCGTCTCAGGGATCGGGGCCTGCCGTTCAGCACTGAGGCGGCTATCGCGAAAATGGTGGCGACCGACAACGCCATGAAGGTCACCACAGACGCCGTCCAGGTGCTCGGTGGCTATGGCTACACCAAGGACTTCCCGGTCGAGCGCTACATGCGCGAGGCCAAGGTCATGCAGATCTTCGAAGGAACCAACCAGATCCAGCGCATGGTGATCGGCCGCGCGCT
>DATILB010000377.1:0-17175 GCA_035477015.1 Nocardioidaceae bacterium | reverse complement strand
GCCCGCGGGCACGCCGCCTCGGTCACCGCCCTGAGCCCGGCCGGCTTCTTCGGGACCTGGGACCGCGCACACCCGCTCGGCCTGCTGTCCGTACTTCAGGTCATCTCGCGCTTCTCGCCGAACTGGCTGCTCCGCGCGATCTGCAAGCTCAAGGTCGGCCGTGTCCTGACCGGCATGCCGCTCTACGCCTACCCCGACCGCAAGACCGCCGATGACGCGGCGGCCGACGCGATTGCCCTCGGCACCTGCGGCTCCGCGTTCTTCCGGACCGTGAAGAGCGGCCTCACCTACCGTTTCGAGTCCGAGGTCGATGTTCCGGCCACGGTCGCGTGGGGCACCAAGGACCGCATCCTTCTCTACCGCCAGTCGCACACCGCCAAGACGCGACTGCCGAACGCTACCCACGTCCCGCTCCAGGGCGCCGGCCACGTGCCGATGACCGACGAGCCTGACCTGATCGCTCAGCTCGTCGACGAGACCGTTGCTCGCGTCTCGGCGGTTCAGGCGGCCTGACGCCTCTTCGCCCTGGAGGCTGACACCCGCGTCCAGACCGACTGCTGGACCGCGAGTGTCGCCCACCCGGCGAGAGCCATGCCGGTCAGGTTCACGACCAGCTGAAGCAGACTGCCTACGACCTCGTCGGTAACGCCGAAGGCAAGCCCGAGTGCCACGTTGCCTGCCGCCGGGATCGTTGTCACGGAGATGAACACCCCGGACAGCCCACCCACGCGGGCCGAGGTCAGGGACAGTACGCCGGCCGCGGCCGCGATCACCGCGACGATGAACGACCACTTGTCGGGCGTGTAGATGAAGCCCGTCAGAGGCCGCTCGGCCGTGACGTTCTCGACCGTGATCCAGCCCAGTCCGCGCGCCACGAGTGCCGCGAGCATCGTGAGCACGATGGCCGTGGCAAACCCGAACACAAGGCTGCGCACCGCTCTCTCGAACAGGTTCACCCGGCGCCGCACGATCGCGACCCCGAGCGCCGCGATGGCCGCGAACTCCGGCCCGAGCACCATCGCCCCGATGACCAGGATCTGCGAGTCCAGCACGATGGCGATGCCCGCGATAACGGTAGCCAGCGTCATGAAGGTCAGGAACGTGAAGTTGAGCTCGGTGTCGTCGTACGACTTGTGGACGACGTCGGCCCACACCACGGCGTCCGCACTGCTGCCGGGGGCGAGTCGCTCGGCGTTGAACCCGTCCTGGGAGAGCCACGTGTGCACGTGCTCGATGTGCAGCGTGCCGACGTGGTGCGCGTCGAGCGCGCGAAGCCGGGCGACCACGTCATCGGTGGCCTCACGCGCGATGTCGGCCGTGACGACATCGCCCACGGGCCTGATCGAGGCTTCCCGCATCACCGCGATGCTGCTGACCGCCGGATCAGCCTCGAGCACACCGATCACGGACTCGGTCAGATCGTGGGGCAAGGACATCCGTAGGCGCATCACGACCACCAGCATTGCCGACGGCTGGTGGGTGAGCCGGAGCGACCCCTAGGTGCTTCGGGGTCCGTCGTACGGAGACTGGAGGTAGCCCCTTCGGGCTAGGTTTCCTTGAACGTTCCAACTGTTATCAAAACGTTCGGTGGAAAAGGCCATATTCCGCGTCATGCACCCTCGGCGATGACGTTTCATTGACATCGAACCAACTAGTGCCAGGGGAGACACGAAGATGTGTAACCACCAACCTGCTTGCCCCGAGGCAAGCGCCGACAACTGCTGCAGCGCCCACATGGTCGCCGACCACATGGAGCAAGGCTGGTGCCGCCTTTGCAACGGCGTCATCCTGTTCGACGACGGTCAGTACCTCGCGCCCGACGGTCACATCGAGACCGTCCCTGTGCCTGCTTAGTCCCCAGCCGTCTCGGAGTCCTTCTGAGCTGCTCCCGCAGCCTTCTTCTCCGACCGAAGCGCCTTCAGCTGGCGCCGGTCCCGCCGCCACTTCCAGGTCCAGGCGAAAAGCCCGATCGCGACCATGACGGCCAGCACCGCACCCCAAGCACTCCCGGCTCTGAAGCCCGGACCCTCTACGTCGAGGATCCGCTCTCCCGCGTGCGCCGCGTTGCTCGTGCCCAGCACGATCGAGAGCGTGATGAGATTCGGCGCCGCCGCCAGCAGCGCGAGCACGAGCACCGACACCCGCAGCTTGTTGCTCATCCGGCGCCTGAAGACCTGGCGCGCGACCAGCAGCGGGGCGAGCGTGAACACGAACCCGATGAAGAGGCCGTAGAACGTCCCTGCGGTGAGGCTGCCGTCGACGCGGTTCCCGACCCGGTGCGCCCACCAGCGTGGGACGACGGTCGTGCCGAACAGGTAGGCCACGCCGAGGAACACCAGCGCGACCAGGATCAGCACGATCCGTAGCGTCCAGTTCTTCTCGGTCACCGGCTCCGCGAGCGGTGTGGGGGTCTCCTCTGCCATGGACCAACCGTGTCAGAAGTGGGTGACCTGAGCCACTGCGTCAGACTGAAACGTGTTCTAGTCTCTGGGGATGGATGTTGCTGCCTTCTACACGACGAGCAACCTGACGAGCGAAGAGATCGCCGAGGGCGACCGGGTGCACGGCGCTCTGACCCAGGCTGTCCGCGAGCTCGCGAGTGCCCAGCTCCGCACCTGGCTCCCCTACGACGAGCTCGAGAAGATCACCTCCCAGCTCCGCGAGATCACCGAGCGACTGGAGACGAAGGCACGACACGGCGCGTTCGGGGTCGAGCTGACGACCGACGGCGGAGTACGCAACCACGGCAACGCGGTGGTCGGCCTGCGGAACCCCGCCGCCATGGCGCTCGGCGACGCCAAGATCGTGTGGAGCGAGAAGGGCGCGTCCGCGTCGATCCACCTGAACGAGCTCTACGAAGGGCCGCCCGGCCACGTCCACGGTGGTGTTCTCGCACTGGTGCTCGACCAGCTCTTCGGCGAAGCGGGTGCGGCCGCGGGATCGCCTGGCATGACCGGCCGGCTCACCCTGTCCTATCGTCGACCGACGCCGCTGGGCGACGTCTCCATGGAGGCCTGGCTGGACAGGGTCGAGGGCATCAAGACCTACATCAAGGGGCACCTGAAGGACGCTGCCGGTCAGGTGACCGTCGAGGCGGAGGGTCTGTTCATCCTGCCGCGCTGGGCCCGCGAGAACGCCGACAGCTGGCCGCGCCGCCCTCCGACGTTCGAGTAGCGAGCAAGGCAAGAAGAGAGCCGCGCCGTGCCACCCCCCACCGGGGTACTGGCACGACGCGACCCTCGGTCCTCAGCGCCTGGTGAGAGTCGCCTTCTTGGTGACCCACGCCGAGGCGTTCCCCCGACGGTCGAAGGCTCGCACCTTGACGACCAGCGTTCCCTTGGTGAGCTTGGCCAGCACGACGGACCAGGCACCGAGCGCCGTGGGCTTCACGCTCGCGGCGGTGGCTGCCTTCAGCGCCTTCGCCTTCGTTCCGACCTTGACCCAGGTCTTCTTTCCGGCCTTGTAGGCGTACCAGGCGGTCCCCCGCTTCTCGATCGCCTTCAGGATGACGTTGCGGACGCCGACACCGGCGTCAGACGCCTTGCCACGGACCGTGCGCCAGGCCTTGACCGACGTACGCGCCTTGGGCACCTTCACCGCCACGACCGGCGCGGCCGAGTCGACCTTGACGACCACTGCGGACAGCGCGTCGAAGTCAGCCGGGTTGCCCGCCTCGTCGATGAGCGTGATGACCGGCGTGTACGTGCCCGCCGCGGCGTACTTGTGCGCGAGGGCCGCCCCTTGTGCCCAAGGCTGAGCGGCAGTGCCGTCTGCCCAGTCCACGATCCGCGTTAGCTTGTTCGCGAGGCTGAGGTTGTCGGCGACAGCTACCTGGGTCAGCGAGACCGGGGTGTACGACGCCCAGGCGGACGTGGTGGACACAGTGAACTGGCCCTGGTGCGGAGCCGCCGTGTCGTTGACGACGATGGTCAGCGGGTAGTCGCGCGAGTTGTCCGCGGCATCGGTGAGCGTGACCGTGACGTAGTGGACGGCCAGGGCCTCGGAGTAGACGTTGCCCAGGTCGGAGAACGGCGCCGGCCAGTTGACCGGGCTCGCGTCTGCCTCCCACTTCACCTTGACGTCGATGCTGTTCGTCGGCGTGGTGTTGTCGTCCAGGCCCTCGACGTGCAGAGCGATGTTGCCCCCGGTGCCGTTGTTGCGAACGACCGTGAAGATGCCGGTCGGTGCGGTCAGGTCCGGCAACGTGTAGTTCTTGAACACCGTCGGGCCCCGGCGCCTGCCGTTGAACGACGTCACCGCGACCGTGACGAGTGAGCCGTCGGCGATGGTGGTGTGGGCGAGCCAGTTGGTGCTCGTGACCGAGCCGGAGTCGAGCGTGACACCGGATGAGCTGAGGCGCACGGCGTACCGGGTGGCATTGGCGCCGGCTGTCCACGTCGAGCTCACGTCGAAGACGTTGCCGGTCTTGGTAGCAGTGACCTGGATGTTGCTGACAGCCCCCGGCTTCACCGGCGGTTTCGCCAGCGCGGGTGCCGCGGTAGCCGCGAGGGCTACCGAGACCAGGGCTGCTGCGAGCCCTCGAAAAGTACGTGACATTGGTGCATCCCCTCGGATGCGCCGGTGCCGGGCGGCTTCAGGCCCGGCTGGGAGGACGGCGCAATCTACTTAGGAAACGCTAAGTAGAGAGTTCCGTCATGCCCCGAAAGCACAGGATTGCCTGACAAACGGCTTTACTTGTAATCCACCAGGACTAGACCGATCAGCCCAACGGTCGGTCAGGTAGTCGCCGACTCCTTGTGCACGCCCCGCTGGTTGCTGTCGGTGAGGCGGGCTTCCTCCGCCGCCTTCATCTCCAGCTGGGCGCGAACGGCGTTCCACTCGTCCGGCGAGGAGGCCAAGGCCGCTGCCCCGCCCTCGATCCGGCTCATCGCCCTGCGGGCGTAGATCTGCTGCTCGGTGGCCACTCGTTCCTGGCGGCCGCGCCCTACGAAGCTGACGAACCAGTGGCCCAGCGCCGTGACGCGGTTCTTGAAGCCGGTCAGGTAGACCAGGTGCAGGGCGAGCCACATCAGCCAGGCGACGAAGCCGGAGATCTGGATCTTGCCGACCTTCACCACCGCGCTGAAGCGGGAGATGGTCGCCATACTGCCCTTGTCGAAGTACTTGAACGGCCCCTGGGGCGGCTTGTTGGCCACCTGGTTGCCGATCGACTTTGCGGCGTACTTGGCACCTTGGATCGCCACCTGGGCGACACCCGGCAGGTTGTCCAGCGCCATCATGTCCCCGACGACGAAGACCTCGGGGTGACCGGGCAGGGTGAGGTCCGCGTTGACCGAGATGCGGCCGGCGCGGTCGAGCGGGGCACCCGTCTGCTCCGACAGCGTCTTGGTGAGCGCGTTGGCCTGGACGCCGGCGGCCCAGACCTTGCAGGCCGCCTCCAGGCGCTGCGGCGCACCGTCCTTGAACTGGAAAGTCAGGCCGCGCTCGTCGAGCTCGGTGACCATCGCACCGAGGATGACCTCGACGCCGTGCTTCTCGAGTGACTTCTTGGTGACTTCGCCGAGCTTGGCTCCGAACGGCGGGAGCACCTGGGGTGCCGCGTCGAGCAGGATCACCCGGGCGTCACGCGTGTTGATGTTGCGGAAGTCGCGGCGCAAGGTGCGGTGCGCGAGCTCGGCGATCTGGCCGGCCATCTCCACGCCGGTCGGCCCGGCACCGATCACGACGAAGGTCAGGAAGCGCTGGATCTCCTCCTCCGTCTCGGCGAGCTCGGCCAGCTCGAAGGCGCCAAAGATCCGGCCGCGGAGCTCGAGCGCGTCGTCGATGCTCTTCATGCCGGGGGCGAACTCGGCGAAGTGGTCGTTACCGAAGTAGGACTGGCCGGCGCCGGCGGCGACGATGAGGGAGTCGTACGGCGTGGTGGTGACGCGGCCACTGATGTGTGAGGTGATCTGGCGGCCGGCGAGATCGATGTCGGTGACCGTGCCGAGGATCACCCGGGCGTTCTTCTGGTCGGCCAGGATCTCCCGGGTGGGCGGAGCGATCTCGCCCTGGGAGAGGATGCCGGTCGCAACCTGGTACAGCAGCGGCTGGAAGAGGTGGTGTGTGGTCTTGGCGATCAGCGTGACGTCGATGTCGTCACGCTTCAGGCTCTTGGCGGCGAAGAGCCCGCCGAACCCCGAACCGATCACGACCACCTTGTGACGGGTGTCTGTCATGTCCCACCTTCCAGACGAAGCCGGATTGTCTCGGTCCCATTGTTTCGTGCCTAGCGGGTGCCCCGAACCATCTGCCGCCCTTCGGGCGATATTTGCGCATGGTGTCGGTCACAGTCCACCGTTCCACCATGACTTCTGCGCCCGTTTCGTGGGTCGCGGCCGGCGGTGCCGCCGGGGCGACGCTCCGGTATGCCCTGGGCGAGTGGTTCCCGGAGGCCGCTGGGGCCTTCCCCTGGACGACGCTCGCGATCAACGTGGCCGGGTCGTTCCTGCTCGCCGTACTCCTCTCCCGAAGCCCTCGCCCCGAGGTCCAGGCGCTCCTCGGGCCTGGCCTGCTGGGCGGATTCACGACGCTCTCGGCGTACTCCGAGCAGACTCGGCAGCTGCTCGACTCGGGAGACGCGGGACTAGCAGTGCTCTACGTCGCCGGGACCCTGGCCGCCTGCCTGGTCGCCGTTGCTCTCGCCAGGAGGGTCCGGTGACGTTCCTCCTGGTCGCCCTCGGAGGCGGGGTCGGTTCGGCCGTGCGCTACCTCGTCGCCCAGCGCCTCGACGCGCAGCTGCCCTGGGGGACGCTCGCGGTGAACGTCGTCGCGTCGTTCCTCCTCGGCATCGTCAGTGCGGCCACTCTCTCGGAGTCCGCCTCCGCGTTGCTCGGCATTGGGTTCTGCGGCGGCATGTCGACCTACTCCGCCTTCGCGGTACAGACACACGAACGCGGGCCCCGCCTAGGTACGACGTACGCCGTCCTGACGGTCGGGCTGTCGCTGGCAGCGTGCGCGCTTGGCCACCTGCTCTACGCGTAGCCGAGGTCGTGCAGCCGGTCGTCGTCGATGCCGAAGTGGTGGGCGATCTCGTGCACCACGGTGATGCCGACCTCCTCCACGACGTCCTCCTCGGAGTCGCAGATCTCCAACGTGGGATTGCGATAGATCGTGATCCGGTCCGGCATGACCATCGTGTAGC
Source organism: Nocardioidaceae bacterium (assembly GCA_035477015.1). Lineage (GTDB taxonomy): Bacteria > Actinomycetota > Actinomycetes > Propionibacteriales > Nocardioidaceae > SSC3. The sequence continues at coordinate 10,031 of DATILB010000377.1, read as the reverse complement.
TGCTGGTGCGCTCGGTGAGCGCGATGCCGTCGTACAGCCCGAGCAGGGTCGGGTCATCGGCCGGAGCGTCGTCCTCAACCAGCACGACGACGTTGTCCATCATGGCCGCGAGCTCGGGCGGGATCCCGTCGAGCGCGTCACTGACGAGCTCCTCGAAGCGCTCCCGGCTCATCTCGATCACGCCGCCATTGTGCCCGGCCCCTGGTCGCCAGGTGATTTGGTCGGCCTCCCGCGCGACCCCTATAGTTATGCGGTCCCCAGCAGGGGTGGGGCCCCCATCGTCTAGCGGCCCAGGACCCCGCCCTTTCACGGCGGTAGCGCCGGTTCGAATCCGGTTGGGGGTACCAGTTCGATTTCGGACTACCAAGCGGGGACTGTTACAGTTCCCCCGCTTACAACAGAAGAGCAAGGCCCCGTAGCGCAGTTGGTTAGCGCGCCGCCCTGTCACGGCGGAGGCCGCGGGTTCGAGTCCCGTCGGGGTCGCCGACAAGCGCTCCACACGATCATCGTGTGGAGCGTTTCTCTTTTTCGGCGGATCCTGGAATACTTGTCATATCAATGGTTGTTACTACAAGCATGACGCTCACACTCGCACCCGAAGCCCAGAACCTCCTCTTCCGTGAGGCCCGCACGGCCAACACGTTCACCGACGAGCCGGTGACCGACGAGCAGGTCGCGGCGATCTACGACCTGGTGAAGTACGGCCCGACCGCACTGAACAGCCAGCCGCTCCGGATCCACCTGGTCCGCGCCGGCGAGAGCCGCGACCGCCTCCTCAAGCACATGAGCGAGGGCAACCGCGAGAAGACCGCGGCCGCGCCGCTGGTCGCCGTACTCGCCGCGGACACCGACTTCCACCTGAACCTCGAGAAGACCTTCCCGCACTTCCCGGGTGCCGCCTCGCTCTTTGCAGACGGTGCTCGCCGTGAGGACGCTGCCCGGTTCAACGCCGCCATCCAGACCGGCTACTTCCTGCTCGCCGTACGCGCCGCCGGTCTCGCGGCAGGCCCGATGGGCGGGTACGACGCAGCGGGTCTCGACGAGGACCTCTTCGAGGAAACCTCGCTCAAGTCGATCCTCGTCGTGAATATCGGCCACCCCGCCGAGGGCGCATGGTTCGACCGGCTCCCCCGCCTCGAGCACGACGAGGTTGTCACCGCTGCCTGACAACGAGAGCCTTGGCGTATGGCACACGCGGAGATGGTTCTGTCGACCGCCCTGTCTCCTGACCAGGTCCGGGCAGCCCTGCTCGACTTCTCTGAGAACCGGCCGAAGGTCTGGCCGGGCATGGATCCCACGCTCTACGAGGTCTTCACTGTCGACGAAACGAGCGCCGAGATCCGCGAAGGCACCAAGCTCCCCTGGACCAGGGTGTGGGCGCGAGAGCGCTATGACTGGTCGGACCCGAACCGGATCCGCTGGACGGTGATGGAGAGCAACTTCAGCGTCGTCGGCAGCTATGTCGAGGCAGCCCTGACGCCACGGGCGGACGGTGGGACCGACGTACACGTGACCTGGGAGCGAAGCGGCACGACTCTGGTCGGGAAGTTCGCGGTCAAGATGATCGAGCTGACCAAGGGAAAGCCGGTCGCGGACTCCATGAAGCGGGGCTTCACCAAGCTCGAGAAGCAGTAGTCGATTTCAACCAACCCTGGCAGGTCCGGTAGAGTCTCCCCGGCTCGGCCAGGTAGCTCAGTTGGTACGAGCGACCGACTGAAAATCGGTAGGTCGGCGGTTCGACCCCGCCCCTGGCCACAGCAAGAAACCGCAGGTCACCATCGGTGACCTGCGGTTTCGTCTTAGACCCGAGGGGGGTCGGCACCTCGGCGCGACGCGGTCTGCGCTGCGAGGCCTGCCGCGTGCTCGCCCACCCGCTGCCAGTCGTCGCCCCAGCTCAACCAGCCGCCAATCAGCCCGGCGGAGAACGTGTCCCCTGCGCCGATGGTGTCAACGACCTCGACCTTCGGCGCACTGATGTCGAACCTGCCGCTAGACGTGAAGCCGATTGCTCCCTCGGCGCCCAGCGTCACCCAGACGATCTGCGGGCCCCGTGTCAGGAGGGAGACCGCCGCCTCCTGCCAGGAGAGCGATGGGTAGAGCCAAGCCAAGTCCTCGTCGGAGGCCTTCACGATCGTGGCGCTGTCGACCAGCCGCTCGACCCTGGCCAACGCATCGTCGGGCATGAGCGCGGGACGCACGTTGATGTCGTAGCTGAGCAGCCCGGGCGGTGGTTCGATGGACAGCGCCGAGAACGACCCGACGTGTACGACGTCCGCGGCGGGCAGCTCGGGGAACGACGGGGCCCACTCGATGTCGAAGGAGTACGACGCCGCACCGGTCGCATCAAGCACGGCGGTCGCGCTCGACGTACGCGTCGCCGTCGCGATGACGAGCTCGACGCCGGAGGCGGTCAGGTGGGCGCGGAGCAGCTCGCCGTACTCGTCATCCGCCAACTGTGTGGCGAGAGTGACCCCGACGCCTTGTCGCCCCAGGGCGACCGCGACGTTCGCCGGCGACCCACCCGGATGGGCGATGCCGTCGACGACGTCGACGAGCGCCTCGCCGACTACCAGTACATGAGGGGCGGTTGTCACGGGAGACAGTATTGACCGGCGCGAATGTGAACGCCGTTCTTACGCCCGAGTAGCGCGAGATCGACATCTGTCGGTCACATTCGGATGGCAACGTGCACCCCGCGGCCGTCCCTCCCAGTAAATGGCCGCAGCCGCTTGTGATCCCTCCCAGGCCAGGCGGCGGCGAGGCCCCGGCTCGATGAGCCGGGGTTTCGTTCATCGGCGAGGGCGACTGAAGCTGGATGCGTGGTCGTTGGCGAAGTCCTCGACTGAGCGCGGTGGCCGCCCAGTCAGATCAGCGACTGCGTTGCTGACCGTCGCGCCGGCGCCGGCGCGAAACATCGCGGCCATCTCGACGAGATGGTGCACGTACCAGTCCGGGTGGCCCTGGCGTCGGAGGACCCTGGCTGCCAGTGCGGGTGGCGTGTTCACGTACCGGATGCGGCGCCGGGTTGTGGTGGTCAGGATCGCCGCGAGTTCCTTGTAGTTGAAAGATCGCGGGCCGGTCACGTCGAACACGCGGTCGTGGTGCGCATCGCTGGTCAACACCGCGTGCGCGGCAGAGGCGATGTCGCGGACGTCGACCATCGCGATCGGCGCGCTGTCCATGGGAGCCGCCAGCACGCCAACCCGGGACACCATGGGAGCCGCGGTCGTGAGCAGGTTCTGCATGAAGAAGCCAGGACGCAGGAAGGTGAAGGGCACGCCGGTCATTTCGATCTGATGCTCGGTCTGCCAATGCTGGCGGCCGATCTCCGCCGGCCCGCCTGGCGAGATCGACGCCGCGATTCCAGAAACCTTGACGAGGTGGCCGACACCACCGCGAACTGCGGCCTCGACGGCGTTCCCCTGCAGCTCGGCTTGCCGCAGGTCCTGCGCCGAGGCGAGGAACACCCGCTCGACCCCCTGCATCGCAGGGTCCAGGGAGGCGGGGTCGCTCAAGTCGCCCGTGGCGAGCTCGACGCCCAGGTTGGAGAGGGCTTGTGCCTTCGCGGGATCCCGGACCAGGGCTCGCACCGGCGCCTTGGATTCGGTGAGCAGCCGCGCGACTTCGCCGCCGATCTTGCCGGTCGCTCCGATGACAAGAATCATCTTGCTGCGCCTCCGATGAGTGATCTGTAGGACGCGGCGACACCGTCGAGGTCGTCCTGGTCGGGCAGTGCGAAGACGATTCGATCCGGTCGCACGACCGCGAAGTCCCCACCGTGATGGTTGACGAAGTCGAGTGCGTGCCCGTCCAGGTCCTCGACATCGATCGTCCCTGGCTCAGACCGGGTCGGCCGATGACCAGGGCGGCTGAGGGTCACGTACTGGGTGCCGAGCGACGACCACAGTGCTCGGCTTGCCGCACCTAGGTGAGCCTGCGGATCGAGCTCTCGCCCCACCACTGCCCAGCCGCTACCCAGGACGTCGTCGAGCGGCCCAAGTCGTCCGTCGGGGGTGCGCACGGTTGGCTGGGGGAAGCAGTGTCCCGCGCCGCGGTGCCGGGACGCGACGAAGGCTCCCGACGGGTACCGGAGGTCGGGCTTGAAGCGACCTTCGGTGAAGTACGCCGACCGCGACGCTCCCTTGAGCAGCGCGTCGCGAACCTTGGCTACCCGTGGGCTGCGCGTCTGGACCAGGGCACCGGAGAAGCGGGTCAGTCGAGTCATGCGGGTGACGTGGGGGCGTCGTTCCTGCTCGTAGGTATCGAGCACGGACGGGTCTGCGGTTCTAGCCAGCACGGCTGCGAGCTTCCAGGCGAGGTTGTGCGCGTCGCGCAGACCCGAACTGAGCCCCTGCCCGGCGAAGGGGGGCATCAGGTGTGCGGCATCCCCGGCGAGCAGGACGCGGCCCGATCGCCACCGTGCCGCGGTGCGCGCATGGAACGTGTAGACGATGTGGCGAAGGATGGTGATCCGGTCTGGGTCGACCCACGGCGACACGAGCCTTCGGGCGTTCTCCAGCGTCGCCACCTCGGCGTGGTCCTCGCCGGGCAGGACCATGAACTCCCAGCGGTGGTGCGTCCCCGGCAGCGGCAGGGTCACCGCGGGACGATCCGGTTTTCCGATGAACTCGAAACACGTGACGTCCGTGAGCGGCTCTTCGAGCTTGGCGTCGACGACCAGCCACGGCTGGCCATACGTAGCGCCGTCGAACCCGATCGAGCTCATCGTGCGCACGCTGCTTCGGCCGCCATCGCATGCGACGACCCAGCGTGCACGGATCGGGGTCTGACGCCCGTGGTCGGCTGCGCGGGTCCACACCGTGACTCCGTCGCCATCGTCGTGTAGCGCTTCGACGCGGACGCCCATCCTGACCGTCACGCGCGGATACCGCTCGACGCCTTTGTGAAGAACGCGCTCGAGGTCTGGCTGGTAGAAGAACGCGAGCTGCGGAAAGCCGTTGCGACCACCCGATGGCCGCATGGTCACCAGCGGATCGCCCTGGGCCGAGAGGAATCGCGTGCTCTGGCCGAGGTCGAGGTGCGGAAGTAACTCATCGGCGAGGCCCGCCGCTTGGAAGATGCGGATGACCTCGTCATCAGTCGCCCCCGCCCGGGGCAGAGTGTGCGGCTTGACGTCACGTTCAAGGACGATCGTGCTGACCCCAGCCTGGCCGAGCAGGTTGGCGAGCATCGCGCCGACCGGTCCGTAGCCCACGATCACGACGTCGGCCATCATGACGCCTCCATCACGGTGAAGTCGGGTCGCACGATGGCGACGGTTGCCCTCCCTTGGCGAAGCCACTCACCGAGCTCGGAGCCAGGGGTCACTTCGACCACGACCGCCTCACGCTTGGCTGCCAGGTCTTGTTGCTCGTTCGTTGGCGGCTTCGAGGTCACCAGCGCAAAGCTGCCGCGGACGACGTCATCGAGGCGTGACCCGTCGGCGAGCAGTGCGTTGGGGCACATCGACCCCGCGAGTCCCCGGCGCCAGCGCCGCCGTACGACCAGAGGACCGCGACCGAGGGCAGGGGTGGCGCTGTCGAGCACCCGCTCCCGTACGCCGGGCACGAGGTGCAGCCGAGGCGCGATGAGCCGCCGCAACAGGTCGCCGGTGCGACCACCACGCGTCATCGCCGTACCGACCGCCGTCGCGAGCAGGATCAGCTGCCGTGCGTGCGGACGCCGCTCCTGCTCGTACGTCTCCAGCTGATCCTCGGCCAGGGTGCCTCGCAGGACGGCGGCCAGCTTCCAGGCGAGGTTCGCTGCGTCGCGAAGACCTGCGCCCATCCCCTGCCCGATGAAGGGAGGGGTCAGGTGCGCGGAGTCCCCCAGGATGAAGACGCTGCGGTCGCGCCAGCGGTCGGCGAGCTGGGCCCGGAAGGTGTACTCCGTCACGCGCACGAGCTCGAGGTCGTCGTCGCTGAGTTCGCCGACCCACGGTTGGATGAGCGGCCGGAGCGAGGCGAGAGCCGCGAAGTCGTCACTGGTCTCGTCGTCGTTGAGCTGGAACTCCCAGCGATAGCGACGATCGCCGATCCGCATGAACGTCGCAGCGCGCTTGGTGTCGCAGACCTGGTGGACGCCTTCCCACCGACCGAGCTCGCGATCGGTATTGATGTCGACCACCAGCCACCGCTGCTCGAACCGAAGGTCTCGCATGGTCGAGCCGATCGCCGTACGCACGACGCTGTTCGCGCCGTCGCAACCGAGCACGTACGTCGCCAGCACCTCCTCGCGGATGCCGGTGTTGCGGTCGGTGAACTGCACCCGCACCGGTTCGCCGGAGGACTGGTGGATTGCGTTGACCTCCACGTCGCCACGAAAGGTCACCAGCGGCTGCTTGAGCAGGTTGGTCCGCAGCAGCGCCTCAAGGTCCGGCTGGTCGAACATGTTCGCCTGTGGGAACCCGTGCCGCCCCACGGTGTCGGCACGACGGAACTCCGCGAACACTCGCTGCCGCGCATCCTGGAGGCGAAGCCCCTGCGACGGGCGCGAGATGGCCGCGAACTCGTCGGCTATGCCGAGCTGAGCGAGGATCCGATAGATCTCGTCGTCAAGATGGACCGCTCGCGGCTGCGGGTAGACCTCGGCCCATCGATCGAGCACGAGCACCTCGATGCCGCGCTGCGCCAGCAGGGTCGCCGCGGTGACACCGGTCGGGCCGGCACCCACAACGACGACGGGGAAGGCCGCCGTCATGAGTAGGTCACGACGTTGCGCTGAGTCCCGAGATCGAGAGCGCCGTCGTCCGTGGCCACCGTGGCCTCGACGACATCTCCGTCCTTCAGGTACTTCGGGTTGCCCGCTTGACGCTTAAAGAACGCCTTCCACTTCACGTGCGCCGGGAGGAGATTCCCGATGATCTCGATCGGCTTCGGCGGCGCGGACAACGCGGTGCCGACCGGCGTACCGGTCAGGAGCAGGTCGCCCGCGTCGAGACGCTGGAAGCCGGTCAACGCCTGCAGTGCCTCCAACGGAGGGAACACCATGTCGCCGGACACCACCGAGTCCTGACGCGTCTCGCCGTTGACCGTGAGCCGGAGGCGCAGGTCACCGAACCGCTTGAGCTCGTCGTCCTCGAGGAGGAGCAGCGCCGGACCGACCGGCGTGAAGGTCGGGTAGGACTTGGCCTCGAAGAACTGGGTCTTCGGCAGCTGCAGGTCGCGGGCGCTGACGTCGTTGGTGACGACCAGACCTGCGACGTACTCCGCCAGGTTGTCCTCGGTCACGACGGTGCCAACTGGGACCGCCTTGCCGAACACGATCCCGATCTCGACCTCGTAGTCGAGGAATCGGACATGCGCCGGCTTGACGACCTTGGCGAACGGGCCGGTGATCGAGCCGGAGGTCTTGCGGAAGAAGGTCAGCGGGATCGTGTCCGGGTTCAGGCCCGAGTCGCTGACGTGGGAGATGTAGTTGGTCATCTGCGCGACGACCCGGCAGGGCGCGGTGACCGGTGACAGCAGCTCGAGGTCGTCGACCAGCTCGGTCCCCTTTGCCGCAGCGGCGGCCTCGATGGCGGCCCGGTCACCGAGCAGCTCCGCGGTCGTGGTGGCGGACGTGTCGATCCTGGCGGCACGTGTGCCGGACTGCACCCACCAGGCATCGGAGGTGCGGAGGACAGAGATGCTCATGTGGAAACCACTTTCAGGAGGCCGCGAAGGCGGGTGAGGTCGAAGTCGTTGCTGGTGCGTAGGGCGCTCACCATCGAGGCCAGCTCGCGCAGGGACTCGCGACCTGGCGCGATGCCCATGAAGTCCCTGGTCGGCGGCGGACCCCACTGCGCGAGCCCGGAGGCGGTCATGGCCGACCAGCCCGGCTCCAGGGTGTTGTCGAACTGGTCGCCGTCGGTGAAGTGCTCGACCAGGAAGCCGTCCGGGTCGCGCCAGTAGTCGAAGATCTGGCTGCCCTCGATGTGCCGGCCGATCCCCCAGGACCTGACGTAGCCCTGGTCCTTGAGGTACTCGCCGCCGGCTGCGAGCGCGTCGAAGTCGGAGACCTGGTACGCCGAGTGCACGTACCGGTTGCGGGGTCCGAGCGTCATCGCAAGTGTGTGGTGGTCCGCCGGAAGCGAGCCGCGGTCGCACCGGATGAAGCTCATCGTTGGGCCCTTGTCGCGCTGGCCGTCGAAGTACTTGAAGTCGCTGACGATGAGTCCGAGGTGCTTGAGGTACCAGTCCAGCGTCTCCTGGTACTTCGTGGTCTGCAGCACGACGTGGCCGAGCCGTTCGACCGTCGCCGGCATTCTTGGTGGCCGTTGGGTCGCGTTGATCCGCTCGACCCCACCGCCGAGGTTGAACGTGTGCGCCGGCTGGGTCGCCAGTGCCGGCAGCTCGTGCAGGTCGCTCACCACGCGCACGCCCGCACCGCTCGGGTCCCTCAGGTCGACCACCAGCCCTCCGATGCTGGTGGGCAGCGGCTGGACGGTCGCACCGGTCGCGTCCGCCAGGCGGAGCAGATCCGTCGAGTCAGCCGCCTTGTACGCCGTACCGGCGAAGCGCGACTTCGGCCCGCGACGGATGATCACGCACGGCGCTCCGGCGTACGCGCCCCTCAGCTGCACCTCGTCCGGCGTACGCGCGGCGGTCGTGAACCCGAAGGCGTTTGCGAAAGCCTCTGCCTTCTTCAGGTCGGGCTTCTCGAACTCGAGCCAGGCGATGTCTTCGACCTTGATCACGGGGTTCTTCGCGCGCCCGGGATGCTCGCCGGGCAGCGCACCCTGCTCGGTGTGTAGGTCGTTGTGCGTTCCTTGGTGACTCATGACGAAATCGTCACCTGTGAGGAAACCGTCTGTCAAGAGTTTCTGACGAACTCGTCAGAAATGAACATCTGCGCTAGCCTGGGTCCGTGACCGAAGCACCTACGCGCATGGACCGCCGGCGCGCCAAGACCCGAGCCGCGCTGGTCAGTGCTGCGCAGCAGTTCCTCGCCGAGGACCGCACGAACGTCAGCGTCCTCGAGATCACCCAGGCCGCCGACGTCGGGCTGGGTAGCTTCTACAACCACTTCGAGACCAAGGACGAGCTCTTCCAGGCTGCCGTCGACCAGCTGCTCGAGACCCACGGCGACCTGATGGACCGCGTCACCGAGGGCATCGACGACCCGGCCGAGGTCTTCGCGCGGGCGTTTCGGCTGACGGGGCGCCTGCACCGGCAGCTCCCCGCTGCTAGCCGGATCATGGTGCAGTACGGCCCGGACCTGCTCTACTCCGAGCACGGCCTCGGACCACGCGCCCTCCGCGACATCAAGGCCGCGAAGAAGGCCGGGCGGTTCACGATCAGCGACCCCGAGCTCGCGCTGGCTGTTGCGGGTGGCGCCGTACTCGCGTTGGGTCAGCTTCTGCACGTTCAGCCCAAGCGCAATGCCGCCAAGGCGGCCGATGAGCTGACCGCCGGCCTGCTCCGGATGTTCGGGGTGGACGCCGACGAGGCCGACGAGATCTGCTCGCGCGCCCTGCCGGACCTGTCCGAGCTTGTCGAGCCGCGCGCCACCGGTTAGTCCACAAGGGTCTACGCACGCTTGCGACTCGAACGTCTGTTCGATAAGATGTGTGCATGGGGGATGGGATCACGACTGAGGAGCTGGCCGCGTTCGTGGCGCGCCTCGGTCACGTCTCCCCCGCGGTTGATGATGCGGAGCGGATCGACCGGATCCGGGTGATGGAGCAGGCCAAGGCCGCCCTCGCTGCGGCGCAGGCCAGGGAGACCGTCGCCTTCAAACGCTCCCAGCTCGCCGCCCAGGACGCCGCCGGGGTTCCGGCCCGGAACCGGGGCAAGGGCATCAGCGCCCAGGTCGCGTTGGCGCGACGCGAGTCCCCGTTCAAGGGCGGCCGACTGGTCGGGCTCGCCGAAGCGCTCGTGACCGAGATGCCGCACACGCTGGCTGCGCTCGCGGCCGGGGAGATCAACGAGTGGCGGGCCACCCTGGTGGTCCGCGAGACCGCGTGTCTGTCCCGCGCCGACCGCGGCACCGTCGACACCGAGCTCGCCGGCCGACTCGGGTCTTGGGGCGACAAGCAGTGCGCCGCGGAG
>DATILB010000376.1:0-5661 GCA_035477015.1 Nocardioidaceae bacterium | reverse complement strand
CTTGTCGTCGCCGATGACGGACGGGACACCGACCTGCTCGGGCCCGTTCGACACGACCAGGTCGACCTCCGTGCCCGGATCCACTTCCTCGAACGGAGCCGGGCTCTGCTCGATGACGCGACCGGCTCGGACGGTGTTGCTTGCTGCCTCCGTGACGGTCCCCACCTCGAGACCCTCAGCGAGGATCTTCGCCTCGGCCTGCTCCTGGGTGAGCCCCTCCACGCGGGGGACCGTCTCCTGGGCAGGAGGTGCCTCGAACATCTTGGCGCCGAAGACCGCAGCCGCCGCGAGGAGCGCGACAATGATCAGACCCATCAGCACGAGCGGCCAGCGGCGTCGCTCCGGCTGCTCGTCCTCCTCGACGGTGTGGAAGATCGAGGTGCTCTCCTCGACGGGTGGAGTGTCCGGGACCGGGGGCGGGATGATCGGTTGCGGGGCCGTGACCGGCTTCCCTGCGAGGTAGCGCTCGATGTCGGAGCGCATCGCGGCCGCGCTCTGGTAGCGGTCCTCGACGCGCTTGGTCAGCGCCTTCATGACGATCGCGTCGACCTCGGGGGGCAGCGAGGGGTCGATGGCCGACGGCGGCTTGGCCTGCTCCCGGACGTGCTGGTACGCCACGGAGACCGGGCTCTCGCCGATGAAAGGCGGCCGGCCGGTGAGCAGCTCGTAGAGCAGGCACCCGGTGGAGTACACGTCGCTGCGGCTGTCCACCGTCTCGCCGCGCGCCTGCTCGGGCGAGAGGTACTGCGCGGTGCCGACGACGGCCGCGGTCTGCGTCATCGTCGACGACGTGTCGGCGATCGCGCGGGCGATGCCGAAGTCCATCACCTTCACGTCGCCAGTCGGGGTGAGCATGACGTTGGCCGGCTTGATGTCGCGGTGGATGATCCCTGCGCGGTGGGAGTAGTCGAGCGCGGCGCAGACGCCTCCGACGATCTCGAGCGCGCGCTCGGGCAGGATCTTGCGGCCCTCTCGCAGGATCTCGCGCAGCGTCCGGCCGGCGACGTACTCCATCACGATGTAGGGGTGCGGGTGGTCGTCACCCGGGCCCTGGTCCTCGCCGGTGTCGTAGACCGCGGCGATGGACGGGTGGTTCAGGGACGCGGCGGACTGGGCCTCGCGGCGGAAGCGTGCCTGGAACGTTGGGTCGTCGACCAGGTCGGTGCGCAGCCGCTTGATGGCCACGATGCGTCCGAGACGTACGTCGGTGCCCTTGCGGACCTCGGCCATACCGCCACGGCCGAGGAGCTCAGCGAGCTCGTAGCGCCCACCGAGGCGGGGGCTTTCGCCGGTCTGATCCGTCATTCTCGTTCCCTCACTGCTGGCTCACTGTTGGTTGAGCACTGCTTCCATGACTGCTTTTGCGATCGGTGCGGCCAGGCCGCCCCCCGAGATCTGGTCCCGGTCGACACCGGCGTCCTGCACGAGGACGGCGACGGCGACGTCGGACTGCCCCCCGCGAGCGAACGACACAAACCAGGCGTACGGCGGGCGCTCCGGTGTGCTCTGCGCTGTGCCGGTCTTGCCGCCGACCTCGACGCCCTCGATCTGCGCGGGGGTGCCGGTCCCCCGCTCCACGACCGACACCATCATCCGCGCGAGGTCGGCCGCGTCGGCCGGACTCATCGCGGGTCCGCCAGTGAGTGGCTGCGGGTCGGCCTTGTGCAGGACGGACAGGTCGGGGGCGCGCTCCTCGTCGATGAGGTACGGCCGCATCACCGTGCCACCGTTCGCGATGGCGGCCACCACCATGGCCATCTGCAGCGGCGTCGCGGCGACCTCGAACTGCCCGATGGCCGACAGGGCCGTCTGCGGCTCGTCCGGGTCGGGGAAGACGCTGTCCACCTGGCCGTTGAGGTCGTCGAGGTAGTGCTGGCCGAAGCCGAACTTCTCCGCCTGCTCACGCAGCTTCTCGGCTCCGAGGTCGAGGCCGATTGAGCCGAACGCCACGTTGCACGACACCTCGAGCGCGCGGGTCAGGGTGATCCGGTCACCGCCGCAGCTGCCGCCCCCGGAGTTAGGGAGGTTCTTGTCCGTCTGCGGCAGGTCGAGGAAGCTGCCGCCCGGCACCAGGCTGTCCGGCCGGTAGCCGTCGGCGAGCGCCGCCGCCGCGGTGACGAGCTTGAACGTCGACCCCGGTGGCAGCCGCTCCTGGATCGCGCGGTTCTGGATCGGGTTGTCCGGGGAGTCGATGAGTCGCTCCCAGTCGCTCTGGACGGCGTCGAGGTCGTGGCTGGCCAGCAGGCTCGGGTTGTAGGTCGGGTTCGACACCATCGCAAGGATCTCGCCGGTCGTCGGGTCGAGCGCGACAACGGCACCCTTCGCGGACGGGCCGAGGTCCTGCAGTCCGTCGTACGCCGCGGCCTGCGCAGCCGGGTTGATGGTCAGCGTGACCGAGCCGCCCTTGGGCTGGCTGTCGCGGATCATGTCGATGACGCGGTTCACGAAGAGTCGCGAGTCGCTGCCGGACAGGATGGTGTTCTCGGTCTGCTCGACGCCGTTGCGACCGTAGGTGTAGCTGAAGAACCCGGTCAGGTGCGCATACATGTACGGCTTCGAGTAGACACGCTGGAACTTGAACCGGTCCTCGCTCGGCGTGCTCTCCGCGACAGCTGTCCCGCGGACCAGGATCGCTCCGCGCTCGCGGGAGTACTCGGCATCGGTGACGCGGCGGTTGTCGGCGCGCTCGTTGAGGTTCTCGGCCCGGAAGTACTGCAGGTACGTCGCATTGACGAGCAGCGCCGCGAAGAGCAGCGCGCAGAACACCGACATCGTGCGGATGGGTTTGTTCATCGCAGGACCACCACCTGCGTGGCGTCATCTTCGCCCGGGGGCGTGAGGTCGGGCGGGGGCCTGCGCGCATGGTCGGAGATGCGCAACAGCAGGGCGATGACGACCCAGTTCGCGACCAGGCTCGAGCCGCCGTACGACAGGAACGGTGTGGTCAGGCCGGTCAGCGGGATCAGCTTGGTGACTCCCCCGACGACGACGAACACCTGGAGCGCGAACACGACACCGAGCCCCGCGGCCATCAGCTTGCCGAAGTTGTCACGGCACACGAGCGCCGTACGCAGGGCGCGCTCGACGAGCAGGCCATAGAGCAGGATCACGGCCATGAAGCCGGTGAGGCCGAGCTCCTCGCCGATCGCGCCCATGATGAAGTCGCTGTAGGCGAACGGGATCCGGTCCGGGGAGCCCTGGCCGAGCCCACGACCGAGGAGGCCGCCCCAGGCCATGCCGTACATCGACTGGATGATCTGGCCGTAGGCGTCGGGATCGGCGAACGGGTCGAGCCAGCCGTCCACGCGCGGCTTGACGTGAGGCGTGGCCAGGTAGGCGAAGTACGCGCCGACCAGGAACATTCCGCCGCCGACGAAGAGCCAGCCGGGCCGTTCGGTCGCGACGTACAGCATCACCACGAAGAGTCCGAAGAACAGCAGGCTCGAGCCGAGGTCGCGCTGGCCGACGAGCACGATCATGCTCGCTGCCCACATCAGCACGATCGGCCCGAGGTCGCGACCGCGGGGCAGGTCGATCCCGGCCACGCGGCGGCCCGCCAGCGCGAGGGCGTCGCGGTGCAGCACGAGGTAGCCGGCGAAGAAGACGACCAGGGCGATCTTGGCGATCTCGCCGGGCTGGAAGCTGAAGCCGCCGATGCTGATCCAGATCCTTGCGCCACGGATGTTGGTGCCGATCACGGGCAGCATCGGGAGCAGCAGCAGGGCGATCGCGCCCAAGCCGCTGGTGTAGGTGAACGCCTGCAGCCGGCGATGGTCCTTCAGCAGGAGCAGCACCGCGATGAAGAGCACGACCCCGAGGGTCATCCACTGCAGCTGTTTCGCAGCGAGACCGCCGACGCCCGGCATGTCGGTGAGGTCGAGGCGGTGGATCACGGCGAGACCGAGGCCGTTGAGCGCCGACACGATCGGCAGCAGCACCGGATCGGCGTACGGCGCGACGCGGCGGATCGTCAGGTGGCAGGCGACGACGAGCACGGTCAGCCACGACCCGTAGTTGATGATGTTGGTCGGGATCTCGTCCTGCGCACCGATCCCCACGGCGGCGTACGCGCCGATCCCGACGACCAGGCTGAGCACGAGCAGCGCGAGCTCAGCGCCGCGCCGACGCCGATGCACGAACTCCCGGAAGGGGTGGGAGGTCATGGAGTCGCCTCAAGGCAGTACGGCGGCGCGAGGGTCGGCGTCGGCGAAGGTGTCGGCGTCGGAGTGGGCGTCGGGGTCGTCCCGTCACGGTTGCGCTTGCGCGGTTTCGGCTCCGGCTCCGGCTCGGGGCACGTCACGGCCGCCGACTCGATGCTGGCCACGGTCTCGAGTGCCCCGTCGAGGCTCTCGGCGCTGATGCTCTCCCGCACGCGATCGGCGTACACCGCCGGCAGAGCGGTGATCGGGATGTCGGTGTGCTCGACGACGTGGTTCATCTCGACGACCGGGAGGTCGAAGTCGACGCCCTGGAAGATCGCGACGACGTCGGCGTCCTCGGCGACGAAGTACTGCTCCTGGGTCCAGTCGTACGCGAGCTTGGAGAGCCCGGCAGCGACCAGCAGGAGCACGACCAGCAACGCGAGGCGACGGAGCCACATCATCCGCCGCGGTGGTCGCAGTGCGTAGCGCATCTCCTCCGGGTCGATGTCCTCCTCGACCGTAGGGATCTCGCCGGTGTCGTGCCGGCGGAAGCGGTGCCGTTCGCGGGTCTCGACCGCACCGGAGAGCTTGCGGGGCTGTGCTGCGGCGGCGCCGACCACCAGGGGTCCGCTCGCGTCCGCACTGTCCGGGTCGGCCGGTGTCTCTGCGTCGACGACGTCGGCGACGACGACCGTGACGTTGTCGGTGGTGCCGAGGTCGAGCGAGGTGCGCACGAGCTCGACCGACGCGAAGTCGACGCCGCCGTTGCCCAGCACCTCGGCCATCGCGTGGTCGTCGAGCACACCCGAGCAGCCGTCACTGCAGAACAGCAGCCGGTCCCCGGCCTGCAGGTCCACGTAGAAGAGGTCGGGCTCGGTGTCGTGTACGCCGTCGACGGCCCGCAGGATCAGGTTGCGGTGCGGATGACTCCGCGCCTCTTCCTCGGTGATCCGCCCCTCGTCGATCAGGGTCTGCACGAAGGTGTGGTCCTTGGTGATCTGCTTGATCTCGCCGTTGCGCAGCAGGTAGGCGCGGCTGTCGCCGAGGTGGGCCATCGCGATTCGGCTGCCGTCGAAGAGGCCGGCCGTGATCGTGGTGCTGGTGCCGTCGAGCTCTGGGTCCTGCTCGACGAGCTCGGCGAGCCGGTCGTGCACGCGGTGGATCGCGCCGGCCAGGGCCTCGAGCAGATCGCCGTCGGGGACCTCGTCGAGGCGTCGCATGATCTGGATCGCGGTGTGGCTGGCCACGTCGCCGTACGCCGCTCCGCCGACGCCGTCCGCGATGACCAGCAGGTGCTCCGAGGCGAGCCCCGAGTCCTGGTTGTCCTTGCGGTACCGGCCGAGGTCGGACAGGGCTGCGTAGTGCAGCCTGAGACCTCCCGAGGGCGAGCTCACTTACTTCCTCAGCTCGAGGGTCGTCTTGCCGACGCGCACCTGGGAACCGAGCTGTAGCGCCGTCGGCTGGGTCAGGCGATGCGGGCCGATGTAGGTGCCGTTCGTGGAGCCGAGGTCCTCGACGT
>DATILB010000375.1:0-2569 GCA_035477015.1 Nocardioidaceae bacterium | reverse complement strand
GAGGCCGAGGGCGAGTCCCTCGGGACCACGTCGTGGATGGAGGTGACCCAGGAGAAGGTGGACCTCTTCGCCGATGCGACCGGGGACCACCAGTGGATCCACGTCGACCCGGCGAAGGCGGCCGAAGGGCCCTTCGGCGGGACCATCGCGCACGGGCTCTTCACGCTGTCGCTGCTGCCGGTCTTGCTGCACGAGCTGTACGCCGTGGAGGGCATCAGCATGGCCGTGAACTACGGCCTCAACAAGGTCCGCTTCCCTGCCCCCGTGCCGGTGGGTGCACGGGTCCGCGCGACCTCGCGCATCGACGCCGTAGAGAAGCTCGAGGGCGCCGCGCAAGGCACCCTGTCCACCACCATCGAGGTCGAGGGCAGCGAGCGTCCCGCTTGCATCGTGCAGTCGATCGTCCGCTACTACGCGTAAGGAACAACCATGTCTGGTCTGCAGGATCGCGTCATCGTCATCACCGGAGCCGGTGGTGGCCTCGGCCGTGCGTACGCACTCTTTGCCGCCGCTGAGGGAGCCAAGGTCGTCGTGAACGACCTCGGTGGATCCCGTGACGGCTCGGGTGCCGGTACGTCGATGGCGGACGCCGTCGTCGAGGAGATCCAGGCGGCCGGGGGTGACGCGGTCGCCAACTACGCGAACATTGCGACCGAGGCCGGTGCGCGCTCGCTCATCGACGCGGCGCTAGCGACGTACGGTGCGATTCACGGTGTCGTGAACAACGCCGGCATCCTGCGGGACACGTCGTTCGCGAAGATGACCGCCGCCGAGTTCGAGGCCGTCCTGAACGTGCACCTGATCGGCAGCTTCCACGTCACCAACGCAGCCTGGCCGCACCTGCGGGCACAGGGGCATGGCCGGATCGTGATGGCCACGTCGACGAGTGGCCTCTACGGCAACTTCGGCCAGGCCAACTACGGCGCCGCAAAGGCCGGCCTCGTCGGCCTCGCCGCGACCCTTGCCATCGAGGGCCGCAAGAACAACGTGCTGGTGAACTCCGTCGCCCCCATGGCCGCCACCCGGATGACCGAGGACGTCGCCCCGGCAGAGGTCCTCGCCAAGCTCGGCCCCGAGCACGTCGCCCCGATCGTCGGCTACCTGCTCTCCGACGAGTGCAC
Organism: Nocardioidaceae bacterium; assembly: GCA_035477015.1. Taxonomy (GTDB): domain Bacteria; phylum Actinomycetota; class Actinomycetes; order Propionibacteriales; family Nocardioidaceae; genus SSC3. Next base: position 1,448 of record DATILB010000375.1, on the reverse strand, counting down.
CGACAGCGGTACGACGTACGTGGTCGGCGGCGGCAGCGTGAAGAAGCACGTCCTCTTCGAGTCCAAGGGCGTCCAGTTTTCGGAGCCTCCGTCACTCGCCGAGGTCGCCAGCCGCTGGTCAGAGGTCACTGATGTGTCGGGCGCGGTTCCTGGTAGCAACCCGGTCGGTTAAGCCAACACCCGGTGGTCGAGCAGTGACCGGAGCGCTAGCGGAGGGAACGTCTGTCGAGACCAATTGACCGCCCGTCACCTCGACTGGTCTCGACGGACGGGTTCTCGGCTAGTGCCTCGAACCCTGCTCGACCATCGGTTTCACAGCACCACTGCAGTGAATCGCCAGTCGAGTACCGCGCGGTCGGGGTGGGCGTGCACGATGCTGCGGAGGTCGACGAGGCGCGCGCCGGTGTCGAGGGGGCGGATGCGGCCTACCTCGAGGCGGCTGTGCAGGGTGTCGCCCTCGTGGACCGGGCCGGTGTGGTCGCAGCCCTCCCAGCCGACCACCGTCACGAGCTGGGGGATCGCGCGCGAGGCCTGGGCGAGGGCGAGGGCGATCGTGTGACCGCCGTAGACGAGTCGCTGCCCACCGGCAGCGTCGTGGTGCACCTTGGCGATGTTCAAGGTGAGTCGGGCGAGCTCGGGGGCGCTGGAGACGACGTCGCCGCCGCCCACCTCGATGACGTCGCCCTCCTCGAGCGAGGTGGGCTTGAGGTCGGGGAGCTCCCACGTGGAGGCCACCGCGCGCAGGGACTCCTCAGTCGGGGCTTCGCCGAGCTGCGACAGGTCGTCGTCGTGGCCGGTGGGCTCGTCGGAGCGCAGGGGCAGCATCGCGCAGCGCCAGAAGTCCAACACCGAGCGGCCCTCCTGGTCCACGGTCGTGATGCGCAGCGCGGCCAGGCCGGTCGGGGCACGACCCTCCTTGCGCACGTTTTCGCGCAGCCCGACGACCTCGGTCACTGTCGAGAGCGTGTCGCCGATGACCGGCACGCGACGGAAGGCCAGGCCCCGGTAGAAGAGGTTCGCCTTCACGTGATGGGTGGCGAGGGTGGACTGGCCGATTGCCAGGTTCCAGACCAGCGCCGGGTGGGCGACCACACCAAGGAGGGGCACAGCCAGCCGGTCACCGACGATCGCCTGGTGCATGGCGGCCATCCCCGACGTGAGAGTCACCGCCGGCGCATCGTCGAACCGCTGCCCCACGGACAGCTCGTCGAAGTACGGACCTTCCGCGATCATGCGTTCACCTTCGCACGCTCCAAGACCCGCCGGGCAGCGACAGCAACTGCCTCGTCGAGCATCTGCCCATCCAGCTGTACGGCGCCGGCGCCCGCGTCACCGAGCGCGGTGAGCACGCGCTGCGCCCACTCGATCTCGTCGGCAGTGGCGGAGAAGGCGTCGTTGACCGTGTCGAGCTGCGCGGGGTGGATGACCCACTTGCCGTCGAAGCCGGC
>DATILB010000374.1:0-10710 GCA_035477015.1 Nocardioidaceae bacterium | reverse complement strand
TCCTGGTCTTCGCCCTCGACGGCTTCTTGGACGCCGGTGGCGCGACGAGGATGGCCGTCCAGCACCTCCTGGCGCAGGACCAGGGGCGTGTGGTCGCGAGCTTCGACCTCGATGCGTTCTACGACTACCGGGCTCGGCGTCCCGGGCTGACGTTCGCCGAGAACCGCTACGGAGACTACGACGCGCCACGACTCGTCGTTCGCCTGTGCAACGACTCCCTCGGTGAGCCGTTCCTCTTCATGCACGGACCAGAGCCGGACACCCACTGGGAGGCGTTCGCACGCTCGGTTCGCGAGGTCGTCGAGGCGATGCAGGTGCGCCTCACCGTGTCGATGGGAGCCGTGCCGATGGCCGTCCCCCACACGCGCCCGGTCATGGTCACCAACCACGCCACGAGTGACGATCTGCTCATCCAGGAGAACATCTGGAAGGGCGAGATCCGCATTCCCGCCAGCGCGATGTCGTTGCTGGAGCTGCGGCTCGGCGAGTGGGGGCACGACGCAATGGGCTTCGTGGCCCATGTGCCGCACTACGTCGCGAACCTCGACTACCCGGCCGCGTCGGTGCGACTCCTCGAGTCGGTCGAGGTCGTGACTGGCCTGCAGTGGGAGATGGCGACCCTTCAGGTGCTCTCGGACTCGCAGACGGCGGAGATCGCCAACCAGATCGCCGACTCCGACGAGGTACGCGAGATCGTCGCCGGCCTCGAGCAGCAGTACGACGCCTTCCACACCGAGGACGACACCCTTCCCCTGGCCGAAGAGCGTGAGCTGCCCACCGCAGAGGAGCTGGGCGCCGAGTTCGAGCGCTTCCTTGCCGGCCTCGACACGCCTGACGAATAGGGTCCGACTGTGCCTACCTCCGCCGAAGAGCTCGCCCAGCTCCTCGACCTCGAGACCATCGACACGAATCTCTTCCGCGGGCAGCAGCCCGACACCACCTTGCAGCGGGTCTTCGGCGGCCAGGTCGCAGCGCAGGCTCTCGTGGCAGCTGCTCGGACCACGCTCGAGGAGCTCTCGGTGCACTCGCTGCACTCCTACTTCCTGCGTCCAGGGGACCCCAACGTCGCGATCGTGTACGACGTCGACCCGGTGCGCGACGGGAAGAGCTTCGCCACCAGACGGGTGCTGGCCCGGCAGCATGGTCGGCCGATCTATGCGATGACCGCGAGCTTCCAGGTGCACGAGGAGGGATTCGAGCACCAGGACCAGATGCCGGAGGTCACCGCGCCGGAGGAGTCGCTCGACCTGGGAGAGATGTACCGCTCACCGGACTCGCCGCGAGCGGACGAGTGGACACGCGACTGGGCCGCACTGGACCTGCGTTGGGTCGGAGACTCCAAGCACGGCCTGCTCGGCAACGAGCGGCATCCTGCACTGGCCCGCTACTGGGTCCGCGTGTCCGGACGGCTCCCTGACGATCGCCTCGTCCATGAGGCGGCGCTGACCTACGCCAGCGATCTCACGCTGATCCGCACGTCGCTCGTCCCGCACAACGTTGGCCTCGACGGTGTGCAGGCCGCGTCCCTTGACCACAGTGTGTGGTTCCATCGGCCGTTCCGTGCCGACGAGTGGCTGCTCTACGCACAGCGCTCACCCTCCGCGTCGGGGGCGCGGGGACTGATCTTCGGTCAGCTCTTCACTCAGGAGGGAGTGCTGGTGGCGTCGGTGGCTCAAGAGGGTCTGATCCGCCCTCGACCTGAGGCGTGACCCCCTCACCCGTCAGCCTCCGTCGCGACAGCCGGCCGAATCCGCCGGTGGCGGCGGCGATCCCGCCGTACACCGCGCCCGAGATGCCGTCGTGCACCTCCCGCACCCGCTTGCTGCCCTCACGGGTTCCCGGGATCGCGTCGAGGATCCCGAAGGGGATCTCGGCTATGGCCTGGTGTCCCGCTTGGGTGACCGACGAGCCGAGCCGCACGGCGTCCGCCGTACCACTGGTCGCGTCCGCAATCGCCGTGCGAGAGGCGAGGAAGCGACGACTCTCTGCGCTCCAGGCCCGATAGCGAAGCTCGGCGGCACGGGCAGCGAGCATCGCCTCCTCGGCGTGATGCAGCTCCCGAAAAGTGAGCCACAGGGCACCGCCGGAGATGAGTACGCCGACCAGCGCGAGGCTAGCGAGCAGCATGGACCCGCACGTCCGCGAGGACACCCTCGCTCTCGAGCTGGTCGACCACCTGCTTGGCCGCCTGGTCGTACACGACCTTGGTGAGCAGCGCCGGCCTCACCGCTCCGAGCAGCTTGGCGGCCGAGGACTTCGCGGTGGCCAGCTCGATCGGATTGAGGATCTCCACCGCGAGCAGCCGGCGTTGGCCGGAGCCGAAGGTAGCGGCCAGCTCGGGCGGCAGCGGAGGTGCAGGCACGAGGGCAGCGACCTTCGCATCGAGCGCCACCGCCCGCGCGCGCAGACTGCGGATCTGCAGGAGCAGCACCACGCAGGCGGCGGTGAGCAGGGCGGCGACGACGAGGGCAACGGTGGCGATCGCAGTGCTCATGAGCCCTAGTGTGCTCGCCCCCGGCGGGGTCAGAGAGTGCGTCCCACCAGGTGTGGCGCGCCGTTCTTCGGGTTGCTCAGCGAGAAGATCGCCCCCTCGTCGTCAACACGGGACCCGACCGCGACCACGCCCGGAAGCAGGATCGGCGTCTTGAACGCCACCTCGACGGTCACCTTGTCGTCGAGCCGGTTCTCCAGCGTCGCGACGCAGCGAGCCATGCTCCACATGCCGTGGGCGATCTGCCTCGGAAACCCGAAAGCCTTGGCGGTCACGCCGTACAGGTGGATCGGGTTGCGGTCGCCCGACACGGCGCCATAGCGGCGACCAAGGTCGCCAGGGAGCTTCCAGGTGAGGCCGGAGGTCGGCACCTGTTCGATGTCGAGGCCCGCCGGAGCGTCCGGGTCGCCCTTGCCGCGCACGAGCATCGTGGAGCGCTCCTCCCAGACGACGTCGCCGTCGGCTGAGATCTCGGTCATGACGTCGTAGATCTTGCCCTTGGCGTGGCCGCGAAGGTTCTCCGCCCACACCTTGACGTCGAGCTTCTCAGCCGCTGTCAGGGCGCGGTGCTGGGTGATGACGTTCTCGAGGTGCACGGTGCCCATCGCCGCGAAGGGGAACTTCGAGTCGGTCATCAGGGCCATGTGCAGCGGGAACGCCAGCATGTGCGGGTAGGGCAGCGGCAGGGTGTCCTTCGATGGGAACCCGCAGACCTCGGCGTACGCCGCGACGTGGGCCGGGTCGATCGGAACGCCGTTGCGGACCAGCGTGATGTCGGGCAGGTCGCCGCCGGACTTCTTCACGCCGGGCAGGAGCGACACCCCCGGCAGTGCCGGGAGAGCCGCCTTGACCATGAAGCCGAGGGTGTTCGGTGCGCCCTCGAGGATGCGTGTGTCGGTCATCGGATCAGGCGCCCAGCATCATCTGGCCGCAGACGCGAACGGTGTTGCCCGTGACCGCGCTGGAGGCAGGCGAGGCATACCAGGCGATCGTCTCGGCGACGTCGACCGGCTGACCACCCTGCTGGAGCGAGTTGAGACGACGGCCGACCTCACGCGTCATGAACGGTACGGCCGCGGTCATCTTGGTCTCGATGAAGCCCGGAGCGACAGCGTTGATGGTGATGCCGTCCTTCAGCTGGTCGGCGAGCGAGTCGACGAACCCGATCACGCCGGCCTTCGAGGCGGCGTAGTTGGTCTGGCCCAGGTTGCCCGCGATGCCGGCGATGGAGGCGACGCCGATGATGCGGCCGTTGGCGTTGATCGCCTCGGCCTCGATCAGTGCGGCGGTGATGCGCTCCGGCGCGGTGAGGTTGACCGAGATCGCCGAGGCGAAGGTCTCCTCCTTCATGTTGGCGAGCTTCTTGTCACGGGTGATGCCGGCGTTGTGCACGACGATGTCGACGCCGCCGTGCTTCGCCTTCACGTGCTGCGCGATGCGGGCGGGCGCGTCCTTCGCGGTGATGTCCAGGGTCAGCATGTCGCCGCCGAGCTCGTCGACCACGGCCTTGAGCTCATTCGCGGCCTGCGGGACGTCGATGCCGAGGATGGTCGCGCCGTCACGGTGCAGGACGCGGGCGATCTGCTCGCCAATGCCGCGGCTGGCCCCGGTCACGATCGCGACCTTGCCGGCGAGCGGCTGGGCCCAGTCCACCTTCGCGGAAGACGCCTTGGCGCCGTGCGAGCCGATCCGAACTACCTGCGCCGAGACGTAGGCCGACTTGGGGGAGAGGAGGAAGCCGAGGGTGGAGGCGATGCCGTTGTCGGCCTTCGGTGCGACGTACACGAGCTGAACGGTCGTGCCCTTGCCGATCTCCTTGCCGAGGGACCGGGTGAAGCCCTCGAGGGCGCGCTGAGCGACGCGCTCCGCTCCGCTCTTCACCAGCTCGGGCTGGGTCCCGATCACGACGACGCGCGCGCAGGACTCGAGGCTGCGCAGGACCGGGGTGAAGAACTTCTGCAGCTCGACCAGGAGCTCCGAGCCGGTGATGCCGGTCGCGTCGAAGACGAGCCCCTTGTAGCGAGCACCCTCGGCGTCGGCCTCCACGTGCTTGATGCCGAGGTCGTCCAGCGCGCCGGTGATGGCTGCGCGAAGCCGGCCGTCGCCACCCACCAGCACGGTGCCCTCGACGAGGGGGTCGCCCTCCTTGTAACGGTCCAGATCCACCGGGTTGGGCAGGCCGAGCTGCTTGGCGAGCAGCTGGCCGACGGGGGTGTGGATCAGGCTGGAGTAGCGGTCGCTCATCGCGAGGCCTTCCTTGATGTCTGCGAGGTTGTCTGGAGGTTCCGGGGACCCAGAATCATTCCATGTGTAACTGATGTTGTAACTCAGTGTCCACATTTCGTGATCTGGCCCTCATTGCGTTCCCATGAGGCGGGGTTGGGGCAAGGATGGGGACTTGCAGTCAACCTAGTCCTCACAGGAGCTGGAACCCACATGCAGGCCAAGACCCGTCGCGTAGCCGTCATCGGCGGCAACCGCATCCCCTTTGCCCGGCAGTTCGCGCACTACGCCGAGGCGTCGAACCAGGACATGCTGACCGCCGCGATCGACGGCCTGGTCACGCGCTACGGCCTCGAGGGCGAGCGTGTCGACGAGGTTGTTGCCGGCGCTGTCCTCAAGCACTCGCGTGACTTCAACCTGACGCGCGAGTCCGTGCTCGGTTCGAAGCTCGCGCCGGACACAGCGGCGTACGACATCCAGCAGGCCTGTGACACCGGCGCGCAGGCGGCGATCCAGGTCGCCAACAAGATCGCGCTCGGCCAGATCGAGGTCGGCATCGCCGGTGGTGTGGACACCACCTCCGACGCCCCGATCGCGGTGGGCGAGAAGCTGCGCAAGATCATGCTCGAGGTCAACCGCGCCAAGACCAACCAGCAGCGCCTCTCCGCCATCGCGAAGCTCCGCCCTCAGCACCTGAGCATCGCGGCGCCCGCGAACAAGGAGCCGCGCACGGGCCTCTCCATGGGTGACTCACAGGCGCTGACGGCACTCGAGTGGGACATCGCTCGCGACGCGCAGGACGAGCTCGCGTACAAGTCGCACAAGAACCTCGCCGCGTCGTACGACGAAGGCTGGCAGGACGACCTGATCACGCCGTTCCGTGGCCTAGAGCGTGACCAGAACATGCGCGGCGACTCCACGCTGGAGAAGCTGGCCAGCCTCAAGCCGGTGTTCGGCAAGGGGGAGACCGCGACGATGACTGCGGCCAACTCGACGCCCCTCACCGACGGCGCCTCGGTCGTGCTGCTCTGCTCGGAGGAGTACGCCAAGAAGAAGGGCTGGAAGCCGCTGGCCTACATCACCGAGTACGAGACCTCCGCGGTCGACTTCGTGCACGGTGGCGAGGGCCTGCTGATGGCTCCGGCGTACGCGATGCCGCGGATGCTCGACCGGGCGGGCCTCGCACTGCAGGACTTCGACTTCTACGAGATCCACGAGGCGTTCGCCTCGCAGGTGCTCTCGACGCTCAAGGCGTGGGAGGACCCGGCCTTCTGCAAGGAGAAGCTCAGCCTCGACGCGCCCCTGGGCTCGATCGACCTGGACAAGCTCAACGTGAAGGGCTCGTCGCTCGCCGCGGGTCACCCGTTCGCCGCGACCGGCGGCCGGATCATCGCCAACCTGGCGAAGCTGCTCGACGCCAACGGTGGCGGCAAGGGTGTCATCTCGATCTGCGCCGCGGGCGGCCAGGGCGTCACGATGATCCTGGAGAAGTAGCTCAGCGCTTGATCATCGTGACGGCGGCGGTCACCATCTGCTCGCGGACCAGCTCGGGAGCGACCTTCTGGACGATCGGGACGCCGGGCGCGGCCTCGTGGACGAGCAGGCCGACCCGGGCTAGCTGGAGGGCGCCGAGTCCGGATGCGTAGAGCATGTTGGCGGTCAGGTCGACGTTCGCGCTCTGGAAGACTCCGGCGTCGTTGCCGGCCGCCACGACCCTGCTGAGCCTGGTCAGGCAGCCACCGAGCCCGCGTCCCAGCTTGAGCATGGTGCCCTCGCTGACCTCCGCGAACAGCTCGGTTCCTGACTTGCGCATCAGCGCCTGGGCGCAGTCGACGAAGGCGGGGAACTCCATCCCGTAGTCGAAGAAGGCACGCACCATGGCCCGCAGCCGTGTCTCGGGATCGGCCTAGACGTCGTCGACGGAGACCAGACGCTGCTCGAGCTCGGTGAGGTAGTCCACCACCGTGAGGGCGAAGAGGTCCTCCTTGCCGGTGAAGTGGCGGTAGATGATCGCCCGGTTGATCCCGACGGCTTTCGCCACGTCCTCGATCTGGGCGTCGCGGACGCCTCTCTCATCGAAGAGCGCACGGGTCGCGGCGAGGATCTCGGCCTCCCGCTTGCGCCGCCGGGCCGCAGCCGCGACACGGCGTCCGTCGGTCGGCCCGGTGCGGGTGGCCTCGGTCGTCATGAGCCCACCATACGCAAAAGTGTCACACCGAGTTACATGAAGTGGGTCACGAGTGTCCCGCGTCGTGCAGCGCCCGGACGGTGTCGACCGTGTCCACCTCGGCAGCCGACTTGTCGTCGCGGTAGCGGAGGACTCGCGCGAAACGCAGCGCCATCCCACCGGGGTAGCGCGATGAGCGTTGCACTCCGTCGAACGCGATCTCCACGACCTGCACCGGGTCCAGGTGTACGACATGCCCGCTGCGGCTCGTCTCCAACGAGAGGAACCGCTCGGTCTGCCACGTGAGCATGTCGTCGGTCATCCCTTTGAACGTCTTGCCCAGCATCACGAAGCCTCCCGACGGATCGCGTGCGCCCAAGTGGATGTTGGAGAGCCAACCCTCGCGGCGTCCACTGCCCCACTCGACGGCCAGCACGACCAGGTCGAGGGTGTGTCGCGGCTTGACCTTGAGCCAGGACGAGCCGCGCCGGCCGGCGTCGTACGTCGAAGCGAGGTCCTTGACCACGACACCCTCGTGTCCCGTTGCCACCGTGTCGGTGAAGAAGCCCGTCGCCGAGGAAGGGTCGGCAGTGATGATCCGCGGGACGACCAGCTCAGGCGGCAGGACAGAGGCGAGGCGCTCGAACCGCTCGGCTGCTGGGGTGTCGATCAGGTCGACGCCGTCGACGTGGAGCAGGTCGAAGAAGTACGGCGTAACGGGGATGGTCTCGCGCAGCGCTTCGACTGATGCGCTGCTGCCGATGCGGGACGCCGTCTCCTGGAACAGTCGTGGCCGGCCGTCGGGACGCAGGGCGATCGCCTCACCGTCCAGCACCACCTCCTTTGTCGGGAGGGCGCGCACCGCGGCGACCACCTCCGGCAGCCGGTCTGTGATGTCGTCCAGGCTCCGGGTGAAGATCGCGACGTCGTCATCGGCACGGTGCACCTGGATGCGGATGCCGTCGAGCTTCGCGTCGACCGCGAACGGTCCAGCGACCTTGGCGACGGCGTCGGCCATGGAGGTTGCGGGCGAGGCGAGCATCGGCCGCACCGGCCGGCCGACCACGAGGGAGAAGGAGAGCAGCGCCTGCTCGCCGCCGGACAGTGCCGCGGCGGCGATCGGCCCGGAGTCCGCGCTGAACATCGCGGCCCGGCGCACGGCGGCTGGCGGCACACCTGCGGCCTTCGCGATCGCGTCCAGCAGGACGGAGTCGAGGGCGCCTTGACGGAGGTTCTCGAAGACGAGGGCACGGAGGAACCGCTGCTCTTCGGCCGTCGCCCGCCCGAAGAGATCCGCGACCGCCGCGGATCGTGCTGCCTGCGAGCCGGCGCCGCTCAGGCCACTGATCGCCTCGAGGGCAGCGTCGACCTCACTCACGGTGAGCGCCCCATGGTCGGCGGCCGCAGGAAGGTCGGAAAGCCCCCGCCAGCCGACGCCCGTGCGCCGCTGTCTGGGCGCCCCGGCGAGGAACGCGGCGACCACCTCGATCTCGTCCGGCCCGGCTGCCTTGAGTGCTGCTGCGATGGCCGCTGCCTTCGCGAGACGGGAGCGCGTCGCAGCGACCTCGCTGGACGTACGGACGATCTCCGAGAGGAGCATGGCCTCATTCTCTGTTCTCGGGCCGACAGTTCTAGTGGGGTGTGTCGAAGGTTCCCTGAGACGAGCCGTGGCCTAGGTGCGTGCAGCGCAAGGCCGAGGAGGGAGGCGGGCCGGGGCCCGTCGACCGACGAGAACGCCGCGATGTGCGTGCCTAGGCCGCGGATCGTGCAGGGGTTCTTTCGACACGCGCCACTATGGTGACGACATGCCCGAACGTGTCTGGCGGCCGAGCTGGCCGTGCCCGGTCGGACAGATCGCGGGGAGCCTGCGCCACGGTGGCGGCGATCCGACGTACAAGACGGATCCGGGGGGTGTGATCTGGCGCGGCACGCGCACCCCTGTCGGCGTCGCGACACTGCGCATCACGCCGCGCCCCACGTCCGGCGACGTCGTGGGAGAGGCCTGGGGTGAGGGTGCGGAGTGGGCGCTCGCTCAGCTGCCGGCCATGCTGGGCGCCGACGACGATCCCGCAGGATTCGAGCCGCAGCACCACGACGTGGTCGCGGCCGCCTGGCGCTCCCACCCGCACTGGCGGGTGCCGAAGAGCGGCCTCGTGCTCGAGTCGCTGATCCCGGCGGTCATCGAGCAGAAGGTCACCGGCAAGGAGGCGTTCGCCGGGTGGCGCGCCCTAGTCCACCGGTACGGCGAGCGGGCGCCCGGGCCGGGGGAGCAGCGCAGGCTCTGGGTGATGCCCTCTCCCGAGACCCTGCGGACCATCCCGTCCTGGGAGTGGCTGCGGATGCACGTCGACCCGGCACGTTCGAGGACGGTGGTCACGGTGGCGCGCTCTGCCGCCGCCCTGGAGCGCAGCATCGGACTGCCCTTGGACGAGGCGGACCGGCGCCTGCGCTCCATCCCCGGGATCGGCGTGTGGACCTCCGCCGAGGTGCGCTCGCGCTCCTTCGGCGATGCCGACGCGGTGAGCTTCGGCGACTATCACGTCGCCAAGGACATCGGGTGGGCGCTCACCGGCGGGCCCGTGGACGACGAGGGTCTCGCGGTCCTGCTCGAGCCGTACCGTCCGCATCGTCTGCGCGTCCAGGTCCTGGTGGGACTGGCCGGGATGCATCGCCCGAGACATGGTCCCCGCATGTCGTTGCCATCGCACTATCCAGGCGGCAGGATCACGTAGCGCACGAAGATGAGAGACCGTCGGGTCCGTATCAGGGTGTGACACAGATTGCTGTTACCCGCCGTAACTCTTCATGTACGCCATAGTTACTTCTCCGATAGGGTCCTGTGACGCCTGTTACAGACGGGTTTAAGAGGGGGTGGCATGCCAGACCAGGCGCAGCCGCCCAGCACCTCCGCGGCAAGACCGTCGGATCCGATTCGCACCACCACCGGACAGCACACGGCCACCGGGCAAGGAAGCCCCGTAACCGCTGTGAACGGTGTGACGTTGAAGGACTGGAGCCAGCCGCCGCCCTCGGGGTCGGGTCGCAGAGCAGGTCCCAGGACCAAGGGAGTCAGTGGGGTGTCTGAGTGAGCGCGATAACCGTGGTCGGCAAGAACTTCTACGGCGACATGAAGGGGCGCTTCGACGCCGGTATCACGACGAGCGGCAAGCTGGTCGTCCTGAGTGTCGAGTCCGTGAAGCACATGGTCGCCGACATCATCGCCCGGCGCTTCTCGTGGTCGGAGTTCATGCTCCAGGCCTGGTTCATGACGCAGGTGTCGCTGATGCCGACGATCCTGGTCGCCATTCCCTTCGGTGTCATCACCTCGGTGCAGATCGGCGCGGTCGCCAACTCGATCGGCGCCACCTCGTTCTCCGGTGCGGTCAACGGCATCGGCGTCCTCCGCCAGGCCGCTCCGCTGGTGACTTCCCTAATCATCGCCGGCGCGGTGGGCTCGGCCATCTGCTCCGACCTCGGCGCCCGCAACGTGCGCGAAGAGATCGACGCGATGAAGGTCATGGGCCTCAACCCGATCCAGCGACTCGTGGCTCCGCGGATCGCCGCGACCATAGTGGTCGCCCTGATCCTCAACGTCATTGTCGCGATCACCGCCATGGCCACCGGCTACATGATGAACGTCGGACGCGGGACGATCAGCTCCGGCTCCTATCTCGGTTCGTTCGTTGCTTTCAGTCAGACATCCGATCTCTGGTTAGCCGAGTTCAAGGCAGTGCTCTTCGGTTTCGTCGCCACCATCGTGGCCGCGCACAAGGGGCTCTCGGCGTCCGGCGGACCGAAGGGAGTGGCTGACGCCGTGAATCAGGCAGTG
>DATILB010000373.1:0-3211 GCA_035477015.1 Nocardioidaceae bacterium | reverse complement strand
CGGGCGAAGAACGCGGCGAGGACCGACGTACCGTTCTTCACGTTGCTGAAGGTGTAGGTGACGTTCTTGCCGCTCACCGTCGGAGTGCCGGCCACAGTCGCGTCATCGCCGTCGAAGGTCAGGCAGGCAGGCAACGTGTCGGTCACGACGAGGGTCTGCGACGCCTTCGCTGGTCCGAACGCCTTGGCCACGATGGTGATCCGCACGCGGTCCCCCAGGGACACCGGCACCGGCCCGTCGGAGCCGTTGATCTTCTTGTCCGTCTCCGTCGCGATGATCGCGTTGACCGGGATCGGCACGTCCTTCGAGCCGAAGGTGACGGCGGCGCCGTTGACGCTGGCCGCACCGATCTGCATGTGCAGTGCCGAGCCGTTGTAGAGGTGCGAGCCCAGCGCGAGCTTGGCTCCCCAGGTCAGCGTCCAGGTCGCACCTGCAGGAATCGCCAGCCGGTGCCAGGTGAAGACGCCCACGGTCGTGCCACCGGAGCCGGCCCGGAAGCCGTCGTCCGTGACGTAGGGCTCCGCACCATCAGGGACTGTGCCCGCGGGATAGACGAGGACCGTCGTGCACAGGCCGTTGGCGCCCGGCGCCGTCGGGGTCCAGGTGCTGGTCAGCGAGCCCTTGCACAGCACGAAGTCCTGCAGGGTCTCGATGCCGTTGACCCCCGTGCGTTCGTGGTCGTAGATGGTCTCGACCGAGTCGACCGTCACCCCGGTCGATCCGTTGGCGATCGGGATCCGGAAGGGGATCTTCTCGAGCTCGGCATAGCCGGCCGTGTTTCCGGCCGTCCACGACCTCGAGATCTTGTCGAACCCCTGGATCTTCACGTTCACACCGCTACCCCCACCGGTGCCCCCCGGTGGGGGCTTGGCGGCGTTAGCCGGCGCGATGCTGGGCAGGCCCAACCCGATAAGGGCAAACACCAGCAAAATGATCCTGAAAACCACACGCGAACGACGCATAGCCCCGCACTCCTCGTCATTGAAGGACGAGGTCCACCCCGAGATTACAAAAGGTCCCTCCCCATGCCCCACGCGGACCCGTTGTACTCACCAACACTTTCTGCTCATACCTTCGGTTGGCTCAATAGTCCGAACTAACTAGACTCGGGTAGCCCGAATGAGTCAGCCGGATATGTCGCGATGTTGACCCCTACGCTGGAGCCCATGACCGCTGCGGGTGAGTACGTCCTCACCATCGACTGCCCCGACGGCCCGGGCATCGTCTACGCCGTGACCGGGTTTCTGTTCGAGCACGGCAGCAACATCGTCGAGAGCCACCAGTTCAGCGACCTGAACAGCCAGCGCTTCTTCATGCGCGTGCACTTCGACACGGTCAGCGGCGACGACGACCAGGCTTCACTCGAGGCGGCCTTCACCCCGGTCGCCGAACGGTTCGACATGCGCTGGCAGCTCTGGGACCACGCAGCCCGGCACCGCACGCTGATCATGGTGTCCAAGGAAGGGCACTGCCTCAACGACCTGCTCTACCGCTGGAGCATCGGATCGCTCAAGGTCGACATCGCGGCGATCGTCTCGAACCACACCGACCTCGAGCCGCTTGCGGCGTCGTACGGCGTCCCGTTCCACCATCTGCCGGTCACCAGCGATACGAAGGCAGAAGCCGAGGCGAAGCTGCTCCAGCTTGTCGACGAGCTGAGTGTCGACCTGGTCGTGCTCGCCCGCTACATGCAGATCCTGTCCAGGGAGCTCTGCGCGCGGCTCGAGGGACGGGTCATCAACATCCACCACAGCTTCCTGCCGAGCTTCAAGGGCGCCAAGCCGTACCACCAGGCGTTCACGCATGGCGTGAAGCTGGTCGGGGCGACCGCGCACTACGTGACCGCCCACCTCGACGAGGGACCGATCATCGAGCAGGACGTCACGCGCGTGGACCACACCGCCACCAGCGAACAGCTGGTTGCGGCCGGACGTGACGTCGAGAGCCAGGTGCTGTCCCGCGCCGTCCGGTGGCACGCCGAGAGCAGGATCATGCTCAACGGCAACAAGACGGTCGTCTTCCGCTAGCCGTCTTCCGCTAGTCGTTGAAGGTGTCGTGCCACACCGGTGGGTGCGAGGCGACCTCGCGCCGCGACACCTTCCGCTCGAAGACCCAGAAGTGGTTGCCGTCGGGGTCGATCAGCTCAGCGCTGTACCCGAGGCTGCGCTGCTCGATGGCGGTGACTCCTCCACCCAGCTGGATCGCCAGCTCGGTCGTGGCCGGCACGTCCTCGACGGCGATCGCCAGGTGTGTCCCAGCGACGCCGGACGGCCGGGTCGTCGTGATCGCACCCATCGCACCGCGGCCCCCTGGGACGAACATCCAGCGGTCCGGCTCGCGATCGGGCAGGAAGGACCAGCCGAGAAGGCCGGCGTAGAAGTCGGCGGCTCGCGCGAGGTCCCGCACCGGGATCTCGACGAAGATGATCGAGCCGTGCTGCACGTCTCACACGTTACCCCCGACCGCGGAGCGAGACACCTCCGATCTGGCGACGGCTTGAGTCAGACTCTCTGCATGCGAGCGACTTCGACTACCACCGTGCAGGCTCCCGTCGACCACGTCTGGAGCGTGCTCTCCGACCACGAGGGGATGTCCGCCTGGGCTCCGGGCCTCAAGGCCGTCCTGGTAAGCCCCGGAACGGCCGAGCGCAATGGCGTCGGCGCGGTCCGCAAGATCGGCCTCGGCTTCGCCGGTCCGATCAAGGAGGAGATCGTCGCCTTCGAGCCGGGCAAGCTGCTGCGCTACAAGGCCCTGGCCGGCGTACCCCTGAAGAACTACTTCGGCGAGGTCGAGCTGACCGCCGTGGGCGGCGCCACCCGCATCGACTACTCGGTGAGCGTCGACGAGCGCATCCCCGGTGTGGACGGCCGCCTGGCCAAGGTCATCTCCAAGACCCTGCTGAGCGCGCTGGCGCGGCGGGCGAAGGCGACCGCCTGAGTCGTTCTGCAGCCTGTGGATGAGTTCGGCAGGCCGTGGTGAGGCTGGGGCTGGCGAGCCATGATGGGCAAGCTCGGGTTCTCCGAGAGCCTGAAGTGCTCGCCTGTCGGCGCGCAGCCGAGTTCCGTGCACCCGCCGGTCGAGCCGCGTCGTGAGCGCCAGCGAACAAGCGTGTCGAGACCAACCGCCGCCGACACGGCTACTGAGCCACGGCGAGTTGGCTCCTACGTCACCAGTGGTCTCGGCACGGTCGCCGCCTTCGGCGACGTCCCGG
>DATILB010000372.1:0-55219 GCA_035477015.1 Nocardioidaceae bacterium | reverse complement strand
TCGAGGTGCCGAAGGTGCCCGAACAGGGCACGCGCGTTCCACTCTGAGCAGCGCGTCGGCGCATGCCAGCCCGAGTCATCGTCGCCGGCCTTGACGAGTGGCGCGAGGAAGTCCTCGATCCGTGCGCTCTCGCGGTCCATCAGGTCGAACGGGTTCGTGTCGGGCAGCAAGGTCCGGTCGATGGGCATGGCGCCAGTGTGGCCTGTGGTTGACTTCCTGCACCATCACTCAGGGGGACCTTGATGCGATCGTTGGCACGCGTCGGCTGCGCGTTAATCCTGGCGCTCGTCGTCATCGGCTGCAGCGAGGACGCTGAGCCCGAGACGCCTCAGCCCGAAGCGTTGCTCGGGTGCGGTGAGGCCTCCTTCCGCGACCAGTTGGTTGTTGTGAGGTTCAAGCGCACCGACCCAAAGACACCGGAGCTTGACGCACACCTGGCCCGCTTCTTCGACGAGACCCTCCGCCCCTGCGTCATCGTGGGCTACGAGTTGCCGAAGGGCTGGAGGTTCGACCACTACACGGTGAGCTATGAGACCGCCTTCTATCGCGAGACCCTCACGGTGAAGAGGGACGATGCGCCTGACCCCTTCTTGATCGCCGAGACGGAGGACTGTGCTCAGTTCGCGGCAGAGGTCGTCATCCGGCAGCAAGACCGCACTGCTCGCTACACGGCGAAGACTCGGATGGGTCCTGTCTGCACCCCGCTCGACTAGTCGTCGTTCAACCCATCCAGCGGTAGCGGCTGGTCGGCACCAGGTCGATGTCTCGATCCGCCCCGAACTTCGCGACCGACGCGAGCATGCGGGTGATCCGCTCGTGCAGCAGCGCGTCGTCACCATCCGTGCCGTAGAACGCGTGCAGGTCGGTCATCGCGGCCATCGGGAACAGCTCCTCGACGATCGCGGAGATCTCCGGGGCGTCGGGCGTGAGCTGCTCGAGCACGCGGTGCTGCACATAGCCGAAGTTCCCCTGGTCGGCGATCCCGACCGGGGTGTGCTCGTCCTTCCAGAGGTACAGCCAGTCGTCGTAGGGCAACTCTTCAGGTCGGCGCAGCACGGCGATGTTGGCCAGCGCATCTGCGCGCTCGCCGTCGGCGTACTCGGGCGGCTCGATCGGCTCCTCGGTGTCGACGCGCCAGCCGGCGTACTCCTCGGAGAAGTCACGGAGTACGGCGTCAGCGTGCGCGTCCGGGGGGAGCATCACGAAGGCGTCGACCGGTTCGTCGAACGCGGTCAGCCGAAGCTGGGCCGCGGCGACCTGGGCGTCGTCGATGTTGACCTGCACCCACTCGCAGGCGAGCCGGTCACGGAACTCCTCGCCCAACAGGTCACCTGGACCCCATAACGCGTAGACGAGCTGCTCGCTCATCGGCCCACGATGACGGCCGAGCCGTGACCAAACAACCCTTGGTTGGCGGTGATGCCGATGCGGGCGCCCTCGACCTGTCGGCCGGTCGCCTGACCGCGGAGCTGCCAGGTGAGCTCGCAGACCTGGGCCAGCGCCTGCGCCGGCACGGCCTCACCGAAGCAGGCAAGGCCACCGCTGGGATTGACCGGGATACGACCGCCGATGGTGGTGTCGCCGGCGCGCAGCAGCTGCTCGGCCTCGCCTCGTTTGCAGAGCCCGATGTCCTCGATCCAGTCGAGCTCGAGGGCGGTGGAGAGGTCGTACACCTCAGCCACGTCGACGTCCTCGGGGGCGATGCCCGCCTCTTCGTACGCCGCGTCGGCGAGCGACTCCTTGAACGTCCGCTCCCCCGCGGGTACGACGGAAGCGGACTCGGTCGAGAAGTAGGGCATGTCGAGCACGGTCTGCGGGAAGGTCGGCGTGACGGTGGAGATCGCCTTGATCCGGACCGAGTCCTGCTTCGCGTAGCGGTCGCTCACCAGGAGCACTGCAGCACCGCCGTCCGACGTGGCACAGATGTCGAGCAGGTGCAGCGGGTCGGCCACCACGGCGCTGGAGAGGACCTCCTCGGCGGCGACCTCCTTGCGGTAGCGAGCGTTCGGGTTCGCCAGACCGTGCTTCGCGTTCTTCACCTTCACGGCAGCGAAGTCCTCGGACGTGGCGCCGTACAGGTCGATGCGGCGACGCGCGTAGAGCGCGAAGTACGCCGGGTTGGTCATGCCGAGCAGCCGGAAGCGCAACCAGTCGGGGTCGTCCCAACGCTCTCCCGCGTTGGGGGCCAGGAAGCCCTTGGGGGTCGTGTCAGCTCCGACCACCAGCGCGACATCGGACATACCGGCCATGATCCGGGCCCGAGCGGTGTCGAGGGCTTGTGCACCAGTGGCGCAGGCGGCGTACGACGTGGCGACGCGTGCGCCGTTCCAGCCGAGAGCCTGCGCGAAGGTCGCGCCCGCGACGTAGCCGCCGTACCCGTTGCGGACGGTCTCGCCGCCGACGACGAGGTCGACGTCCTTCCACTCGATACCCGCGTCAGCGAGCGCCTCGCGAGCCGCGTGGACGCCGTACTGGACGAAGGGGCGCCCCCACTTGCCCCAGGGGTGCATGCCGACTCCGGCGATCGCGACGCCGCTCATGCCGCCACGGGCTTCCAGCGCCAGATGACGGTGTCCTCGGTCAGCGGCTCGACGACGAGCTCGACCTCAGCACCCACGTGCAGGTCGGCAACGCCGTACCCATCCGCGACCTGACCTATCACCACCAGTCCCTCGGGCAGCTCGACTGCAGCGAGCGCGAACGGCTCGTAGGGGTCGGTGCGCGGGATGTACGGCGGCGGCGGCTGGTACTGGGCGTCGGTGTACGACCACACGCGGCCACGTCGACTGAGCTCGACGTCCTCGAACGTGTCGCCGGAGCAGGCGGGGTTCTTGCAGAAGTCCGTCTCCTTGGGAAAGGAGACGTGCTCGCAGTCCGAGCACCGCGAACCGACGAGAGCAGGCGCGGGGCCGGTGGTGAACCAGCCCTCGATCGCAGGGAGCACCGAACCTCCTGGCCACTGGACGAGACAGGGCAATACTAGAACACGTTTCAGTATGTGACCATCGAGCGATGATGCGACGAACGCCCGCGCTGCTCGCGCTCCTGTTGGTGGCCGGTCTGTACGCGCCAGAGGCAGTGGCTCGGGCGACCGGCGACGCAGTGGTCGACCGGGTGCTCTCCGACCCTGCGATCACCGAGTCCAGTGGCCTGGCCAGGAGCACCTATGCACGGCCGTTGATCTGGACCCACAACGACAGCGGCGACACCGCTCGGATCTTCGCGATCCGGCCGAACGGCCAGACCAGGGCCACGCTCGAGCTCCGTTGCGCGAACGCCTCGGACTGGGAGGACATCTCGACCGGCCCGGACCACACGCTCTGGGTCGGCGACATCGGTGACAACGCATTGGCTCGTACGACGATCCAGGTGTACCGCCTCCAGGAGCCGCAGGAGCCGAGAACCGGAACGGTGAGCTGTCGCCGGTTCGACTTCGCCTACCCCGACGGTCCCCACGACGCCGAGGCCCTGATGGTGAACCCCGAGACGGGCCGGCTGTGGATCGCGAGCAAGGCCTCGGACGCGGGGACCTTCTACCGCGCCCCGCGTCAGCTGAGCCCGGACCACGTCAACGTCCTGACCGCCCGCGGCGATGCGCCGGCCCTCGTCACGGCTGGGAGCTTCTCCCCAGGTGGCCAACGGATCGCCGTGTCGTCGTACACACGCGCTGTCATCTACCGCACCGACCTGACGTTCGTGCGGCAGTTCGAGCTGCGCTACGACGACCGCTCGATCTTGGGCGAGTCCCTGGAGTACGCACGCGACGGTGCGCACTTCTACCGGGGCACCGAAGGCTCCGGCAGTGTCGTGTACCGCGTCGCCCTCTGACCCGTAGGCTCGCCACCATGGCGACCAAGTCCCCTGCCGTCGAGATCGAGGTGGACGACAAGGTCGTACGGGTGACCAACCCCGACCGCGTCTACTTCCCGGAGACCGGAGCGACAAAGCTCGACCTGGTCGAGTACTACCTCTCGGTCGGCGACGGCATCGTGCGTGGCCTCTTCGAGCGGCCCTGCATGATGCACCGCTTCCCCGAGGGACTGTCCGGTGACAAGGTGCACCAGAAGCGCGTGCCCTCCGGTGCCCCGCCCTGGCTCGAGACCGTGCGCGTGCACTTTCCGCGCTACAACCGCAACGCCGACGAGCTCTGCGTCACCGAGCTGGCCAGCGTGATCTGGGCGGTGCAGATGAGCACGGTGGAGTTCCACCCGTGGAACAGCCGCCGCGCGGACACCGAGGTGCCCGACGAGTGGCGGATCGACCTCGACCCGATGCCGCTATGCCCGTGGGAGCGGGTGCAGCGCGTCGCGCACATCGCACACGAGGTGCTCGACGAGCTCGGCGCGACGGGCTGGCCGAAGACGACCGGCGGCAAGGGCATGCACATCTACGTCCGGATCAAGCCGGAGCACGGCTTCCAGGATGTACGTCGCGCAGCGCTCGCCTTCGCGAAGGAGGTCGAGCGTCGCTGCCCGGACGAGGTCACGACGACGTGGTGGCGCAAGGACCGGGATCCGTACGCCCTCTTCATCGACTACAACCAGAACGCCCGCGACCACACGATCGCGGCGGCGTACTCCGTGCGTGGCGTGCCCGACGCCCGCGTCTCCGCGCCGATCCGCTGGGACGAGGTCGACGACGCCTACCCGCAGGACTTCACGATCGAAACCATGCCTGCGCGCTTCGCCGAGCTGGGTGACCTGCATGACGGGATCGACGAGGCCGTGTTCGACATCGCGCCCCTGCTCGAGTGGGCGGACCGCGACGGTGCCGTCCCAGAGGACGACTGATGCTGCTGCTGCACGGCATGGGGGCGACCGGTGACGTCTGGCGCGGGTACGCCGGTCTGGCGCCTGACCTCCCCGGACACGGCAGCTCCGCCTGGGATCCGCCGTACACCTTCGAGAAGCACGCCCTCGCGGTCGCCCCGCTGCTGACCAAGCCGACCGTTGTCATCGGTCACTCGATGGGTGGCGTGATCGCGCTCGCCCTCGCCGCGCTCAAGCCGGATCTCGTCACCAAGGTCGTGGGCGTGGTTGGATGCTCGCGCAGGATCCCGCGACCTTCGGAGTCGGGGTGCCGGACATGAAGGCGCTCCTCGATGCCGCGAAATGCTCGGTCGTGCTCGCGCGCGGCGAGCTGGACCCGTTCGTGACCGATGCGCAGCTCGATGCGCTGGTCCCCGAGCACGTCACGATGCCGGGGCTCGGGCACAACGCGCACGTCGAGGATGCAGTACCGGTGCTAGCTCTCCTGTGACGGGTCGTCGACCCGACCGACGAACAGCGGCGTGTTGTGCTCGAGGTCGTGGATGACGAAGACAAAGGGCCGGTCGACCCTGACGACGCGGGGCTCGATGTGAGCTGCGCTGTCGCTGATGACGACGGCTGTCGCCGCCGCGGCTTCCGTGCCTTCCTCGTCCACGGCGATGAAGGCCTCGTGCAAGACCGCACTGATGAACCACTCGCTGCCTTCGGGCGCCATCCCACTGAAGTCCGCCGCGTCGGTGAACGCGGTGGGCATGCCCAACCTGTCCAAGGCTTTGTTCAGCCGCGACTGAAGCCGGAACTTCCACTTTGGCAACCGAAGCCCCACCGACTCGGTGGGGGTCCAGTCGATGAGTGCCGAGAGATCACCGCCGACCGAGGTGATGTCGTCGGGGAGCACCACCGTCATCGCGAGCTCACTACCGGCGTACGGAATCTGGATCGCTTCCCAGTCGTCGCCCTGCTTCCACGCGAAGCTCGCCTCGGCCCCGGCCATCATCGGTACGTCAACGACGCTTCCACCGCGCAGGTGGAAAGGCCCATCCTCCGTGAGTCCCTTCTCGAACGGCGCCTGCCAGGGCGCCTTGAGATAGATCGCGTTGACCAGCACCAGCCTGGTCAGTGCATCGAGGATGCCCGGCGGCAGGATCTCGGGGATCTTGTCGTGGGTCTGCTCGGCGGTCCACTCGTTGATGAGCCGACGGGCGTCCTCTGCTGCTTGGGCGTAGTCGACGGTGCGCATCCCGGTCCCGAAGTCGCGAGCGAGGGTGTCCAGGAACGGTCGCTCCCAGCTGACACCTGCCTGTCCCCACAGGGAGTTCGCCGTGTCGAGGAGGATCTCCGCCTTGTCGCCCTCGTACCGGTTCAGTTTCCCGGCCAGTGACTCGAGCTGTTGGGTCAAGGCATTGAGGCCACCGTTGAAGGCCTCGAGATCCTCCACCACGAGCACTCGACTCATCTCCGCAGCCGTCTTGCCGACGGCACCGTTCATCGTCATGGCGAGCGCCACAGAGATTGAGTACGGGGAGTAGACGACGTTGCCGGGCTTGGCGCCCAGCTCGCCGTACAGGCTGCCCGCGAGCGCAGCGATCGAAGCCGCTGCCGCCGACGCGGCACCAGGATCTCCCGCCGAGCGCGCGACGTCGGACTTCACGAGCTGGAGGGACGTCTTGCCGCCCCCGGGAGACTCCGAGGCACCACACGCGGACAACAGGGGTACCGCGAGGGGCGTCACGCCCATCAGGCGCAGCAGGTCGCGTCGAGGCAGCATGCCCATTCGACGCGCCCGGGCTGACACCGGTTCCTCAGCTGGGCGGGTTCTCGGCCCAGTAGCGCTGAACGAACGACGTGATCTGCTCGGCCAGCTCGGGGCGGCACACCAGCAGGTCGGGCAGCAGCACGTCCTCCTGGTTGTACTTCAGCTCGGCACCGTCGGCGCGACTGGTGAACAGACCGGCGGCAGCGGCGACGACCACCGGAGCCGCGGAGTCCCACTCGTACTGACCACCGGCGTGCACGTAGGCGTCGGTGATGTCGCGCGCAACCGAGATGACCTTCGCCCCGGCGGATCCCATCGGGACCAGCTCGGCGTCGATCTCCTGGGCAAGCGCCTCAACGAAGGCCGGCGGACGCGTCCGCGACACGGCGATCCGGGGGCGGGCCGAGGTGCGCGGGGGCACGACCGGCGGGTTGCCGGTGTGGAAGGTCTGGTCGAGCCCGGGCTGAGCAACCGCTCCGGCGACCAGCGCACCGTCCTGCCAGAGCGCGACGTGGACGGCCCAGTCGTCACGCGGCGGCTCCGAGAACTCACGCGTGCCGTCGAGCGGGTCGATGATCCACACCCGCGAGGAGGTGAGCCGGATCTTGTCGTCCTTGCCCTCCTCGGAGAGGACCGCGTCGTCGGGACGATGCTCGGCCAGGAGCTCCATCAGCAGCTCGTGCGACGCCAGGTCGCCGGCGTCCTTGAGCGCCTTGCCCTCCAGCCCCTGCTCCCGCACCTCGAGCAACGTCTGCCCGGCAACGGTCGCCAGCCAGGCAGCGAGCTCGTGGTCGTCGGCGCCAGGTCGGAGGTCAGGAGTCTTCGTCACGCGAGAACTCTTTCATAGGTGAATCAGGCCGCCGGACCCCTACCGAAACGGCGACTTATCCGATTTGAGGAATAGGTGCGGCTTGGGGTGATTCATCACTAGGCTCGCTGTCGCGGGGACCCCCCACCCGCATCGCGCAATTCATAGGACGTTTGGGAGAGCTCCTCATGAATCTGTCTGGCAACCGCATTAACCGTCCTCGTCGGCGTACCGGCCTGGCCGCAGCTGTGACGTCGGGCCTCATCGTGCTCGGCGGCGCCGGCGCGACCAGCGCCGCACTCGCCCGTGGCAGTGACCAGGGTGATGATCCGAAACCACCTCGCGCACAGAAGGCCGAGCGAGCCGTCACGCAGAACGAGGTCGTCGACGCCGTCCTCGCGGTGCTCGGGTGGGGCAATGGCAAGCCGAAGCCAACCAAGCCGTCACCCACCCACACCGCCACGCCGACGCCCACCCCCACGCCTACGCAGACCCCAACACCCACACCGACGCCAACGCCGACCCCCACGCCGAGTCCGACCGTGACCCCACCGCCTCCGCCGGAGCCCGGGCTGGGCGTCTACAACGGCGGTCCCTCGGAGAGCCCCGACGAGAAGACCCTGGCCGACTTCGGCGCGTATCCAGACGTGGCGTCGACGTACTACCAGGACTACCAGAACATCAACCTGGCCTACGAGACCGCGCGGATCAGGCGCGGGACCAGCCCGAACATCACCATCACGACGAAGGGCACGCAGCTCCTGGCCGACATCGTGGCAGGCAATGCCACCGCGCTGGCCTGGCTCGACAAGTACGTCGCCCAGCTCAAGCAGCTCGCGCTGGTCGACCCGACGGTGCCGGTCTACGCGACGATCGACCACGAGATGAAGGTCAAGGTGCGGACCGGCCAGGTCACCGGCGAGTCGGCGAACCCGGCGACGTACGGAAAGGCCCTGTCGATCTTCTTCGCCAAGGCGAAGGCCGCCTCCGCCAACATCCACACCACCTACTGGATCGTCGGCTACGACCGAGTCTTCGAGGGCACGGTCGCTGACCAGTTCACGACCGATCCGGCCATGTTCCTCTTCGACCCATACGCCAACACCGGATCGGACACGATGGCCACGATCGCCACCGGTGACATGACCTGGATCCGCACCCAGGCCTGGTACGACGGCCAGCCCATCGGGCTCGGTGAGTTCGGGATGCCGACGTCGTTCGGGGACGCCGCGCTGGCGACGTTCTACTCGAACCTCCGAAGCAAGTTCTCGACCCTCGACATCGCCTGGGGCGTCTTCTTCAACCGCGCGCGTGAGGACAATCACCTGATCACGACGGGGGCATTCCCCCAGGCTGTGACTGCCTTCTCTGCCTCGCTCCAGTAGTCGGACAGGTTTGCGCCCGGACGATCGGACCGGGGAGAATCCCTTGTAATACAAGGGATTCTCGTCCTGCCCGACCGCTTGGAGCACTCGCACGATGATCCGGCCCACTCTCCGCCACTGGTTGACCAGCGGTGTCATGCTCGCGGCGGTCGTGGGTCTCACCGCGATCACGCCGAGTGGCGCCGAGGAAGCCCCGCAGGTCACCGCGCGCGAGGGCTGTCGGCGCGCCCCTCTTGTCGAGGGCGACGACTGGACCCGCTTCGGCTCCTCGCTGTCCACGGTGTCGCTCTCGTTCACCGAGTCCCTGGCCGCCGAGCAGCGCAAGTTCGGACGCCTCCGCGCGGTGCGCATCTTCGACCCGGCACTGCCCCCGGCCAACGCCTGGAGCAACCGCAGCGCAGCACTCGGCAAGCGGATGGTCGTGACGTCGTTCCGGATGCCCCCGGCCGAGGTGCTCGCCGGCACGTACGACGCCGCGATCGTGCGCTTCTTCCGAGAGGCACCACTCGAAGGCAAGGTGCTGTGGAGCTACCTCCATGAGCCGGAGCCGCAGATCCTGGCCGGAGCGTTCACCGCAAAGCAGTACCGCCAGGC
This sequence comes from Nocardioidaceae bacterium, assembly GCA_035477015.1. Classification (GTDB taxonomy): domain Bacteria; phylum Actinomycetota; class Actinomycetes; order Propionibacteriales; family Nocardioidaceae; genus SSC3. Next base: position 45,907 of record DATILB010000372.1, on the reverse strand, counting down.
GTTCCGCAGGCTGGTCGACCTGGCCACGCACGCGTGCCACCGGAACCTCCACCCGACCTTGATCCTCACCGGCTGGACTGCAGATGCGGCCTCCGGCCGTGACTGGCGCGACTACTACCCCGGTCCGCGCTACATCTCGGTCCTGGGCTGGGACCCGTACAACAGCGAGGCGCCGACGTCCTACGAGTCGCCGCGCTCGATCTACGGCCCCGTCGTCCAGGCATCCCGCGAGACCAACAAGCCGTTCGGCATCGCGGAGACCGGCTCGGTCCTGATCGCCGGAGATGACGGCACCGCCCGTGCCGAGTGGCTGCAGCGGGTGGGCAGGTACCTGACCCGCAAACAGGCACTCTTCGTGACGTACTTCGACTCGACCAGGGACGGGCACTACCGGCTCGACGACACGCCCTCCATCCAGGCCTGGCGATCGTGGGTGCAGTCATGACCGGCCGTCTGCACTGGGCCGCGCTGCTCCTCGGCCTCACGGCGACCGGCTGCTCGGAGAGCGTCTATCTCGACTCCGAGGGGCCGAGCTCCCCCACCACCTCTTCATCGCGTACGCCGACCGCGACCGGCATCCCCAAGAACGCGACCTTCCTGCTGCGGATCGGACCCGACGGCTCCCTCGAGCAGGCCGGCTCCGCCGGGGTCACCATCGACACGGCTCGGCTGCACGACGGCGCGCTGCGGACGGTGAAGGGCAGCCCCGAGGCAGGCGCCTCACCCGCGATTGACTTCCCCGGCTTCGTCCGCACGGAGTACTACCCCCGCGCGATCATCCGCGTCGTCAACGCCGGCACTCGGGACCAGCTGAACCCCGGGACCGCGGACTTCCGCTTCGGCGCCGACTTCGTGATCGACAAGGAGTCCTCGGGCGCAGCTGCCGACAACGGCGACAACCTCGTCCAGAGAGGGCTGTCCAGCGACCCGGTCATGTTCAAGGTCGAGATCGACCGCGACCGGCCGAGCTGCCTGGTGCGTGGCGCCGAGGGCGTCGTCGCCGTGCGCTCCGCCGACTTCATCCAGCCGGGCTGGTGGTACCGCGTGGAGTGTCACCGCACCGAGGACGCGGTCACGCTGACACTGACCGAGTTCGCTCCCGACGGCAGCGTCACCACCACCGAGACCACGGCGCCTGGACGGACCGGCGCCATCGTGATGCCCGAGGCTGGCGTCCCGCTGTCGGTGGGCGGGAAGCTCGCCCGCAATGGTGGCCCGATCGAGTCGGCGACCGACCAGTTCAACGGGCGCGCCGCAAACGCTTACCTCGTCATAGCCCGCTGAGGGCCAGCGCGAAGCTCAGGTCCGACGAGGACGCACGGTCCTGGTGCACCTCGACCGCGATCGTGTTCGTGCCGAGCACCAGTGCCTCGCGCGGTACGACGAACGCCCGCAGCGCCGCTTCGTCGCTGCCCGATCGACCGACGAGCGCCAGCGTCGACCCATCGAGCACGCCGGTCGGCAGGTTGTCGCGCACCACCTCGACGCCGTTGAGGTAGACCGCTGCCCCGTCATCGGCCACCAGGTGGACGACCACCGTGTCGCGGATCTGGCTGACCTCGAAGGTCGTGCGGAAGTACGTCGTGAGGTACTTCCTGGTCGCATCGGAGCCGAACGACACGATCGTGGTCTCGTCTCCGTCGCCGTACCCGAACTGCGCCTGTCCGAGCCACCAGGCACTGTCGTCGAAGCCGGGCGTGTTCCAGTACGTCGGTCGCGTGCCCCGGTCCCAGTAGCGCCAGGGCTGCGCAGCCGACACGTACGTCGTCGGCGCCGCCGGTGGCGGGGTCGGCACCTGACCTAGCGACGGGAAACGTGCGAACCCGCGGGCCGAGACGCCACCCACCGTCGTGAACTCACCGCCGAGGACCAGGCCTCGCTCTGTCGCGCTGATCGCGAAGATGCCCCAGAACGCGTCGAAGTGCGGGATGAAGTCCGGGTCGAGCACGCCGGTGTACGCGTTCACGGCGCGGAGCTTCACCGAGGTGTCGAGCTGGTAGCCGTCGTGGAAGCCGAAGTAGGTGATCCCGTCGAAGAAGTCGATCGCCTGGATGTCGCCGTCCGTCGACTGGTGCCAGACCGCGGCCCCATCCGAGGTGCGCCACCCCGAGGCGCGGTTCGCACCGGTCCCCCCGGCACCGAAGATCATGGCGCCGTCGTCGCTCACGTCGATGCCGAACGTCGGGTTCACCGCACCCGAGAACGACACCGGGATGGTGGCGCCTGTCTGCGAGCTCAGGGCAGCCACCCCCGGGCGGGAGAGGGAGTTGACGGTGCTGAACTGCCCGGCAACGTAGACCGCGGACGACGTCGGACTCACGGCGATGCCGAAGACTCCTGTCCCACCGACGGACCCGGTGAACCCCGGCACGAGCGCACCTTGAGCGGTGTCGACCAAAGCGATCCGGTTGCGGGTCAGCCCGTTCACCGTGGTGAACGTGCCTCCGACATAGAGGCCGAGCGGGCCCAGGTCGAGCGCCCGGACGGGTGCGTTCGTGGCCGGCGCGTACGTCGAGTCCGGCTGCCCCGAGGTGAGCGACACGCGTCCGAGGTACGCATGCGTCTGGCCGCCGAGCCGGCCGAAGGCACCACCCACGTACAGATGGTTGCCGTCGGTCGCGAGTGCCCGGACGGTCGAGCCGGCGTCGGCCCGCCATCCCGTCAGCAACGCGCCGGTCGTCATGGAGAACGCTGCGAGTCGGGCGCGCGCCACCTGCTGACCGGTCGGGCTGACCGCCTGCGTGAACTCACCTCCGACGTAGACCGTGTCTCCTACGACGAGGGTCGTGTAGACGCGCCCGTTGACACTCCACGACTGTGAAGGCACGGACGACAGGACCAATGCTGCTTCGGTGCGCGCGGTACCAGGCAGGACGACGAACGTCGCCGCAGCGATGAGGACAGCAAGAAGACGTGCAGCCAGCGGTGCGAGCATGGCGAGTGAAACCCCTATGAACGTTGAACCCTCCGAGCGGGTCAATCTAGTAGGAGTCGACCGTCATGACGGCCATCCTTTCGGGGGGCTTTCGCGGTGCCGAACGGGTCATTTCATTCAGCCGTGCGGACGAGCGCTCAGAGGAGAATCGCCTGCTCTGTAAGGGAATGTCCGGCCGTCAGGTCGCTCGCGACAGGGTGGCGTGCAGGTCGAAGGTGACGTCAGGGGTCGCTCGATAGTTCAGATGGGTCTCCACGGCGATGACGTTCTCACCGTTCACGAGGAGGCTCACTGGAACCTCGATACTGAGGTGCGGCGCGCTCGAAGTGCGCGGCGCGGCAGTGGCGTAGGTGAGGTACGAGACCGTGCCGGTGGGCATGTTCATGCGTGAAACCTCAGTGCCATTGACGTAGATGACCGCACCGTCATCAGCCACGGTGTCGAGCAGCAGTCGCGTGACCGTCTCGACGTCGGTGACCGAGAAACGGTGCACGAAGTACGCCGCACGCGGCCGCTCGGAGCTCGTGGCGAACGTGTCGATGTTCGTGGTGACCGACGTGTCGCCGAATCCCAGCACCCCGAGTCCGAGGGCCCAGGTGCCGGCGTCGAAGTCGAGAGTGTTCCACAGCACGGGCGGAGCTCCGGCCGCATAGCGCCAGTGCCAGCCCGACCCGAAGGGCACGACCACCGGGTCGGCTGTCGAGACCGTGACGTCGATCGTGCTGCTGTCCGACGCGCCGTCGTCGTCGTGGACCGTGAGGGTCACCGAGTAGGTGCCGGTCGACGCGAAGGTGTGCGCGATCTGGGCACCGGAACCTTGCGTGCCGTCCCCGAAGTCCCAGTCGTAGCTGGTGATCTGACCGTCCGCGTCCGTCGACCCCGTCGCGTCGAGCGTTGCGGTCAGGTCGTCGGTCGACCAGGTGAACTGCGGGTCAGGACGGGCGTTGCCCGACTCCGAGGTGAGCGACAGGTCGAACGAGAGGTCCGGCGTACCGCGGTAGTTCAGGTGGGTCTCAGCCGCGACGACGTTGGTCCCCTGCACGAGCAGGTCGGGCGAGACCTCGATGACCAGGGGCACTACCTTGCTGGTGCGTGGCGCCGCAGTGGCGTACGTGCTGTGCGTGATCGTCCCGGTCGGCAGGTTCGCTCGGGCGACCTCGGTACCGTTGACGTAGACGGCGACGCCGTCGTCGGCGACGGTCTCGAGGATCAGCCGACTCACCTTGGCCGGGTTGTTCACGGTGAAGGTCTTGCGGAAGTACGCCGCCTTCGGTCGCTCCGAGGTGCTCGCGAAGGTGTCGATGTTCGAGACGACCGACGGGCTGCCGAAGCCCAAGGGCGCACTCCCCAGCGACCACGAGGTGTCGCTGAAGGACAGGCTCTTCCAGGCCGGGTCGGGCGCCGCCGTCGGATAGGTCCAGCGCCAGGACGAGCCCTTCGTGACCAGGATCTGCACCGCAGACTCCACGCTCACGGTCTGCGAGATCGAACCGAGGGCGCCGTCGTCGTCGAGCACGCTCAGCACGACCGAGTAGTCGCCTGTCGCGTCGTAGCTGTGCTCGACGGTCGGCCCCGTGGCCGAGGTGCCGTCACCGAAGTCCCAGGAGTAGGCCACGACCTCACCATCGGGATCGATCGAGCCGGAGCCGTCGAGCGTCGCCGTCAGCTGGTTCACCGACGCGGTGAAGCCGGCGACCGGTGACTGGTTGGCGGGCTCGGCGTCCTCGTAGAGGCCGTTCAGGTCGACGTCGAGACCGAGGTCGCTGGACCCCTTGGAGATCTGGTGCACCTCGACTGCAAGCCAGTTGGTGCCGAGCTGCAGCAGCGACGTCGGCGCGTTCATGGACAGCAGTGCCGTCTCGTTGCCGCCGCTCTTGTCGCTCGACGCGAGGGTCGTGTTGCCGACGGGGCCGGCGGGCATGTTCTCGCGGCCGATCTCGACGCCGTTGAGGTAGGCGATCGCACCGTCGTCGACGGACACCTTCAGGTCGAGTGAGTCCGGGAGCTCATCGAGTGTGAACGGTGCACGGAAGTAGGTGGTGAGGTACTTGTTCGACGCGAACGGGCCGTAGCCGACGACGGTGTCCACGAACGTGTCGCCGTACCCGAGCCTCGGTGGTCCGGACGGCCAGCTGGTCGAGTTGAAGCCGGGCTGCTCCCAGCCGGTCGGACGGGTGCCCTGGTCCCAGTAGCTCCAGGAACTGTTCGGCCCCACCAGCGAGACGGAGGTCGGCGGAGGCGGAGGTGGCTCTGTCACGGCCGGGAAGAGCGCGAAGCCGCGAGTCGAGATGTTCTGGACGGTGGTGAAGTCACCGCCTGCGACCAGGCCCCGCTCGGAGATGTCGATGGTCCAGACGCCCCAGAAGTCGTCGAACTCGGGCCGGAAGCTCGCATCGACCGCGCCCGAGGACGCGTCGACCGCGAGGAGCTTGAGGGAGGCGTCCCCTTGGTAACCGTCGTGGAACCCGATGTAGACGACGCCTCTGTAATAGGTCAGCGCCTGGTTGTCCCCGTCGGTGACGACGCGCCAGCGACGACTGCCATCGACGGTCGACCAGGCGGCCGACGAGTTCGTGGCCGACCCACCGGCCGCGAACACACGGCTGCCGTCCTCGTTGACCTCGACGGCGTACGTCGGTCGGGCGGAGTTCGCGAACGCGGGCCCGGCGACTGCACCGGTGGAGACCTCCACACCGGCAAGACCGTTGCGGTCCACGCCGTTGACTGCAGTGAACGAGCCACCCACGTACAGCCGGTCAGCACCGGACTTCATCGCAAGCGAGTAGACGATGTTGTTGGCCGCGGCAGTGAAGCTCCCGTCGAGCGCACCGGAGCTGGCGGACACCTTGGCCAGCCGATTCCGTGCCTGGCCGTCCACATGGGTGAACGAGCCACCCAGGTAGACCTTCCCGTCCTCGACGACGAGGGCGCGCACGCTGCTGTCGGGTTGCGGGTCGAACGACGGGTCGACCACACCCGTCACGAGATCCACCTTGCCGGCGTAGTTGCGGCTGGTCGTCCCGAGGCGCCCGAAGCTGCCACCGACGTACAAGGCGTGACCGTCGGTCGCCAAGGCGCGCACGGTGCTGCCGGCGGCGGCATCGAAGGAGCCGACCAGCTCGCCCGTGCTCATCCGGAACGCCGCGATGTTCTTCCGCTCGACGAGAGTGCCGTCGGGGGCGATCGCGTTGACGAATGAGCCACCGATGTAGACGGTGTCTCCGACGATCAGGGATGTGTAGACGGTGCCGTCGACCTGCCAGCCCGGTGCGGGGTCATGGCTGACGAACAGGGTCGCCGCGTCGGCGGACGTGGTGGGTGAAACGGCGAGTGCCGCGGTCACGAGGACCGCGGCACCGGCAGCAACCATGCGCTGGGTGCGACTGCGTAGGAAACTCATCGCTCTCTCCTTCGACGAGTGGGTGACTGAGCGGCCAAGCTCACTCGTAGCGAGTGAGCGAGGCCCTCAGGTGGAACGACACGTCCGCGGTGCCGCGGAAGTTGAGGTGCGTCTCCACGGCGATCACGTTGGCGCCGTTGACGAGCAACGACGTCGGCACCTCGATGACGAACGTGGCTGACTCAGCGACGTTGGTCCGGCGTGCCGAAGACGCGAAGGTGGTGTGGTCAACTGCGCCGGCCGGCATGTTCTGCCTCCCGACCTCGACGCCGTTGACGTAGACCACAGCACCGTCGTCGGCGACCGTGTCGAGGACCAGGCGCGTCACCTTCGTCGTGTCGGCGACCTGGAAGCTGCGCAGGAAGTAGGCGACCTTAGGTCGCTCCGACGTCGTGGCGAACGTGTCGATGTTCGTCACGACCGACGGGTCACCGAAGCCGAGCACCGCTCCCCCGAGGTTCCACCCGGACGCGTCGAAGGCCGGCTGGTTCCAGCCACTCGGCGGCGCTTCCGCGACGTAGCGCCAACGCCACGAGTCAGCGTCCTGCACCACGTCGGTCGTCACCGGAGGGTCCTGGACCTGGACGTCATGCGAGACCGAGTCGGTCGCGCCGTCGTTGTCGGTCACGGTCAGCGTCACGGTGTAGGTGCCGCCGTCGGCGTACGTGTGCGTGGCGGTCGGTCCCGAGGCGGTGGCCCCGTCGCCGAAGTTCCACGCGTACGACGCGATGCTGCCGTCGGGGTCGGTCGAGGCTGACCCGTCGACGTCCACCGTCACCTCGTCCACGCTGGACGTGAACGCGGCTTCCGGCGCGATGGGGACGGTGCGCGCGAGGCGGAACTGGTCAGCGACCTCGCTGTCCGACAGCACGCGGTGGAAGACCGCGGCCTCGTCCAGCGTGCCGTTGAGGTAGCGGTTGCTGCTGCCCGACCAGACGTTGTCACCGCCGACCTTCCAGAACCCGGTGTAGCTGCGGATCGTCGTGTTGCTGTTGGTGCCGACGAGCTGACCGTCGATGTAAAGCCTCATGCCACCAGTGGTCGAGAAGGTGCCGACCGCCTGGTGCCAGGCACCGTTGTTGTAGCTGGCCGGCGAGATGAGCTTGACCTGGCCGCTGCTGTTCGGCGCGACGCCGAACTGCACCTGGCCGTTGTTCTGCAGCTGCAGGTGACGGTCATAGCTGCTCGACGTTCCGGTTGCCGACGAGCTGAACCCGATCAGTCGACCTCCCGACGTCGACGTCGACTTGAACCACACGCCGATGCTGAAGGCGTTGGGGCTCGTGCCGACGCTCGGCGAGGCCACGAAGCAGGATCCACCGAGGAACCCGGTGGCGCAGGACGCGGCCTTGTTGTCGCTGTTGACCAGCGCCCCGGCAACCGCACGAGTCCAGCTGCTTCCGGACCAGGTGCCGTTGCGGACGTCCGGGCCGCTGTCGACTGCCGTCGAGCCGGACGCCTCGGCGAGCCGGTAGAAGACGTAGGGCTCCTGGTCGTAGACCTTGCGGCCGAAGCTGTCGGTCGGGGCCGGACCGGCCGGCGTGCCGGCCTGGACGGTGTGGGTCACGCTGTCCTGCGCGCCTGTGGAGTCCGTGATGGTCAGGGTGACGGAGTAGGAGCCGGCAGCCGCGTAGGTGTGTTGGGGCGCGACGCCGGTGCCGGTGGAACCGTCGCCGAACGTCCAGGCGTAGGTCTCGACATCACCGGTGCCCGACGAGGACCCGCTGCCGTCGAAGGAGGCCACGGACCGCTTCACCGTGTGGGTGAACGACGCCTCGGCGCCACGGACCAGTGGTTCGGACACGATCACGCTGGTGGTCGCCGACACGTTCCCGGCGCCGTCCGACGTACGCACGAAGAAGCGGTTCTGGCCGCCCTTGGGAACCGTGATCGAGCCCTGCTTGGTGCTGGCGATCGGGCGGTCGTCCCGCAGGATCTGGTAGCCGGCGCCGCTGGGGTCGGTCGTGGTGTTCCAGGCGAGGGTGACCTCGGTGCCCGTCTCCGCAGTGATGCGGAAGTTGGTCGGGGTCGTCGGCGCGGCCGAGTCACGCAGCGGGAAGCGCGCGAACCCGCCCGAGAACCGGTTGGCCTGGTTGCTCGTCTGGACGTTGGTGATGTCGCCACCGACCCAGAGAACGCCGCTGTCGTCGGGCTGGATCGCCCAGACGCCGGAGCCGAGACGCATCGAGAAGACGGGCGTGAACTGCGGAACGCGCTTGCCCGAAGCGGAGTCCCAGGCGCCGACCCAGTTCATGGCGTCAGCCTGCTTCCAGCCGGCCGACAGGGTGGGCCAGGTGTAGGCGTTGGCGTAGTCGAAGTTGTTGCAGTGGCAGCCGGCGTACACGATGCCGTTGGCGGCAGCCGTGATGTCCTGGAGGTCACCGTTCTTCTTCATGATGTCGCCCATGGTGCGGGCGTAGCTGTCGACGTCGAACTGGAAGAGCGAGTGCTCGGAACCGCCGACCCACGCCTTCGGGCCGACGACGTCGACCGCCTGCTGGTAGTCGGTGCTGCTGCTCCAGGTCGGGTTCCAGCTCGTCGAGGCGAGGGCAGCGCCCGGAGCCGTGGAGATCGCAGCCGCGCGCTTGGCGTTCGCACCCCCGGCGGTCGAGAAGAAGCCGACGGCGAACACGCGACCGCCATCGTCAGTGCCGTCGACGTCCATCACAGTGCCGTTGAAGTTCGGGTTCCAGTCGGTGGAGGTCAACCCGTCCGTGACGGACGCGCGACCCATGTTGGTGGCGACGGCCTGCCGCATGGAGGGGCCACCGAGCAGGTGCGTGATCGAGCCGCCGACGTAGACGTAGTCGCCGACAACGCGGAGCACCTCGATGCGGTTGACGCCGTCGGTACGACGGTTCTCGGCCGTGAGGTTGAACGACGGGTCCGTCGCACCGGTGACCGGGTCGAGCGCGATGATCGTGCGCGACAGGCCGTTGGCCACGGTGAACTCGCCCCCTGCGAGGACCGAGCCATTGGGCAGGGTCGCCAAGGTCTTGACCTGCTCGTTGAGCACCGGCCGGAAGGTGCTGACCCACTCGCCCGTGCTGACCGAGAAGGCCGCGAGGAAGGGCTGCTCCACGCGGTCGGTGGCCAGCTCGTCGCGCTGCGCGTAGCGGAAGTTGCCGCCGACGTACATCGTGTCGCCGGACTGCGTGAAGGCCTGGACCTCGACCGCCCCCTCGCGCTCGGTGTTGCCGGCCAGGCCGGAGACGCCCCACGGCGAGTTGAGGGCGTTGGAGCGAGCCACCGACTGCTGCTCGTAGCCGACCGTGCCTGCGTCCGGGATGGTCGTGAAGCCTGCGTCGCTCGAGAGCACGCGCGGTCGGAGGTAGACCTGCGTGTAGGGGATTGCGTTGCCGCCACCCGAGGTGGACGACCACAGGTAGGAGTCGGTCGCCGACGTGCCGGTGACCGAGGAGCCGTAGGCGAAGGCCTGGGCGTACTTCTGCGCCGCGATCGGCACGTTGTGCACGCGGTTGTAGGACTGCTGCGAGCCGAAGCTCTCGGTGATGCCGCCCGAACCGGTGGTCGCGTCGAACGACCAGCTGGCCAGCGGGTGCTCGGCACCGAAGGTCCACGCCCAGCGGTCGCGCGAGCTCAGCTTGAACCGCGCCTCCTGCCAGGTGTTGCCCGCGGCGTCCTTCGCCCGGCGCAGCCGGATGCCCTCGGAGAGTGCGTCGACCCTGCCGCCGTTGAGCAGCGCGTCGATGGTCGACGACGGAAGCTGAGTGGTGCGGGCCGACATCGGCGACAACCCGGAAGTCGTCAGCTCGGACGCGGCGCGCTGACCGTCGTACTCGTTCGTCCAGCCGTTGCGGCCCTTGCCAACGAGCACCCAGCCACCGCCGTCGGTGGTCATGTCGCAGTAGAACTGCTGCGGCTCGAGCATCTTGGGCGTGAGCAGCCAGTAGGTGCCGTCAGCGGCCGAAGGCCGGGCCTGCTTGATCTCCCAGCAGGAGCCAGCGGCCGTGTCGGACGTGGTGCCGACGACAGTGGCATCGACAGAGGTGGCGGCGGACGCGGTCTCCAGCAGCGGCACGAAAGCAGCCAATGAGGCCACCACGCCAGCCGCGAGCAAGCAGCGCAAAGTTCGCATGAATTTCATACCCCCCCCGACACCCCACGCGTCGGCTCAACGTCCGGACCCCCCCGGACTGAACCTCCATGGTAGGGGTCATTTGTTACCCATCCATGACACAGCCCAACCCTGAGCGCACGTGACATGTCTCACCCTGCGAGGTGCTGAGCGTCAGAGAATCCCCTTACCACGTGGGAAAATCTCTGCAGAACCTACTTTGGTCGCCATCCTCCGGAGGACCCCCATGCTGCCTGTCGAGCACATCACCGAGCAGCTGTGGGCATCCGCGTTCGCGACCGGCGACCTACGCGTCACGGTCGACCCCGCGGGCGACGGCTGGTCCGACGTCGAGCGCTACTGGTTGGTGCCGAACCAGCGTCGTGCGCAGCTGTTGCTGCCTAGAGCAAGCAGCGTCATCGAGGCCGCCGCGGCCACGCACTACCGCGGTCTTCGGCGTCGCCACGTCAATGCGATCAGGAGCGGTGGCGGGGTCCTCGCTCGTGCCGGAGCACCTTTGGGCGCGCACACGGCACGCATCCAGGTCCGGTCGGATCGACCAGAAGCCGCACGGCGCCTCCCGTTGGCGCTGCTCGCCGAGGAGCTGGACCGTTCTCGGCTGTACGCCAGCATCGGCGTACGCACTGGGGCCAACCGCAAGGCCACCTTGTCCTTACTGGACGACGATGGCGCCCCGGTCGGCTACGCCAAGTTCGGATGGAACGCCATCGCTGACGGGTTCGTGGCCAAGGAGACCGAGGTGCTGGCGGCGCTCGGAGGACGTTCGGGCGCGATGCGCGCACCACGGCTGATCGGGACGCTCGACTACTACGGACATCCGGCGCTGGTCACCGAGCCGTTGCCGCTCGACGTCGTGGGCGCGCACCTCGACGTGAAGCCGCCGACCTCCAAGGAGTTCTACTCCCTGACGCCGGTGCACCGTCGGTCGACAGCCATCGGCACCCAGCACCTGGTCGCGTTGCAGGCTCGGCTCGATGAGCTCGGGCGGCTCCCCTTGACCAAGGCTGCCGCGGGAGCCGCTGCTCGGCTCATGGACACGGTCCGTGCTGACGTCACGGAGCTGCCTGTGACGACGCTCTGGCACGGCGACCTGAGCTCCTGGAACGCCGCACGAGACGGATCCGGCACGCTCTGGGTGTGGGACTGGGAAACGGCGGAGGAAGACGTCGTGGCTGGGCTCGACCCCTTCCACTGGACGTTCAGCAACCACCGCCTCGCGCACCGTGACCTGGCACAGGTGGACCTCGCCGCGTGCCTGGCTGAGGTCAGCCCACACCTGGCGGCCGCGGGAGTCCCTCGCAGTGCCTGGGGACTGGTCGCAGCCTGCTACGTCCTCACCGTCGTCGAGCGCGCCTGCGCGCTCGCCGTCCACAGCGGCTCGTGGGAGCACCTGTGGATCAACACCGACGCCCTGCTGGCACTGGTGCGTCAGGCCGAGGGCTTGGTCCACTCGAGTGAGCGGCCCAGGTAGGTCTCCAGCTCGGCGTTGTGCGGCGCGTAGAACTCCGCCAGCTCCTTGGCCGGCGCCTCAGGGAGGTCCGGACGCCTGCTGGCATTGAAGGTCTTGGTGGTCGGCAGCTCGAACTTCGGCAGGCCGAGGAACTCGAACACGGTGTCCGCCATGGTCTGGACGTCGCTGTACATGTCCTCGCTGCGAAGCACCAGCAGCTGCTCCTTGGGGAAGACCTCGAGCCAGTTCTGGAGCTGCGGCAGGTAGAGGCCGCGGGCTCGGTAGGTGTACCAGTCGTGCGCCGCGCTGTGGTACGTCGGATCGGCCGCCATCCGGTCAAGCTCACCCGCGGTGCGGCTCTCCTCGGCGGCTAGCGCCTCGGCGAAGGTCAGCGGCTCCACGCCGTTCTGGACGCGCTCCTGCCAGTGCGAGAACGCCCGCTCGACCGGGTCACGCACCAGCATGATCGCCTTGACGTCGGGGTTGGCCTGCCTGGCCAGTCGCGCGATACGCGGGTCCCAGATGTAGTACGGCGACGCCTCCCCGGTGACTGGGCGGTAGCCCAGGTCCTTGCCGATCCTGTCGAGGTACCAGTTCGTGTGGAAGTGCGAGCGGTACCACCGGCTCCCGTTGGGTGCTCCGCCGAAGAAGTAGTCGGTGCTCTTGCTGGCGCGCGGCTGCGGGAACATTCCGAGCACGCCGGGGTGCATCCGCAGGTAGTTGAACAGGGACGTCGTGCCACCACGCTTCGCGCCGACGATCAGGTAGTCAGGCTTGCCGCGCTGGCGGGCCGTCGCCATGCCATAGCCGCGGGTGGACTTGCGGGCCAGCTCGCGCACCCAGTCTGGGGAGCGCTCCTTCAGGTCAGACATCGTCGACATGGTCGTTCCTTCCCGGCTTCAACAGCTGGTCGAGGTGGAGCCTGGCCCGGTCGTGCCGGGCGTAGGCGAGGAGGAGCAGCCCCGAGAGGAGAACAGCAGTGAGGAACGAAGCGGCATTCTGGCCCGCCAGCCAGGCCAGGACGCCCGCAGGAACCACGGTGCAGGCGACGACGGCTACGGCGACGCGCAGGAGGGTCGGCCCGAAGACGGCGATGCCGACGGTGCGACGGACCTGGTAGGCGGCCAGCGCCGTGTCCAAGGCCATGCACGCCGCCCACATGGCCGCAGCGCCGATGATGCCGACCCGCGGCAGCAGGATCAGGTTGCCGACGACGTTCACCACGACGACGACCAGCTTGTTGAACGCCCCCCAGGAGCTACGTCCGCTCATCAGCAACAGTGCCTGCACATTGCCGGCCGCCAGCACGACGATCGACCCGACACACAGGACCGCCATCGCGGCAGCACCGTCGTCGAAGCCAGGTCCGAGCCAACCCAGCACCGTGGGTGCGTAGAACGCCAGGAGCACGTAGATCGGAGCACCGAAGAGCAGGATCCACTGCGCGGTCACGGAGTAGAGCTCGTCGACGGCATCGATGCGCTTCTTCGCGAGGAGCGCACTGAACCGCGGTGCGACGACGATGCGCAGGGCCGTGGCGACGATGACGCCGGCGCTGACGAACCTCGCAGCCGAGCCGTACACCCCAGCCTCCGCGGCGCCAAGGAGCACACCGACAAGCACCACGTCGAGCCACACCATCGCCTGCTCGAGACCCGCGGCGAAGGTGCGCGGCACGGCGTACGACGAGATCTGGCGCACCTTCCCCTGGCGGGGTCGCCACCCGGACCGCTCCGTGTGACGACCGAGCTGGCGCGCGAGGACGAAGAGCGCGGCCACCGCACCGATAAGCCACGACAAGGACCACGAGAGCGCAACGCCGACTGCGCCACCCGAGAGCGCGACCACAAGGGCGAGGCCCAAGGGGCGCAGTGCGGGGACAGTGATGTTGCCGATCAGGTTGTAGGGCAGGACACCGCCGAACGCACGGGTGGCGGCCAAGGCCACGGTCATGACGCTCGCCGCCGGCAGAAGCCACATCGCGACGTCGAGGGCTTCGACGACCTCGGTGGCGTCCGCGAGAGCAGTCGCAGCGACGACCTGCCAGATGCACAGCGCCAGCACCCCGCCGGCGAGTGCGCCGGCCAGCATGACGAGGACGGCTGGGCGCACCGAAGCCCGGTCCTCACCGACGAGACGCGGAAGCAGCCAGACAGCGGTGGTGTCGAGGCCGAGCTTGGCGAAGCTGAGCGTCATCGTGAAGACAGCCATGGTCTGCAGGACGACACCCGCACCCGCAGTGCCGAGCGCTCGAGCGACCAGGACGCTGAACAGGAACCCGAGCCCGGCGCTCATCGCGGCGCCGACGAACGTCACTGCACCACCACGAGCAGCCCGTCCGAGCTCTGCGCTCGGACGGTTCAGGGTCGCTCGGTCGTCAGAAATCCTGTCGCTCCTGGTCCAGGGCCCCCCGTGGGCGCCAGGCTCTAACATGAGGTCACTAACTCATGAATTCCCTTTATTCTAAGGCGAAACGCGACCCTCGGCCGACCCGAGAAGCGCCGTACACCGGGACCGGAGGTCACCAGACCATGAACGACGTGTCGAATCGGTCACGTATCGCGCGGGCTCTGCGTCTCGATCTGACCATCGCCGTGAGGCACCTGTTCCTCAACGCGCTGGCCGGGTCGGCCCTGGTCCCCCGGCCGCTGCGCTGGCTGCTCTACCGTGCCGCGCGCCTGGATGTGCGCACGATAAACGTTTTCAGCGGCGCACGGATCACCGGATCGGACCTGAGCATCGGCAAGGGGACGTTCATCAACCACGAGGCCTACCTCGACGCAGCCGGCGGGCGCATCGTCATCGGCGAGCACTGCCACCTCGGTCCGCAGGTGACGATCCTCACGGCCTCACATGAGCTAGACACTCGCGGTGGAGCCTCGAAGGACTCGTTCTTCACGACGACCACGATCGGCGACAAGGTCTGGCTCGGCGCCCGTGCGCTCGTGCTGCCAGGGGCCGTCGTGGAGTCCGGCTGCGTGATCGCGGCAGGTGCGGTCGTCACCGGCCGCTGCGAGCCTGGCGGGGTCTACGCCGGGGTGCCGGCGCGGCGGATCCGGGACGTCAGCGCCGACGGCAGCTGACGCGCGCCCGCAGCGTCGATCGGCACCAGCACCGAACCGACCACGCTCCCGCCGACCGACTCGAGCTCAGTGACGACGTCGACCAGCTTGGTACGACGCGTCAGTCCCGGGCGTACGACGAGCAGCGTCGCTGGGGCTGCCCGGGCTACGGACAACCTGGCCGACTCGGTGACGTCAGGTCCGAGGGCGACGAGCACCATGCGCCCTGGCACCGCCTCGAGCAGCTCTTCGACCAACCCGTCAGCAGGATCGCCGGACGAGGCCTCGCCGACGGACACCATGAGGTTCGGGACCGTCGTCGACGAATAGCGGGTGAAGTGGCTCTCCTGCTGCTCCACGACGAGGTCGAGGTCACGGACCAGCGCTTCGACCTGACCGAGGTCGGGCAGCGGGAGCACGAGGTGGGCCGGGTTCTTGCCGACGGCGTAGGCCCATGCGAGAGCGGACGCCACGTCTGCCAGGCCAGGGCCTCCCGGAACCTCGAGCACGGTAAGGGCGGCGTTCCTGGGGAGCGCAGCGAGCAGTCGCTCGCGAAGGACCCGCGTGTCGTCCGCGGCGATGCCGGACAGCGGAAGTGCCTCGATGGGCTGACGGAACCGCCCGAGGACCGCGCCGCCACCGGCGCGCGTCACTGACACCGCGTCGAACAGTCGACGGTCGACGGCGTGCAGCACGAAGGCCGCGATGATGCCGAGGAGCAGGCCACCGGCCAGGCCGGTGAGGAGCACCATGCCTCGCGCCGGGCTGATCGTGACGGGGCTGTCTGCCGCCGAGATGGTCACCGTGCCACCGGCCGTGTCGACGCTCTCGAGGGCGTTGATCTGGTCGGAGAGCGAGTTGAGCTGGATGGTCGTGAGGTCCACGTCGCTGGCTGCCTGGACTGCGGCAGGGCTGCCCGGCGCGGCGTTGGAGCGCGTGGTGTTCGCGCCGATGAGCTTCTTGCGCAGCACGTCCCCGCGCTCGTTGAGCCGTGCGGTGATCGCGGTGATCTTCGCTTCGGCCTGTGCCTCACGGAACTCGAGGTACGACACCGCGACGGCATCGGCGCCGGCAACGGCCTGCTCGATGCTGCCCGAGGTGAAGGACAGACGCACGATCGTCGACGCCGGCAGCGGGGAGACCTGGGTGCGGCCACGCAGTTGCTGCACGGTCTGCCCGTTGCCCAGCTTCTCGGCCGCTCCGGTCATGACTCCTGCAGAGCGGGCCAGCTGCTGCTCGGTCTGCGCGTCGACCAGCGTCGAGAGCGAGCGGTCGTTGTTGAAGGCATCCGACCGGATGATGTTGATGTTCACGACTGCGGTTGCCGTCGCCTGGCGATCCTTGACGACCAGGTATCCCACGGACAGCAGCAGGAGTACCCCGGCGACCGACAGCACGACGGCCCACCTGCGACGTACGACGGCGACGTAGCGGCCCAGCTCCAAGGCCGGGACCTCGGTCCTGGTATCGCTCACTGGGACCCCCTGGCCGCGTGGACAGCTCAATCCGCACCAAAGGCGCGAAACTCTAGAATAACGGGACGCCAACACTGGCTTCGCACACTCTCAGGACGCAGACGTGACCCAACTCGCACCCGACGGCGGTCTCGTCGACGCTCGCGAGTCTGCGCCGTTGCCGGGCTGGCCCTTGGCGCTGCTGTTCTGGCTGATGCCCCTCTGGTGGCTGTCCGGGCTCATCGACGTGATCTGGATCCCGGTCGCGATCGCGATGGTCCTGCTACTCATCTCGCGCGGAAATGTCGCGGTTCCTCGCGGGTTCGGCCTCTGGCTCCTCTTCCTCGGGCTCATGCTTGCGTCGTTCCTCATGCTGCCTCGCGAGGGTGGCTCGCCCGTGGTCTTCGCACACCGCGCGGCGCTCTACCTGTCCGCGACGGTGCTGTTCGTCTACATCTACAACGGCCCACAGAGCCTCCGCGAGCGACTCGTCCCGAGCTGCCTCATCGCTTACTGGCTGACGACGATCGCTGGCGGCTTCCTCGGCGTGCTCGCACCGGACGGGGCACTGCGGACGCCGCTCTACCACCTGCTGTCGGCCGTGGCACCCGGCGCTCTCGGCAACGAGCTGCTCAACCAGATGGCGATCCGACGCTTCGCCCAGGTCTCGGAGAACTCCTACTTCGGCGTCCCGGCCAGGCCAAGTGCGCCGTTCCTGTACACGAACAACTGGGGCAACGTGTACTCGATGCTGCTGCCGGTCGTGGTGGCGTACCTCGTCACAGCGAAGCGTCGTGGCCCTGCGTGGTGGGCACTCGCGGTGATTGTTCCGGTCTCAACGATCCCGGCGTTCCTCACGGTCAACCGGGGCATGTTCATCGGTCTGACGCTGGGAGCCGTCATCATCGGCATCCGGTTGATCCTGCAGCGCAATGTCAAAGGCGTCTCGTTCCTCGGTGGCCTCGCGGTCTTCGCCGCGATCGCGTTCATGCTGCTGCCGGTTCAGGAGCGCCTCGAGACGCGGCTCCAGGGCAACGGCACCGAGACGCGTGCCTCGGTCTACAGCCAGGCGCTCGACCTCGTGCCCGGGTCACCCTTCTTCGGGTACGGCGTACCGGTGCCCTCGGAGATCCCGAACGAGCCCGCAGTGGGCACCCAGGGGCACTTCTGGATGCTGCTCGTGTCACATGGCGCGATCGCGACGTTCGCCTTCATGGCGTTCTTCCTGTGGATGGCTTTGCGCACGCGAAGGCGCCGCGATCCAGTCGGCCTGACCCTCAACAGCCTGCTCGTGGTGGCGATGGTCGAGATGCTGTACTACGGCCTGCTGCCCTACGGGCTGCCGGTGCTCATGTGCGCGGCAGCTGTCCTGGCCGGATCTCGGTCGAGGTATTGATCGCCACCCCACCGGGCGGCACATCCTTGACGACCACGGCGCCTGCGCCGATGCGGGCGCCGGCTCCGACGGTCACGCGTCCGATCACCACCGCCCCTGCACCGAGCTCGACGCCGTCCTCGATCACCGGGCAGTCGTCGTCGGCGAGGCGGTTCCCGAGGGTGACGTTCTGCCGGATCATGACGTCGGACCCGATCACGACGGCCGGGTTGATGACGATGCCGACACCATGGCGGAGCATCAGCCCGGGGCCGATGGCGGTGCTCGCAGGGATCTCGATGCCGAGCAGCCACTCCGAGAAGAGCTTGTACGCCGTACCGACGGGCACGTAGACGATTCGGCCGACCAGCCCCCGGCGAGACCTGAAGTACTGCGCGACTCGGAACGCCAGCAGCACGACGATGCTCTTCGGATAGCCCTTGTTCGCGGCAAGGTCTCGCCGGCACATCATCCGCAGCTGCTCGATCGTCACGTCCCTTATCCTGACTGACCATGGCCCTCTGGGGCCGAAGGGGGACGCACGGTGGACACGACGCTCTACATCGGGGGATCAGGTCGCAGCGGTTCGACGCTGCTCGAGTGTCTCCTCGCAGAACTGCCCCAGGTCACGGTCCTGGGCGAGGTTGCCCACCTCTGGGAGCGCGGCGTCGTCCTCAACGAGCTGTGCGCCTGCGGGCAGCCCTTCCACGACTGCGAGTTCTGGAGCGCCGTCGGGACGGACGCCTTCAACGGGTGGGCATCGGTCGACATCGAGCGGATCCGAGCCCTGAAGGACGCGGTGGACCGGCAGCGGCGCATGCCGGCGACGACACGGCGACGACCGTCTCGTCGGATCAAGGAACAAAGCCACGAGTACGCCGACTACTTCCGTCGCATCTACGACTCAGCACGCAGGGTCACCGGTGCAAGCGTGGTAGTGGACTCCAGCAAGGTCGCCCCGACAGCGTTGGCGCTCAGCCACCACGAGGGGATCGACCTGCGCATCCTGCACATCGTGCGCGACAGCCGCGGTGTGGCGTACAGCTGGTCCAAGCACGTGCCACGGCCCGAGACGGGCGGCGAGGAGGCGATGCCGCGGCTCGGGGCACGTGCGAGCACCCAGCTGTGGCTCAGCCACAACCTGTCCATGGGTGCGCTGAGCTACCGAGGCGTGCCCGTCCATCGAGTGCGCTATGAGGACCTCCTCGATGACGTGGCAGGGACGGTGCGGGACTCGTGGAGCGCGCTCGAGCTCCCCGGTACGGCGGAGCTGCCGCTCGTCGACGAGCGCACGGTCGTCCTGAACACCACACACTCGGTCGCCGGCAACCCGATGCGGTTCCGCACCGGATCGACCACGTTGCGTCCCGACACCGCGTGGAAGGACGAGATGGAGCCGCGCCAGCGACGCCTCGTCACCGCGCTCAGCTACCCCGCGCTCAAGGCCTACCGCTACCTGTGAACTACGACTCAGCGCACGCTCAGCCCGGTCCAGATTGGTTCTGAGAGTCGCGAAACCCCTTTAGAATAAGGGAAGACGCGATCGTGGGGACCGCGTCGGGGGGTTCAAAAACCGGGGGGCGTCATGCGCCAGGATTCAACGTCCGTTCAGGCGTCGGTCAAGCTTGATGACCGGATTCTGTTGGTGGGCTCGAGTGGGGGGCACCTTGCCCAGCTGATGCGGCTGCGGCCGTGGTGGCAGGACAAGCCGCATGCCTGGGTGACGTTCGACACGCCCGATGCCATCGCGCTGCTCGGCGGCGAGAAGGACGTGACCTGGGCCTACCACCCGACGACGCGCAACGCGCGGAACCTGATGCGCAACAGCGTCCAGGCGCGCGTGACGATGCGGCGCTTCCAGCCGACGGTCGTCATCTCGACCGGAGCTGCAGTCGCCCTGCCCTACTTCGCGCTGGCTCGCTCGCAGGGTGTCCGTACCGTCTACATCGAGGTCTTCGACCGCATCGAGACACCGACCCTGACCGGCAAGCTGGTCAGACCGTTCACCGACCTGATGCTTGCGCAGTGGCCCGAGCAGAGGGCGCTGTACAACAACATGATTGAAGTCGGGCCGCTGCTATGAGCGGCCGGCGGATCACGATCCTCGTCGGCACCGACCACCATCGGTTCGATCGGCTCGTGCGTTGGGCAGATGCTCATCAGTCCGCCAACCCGGCCGACACGGTCGTCATCCAGCACGGCCATACCGCCGGTCCCGCAGTCGCCACAGGCGTTGCCTTCTTCTCACCCGACGACCTCGGCACGCTGGCCGCCGAGTCCGACGTCGTCATTACTCATGGTGGGCCCGGCACCATCATGGACGTACGCAAACAGGGACACCGCCCCATCACCCTGGCGCGCAACCCGGAGCACAACGAGCACGTCGACGACCACCAGATGCGCTTCGCAGCGTGGGCCGCAGCGAAGGGCCTGGTGCAGCTCGTCACCGAGGTCGACGAGATCGACCTGCTCGTAGCCGATCTCGGCAGCACTCGAAGCGAGACTGACGGCGGACACTCCACGGATGACACTGCGACGCGACTGACCCAGCTCCTGGAGAGGTTCGACGGGCGGCGACTCCCGGTGGCCGAGGGAGCGACAACCGTGCTCTACCTGGCCTGCGACGAGCACAGCGGCTCGGACGTCCTCGAGCGGATCCTCGGTGGCGTCGACGACGTCGTCGTCCTGGGCGAGGTGGCCCACCTCTGGCAGCGCGGCCTGCTCTCCAACGAGCCCTGTGGTTGCGGCGAGCACTTCCGGGACTGCGAGTTCTGGACCCTCGTCGGCGATCGCGCCTTCGGCGGCTGGGACAAGGTCGACGTCCGCCACGTGCTCACGCTCAAGGCGGAGGTCGACCGTCAGCGGATGCTGCACCGCACCGCGCGTCGCTCTCCGCGCAGCGAGCTGCGCCGCCTGCTCTTCGAGTACTCCGAGTACTACCGACGCATCTACGACGCCGCGGCCGAGCTCACCGGCGCCGGCATCGTGGTGGACTCCTCGCGAGTCGCACCCACCGCGGTCGCGCTGAGCCACAACAGGCACATCGACCTTCGGGTCCTGCACGTCGTACGCGACAGCCGGGGGGTCCTGCACAGCCGAGCCCGTGCGGTGGGGGACCAACAGGAGCAGCCCAGCACCGCCAGTCGCGTCACCCGTCAGTGGGTGCGCCACCACGTCACGATGCGGGGACTTCCCTACCGAGGAGTCCGCGTCGTGAAGACACGCTTCGAGGACGTCCTCGATAGTCCCGAGGCCGAGCTGATGCGCGTCTGGCAGGAGCACGACCTGCCGCAGGCACCGTCGGTGCGCGTGACGCACGACGGTCGCATCAAGCTGGCGCCGGCGCACTCCGTCGCCGGGTATCCCCTGCGCTTCCACAGTGGTCCGCTCCAGCTCGAGGCTCCCGATGACTGGCGCAGCGGCCTCCCGACGCGCCACCGCTACGTGTCCACCGCGCTGTCGTGGCCGACTCTGCGCAAGCACGGCTACCTGGGGAGTCGATCGTGAGCCACCCGTTGGTCTCTGTCGTCATTGCGACCCGCGATCGTCCCGAGATGGTCCGTGAGGCGATCTCGGCCGTCCTCCAGCAGGACTACCTCGGCTTCATCGAGGTCGTCGTCGTCTTCGACCAGTCCGAGCCGGACCTCACCCTCGAGCAGACGGCGCACCGCCGCAGCGTGCGCGTCATCCGCAACACCCACAGCGTGGGTCTGGCGGGCGGCCGCAACTCCGGCATCGAGGCGACAACGGGTGCGTACGTCGCGTTCTGCGACGACGACGACTTCTGGCTGCCCGGCAAGATCACGGCGCAGGTGGCTGCGATCGCGGCGGCTCCGGCGGCAGGCATGTGCACGACGGGCATCCGCGTCCAGTACGACGGCGACGAGTTCGACCGCGTCCTCGACCTGGACCTGGTGACCTTCGACGACCTGCTGCGCGACCGGCACACCGAGCTGCACCCCTCGACCTTCCTGTTGCGCCGCAGCGTTCTCGACCGGGCGATCGGCCCCGTCGACGAGGACGTGCCCGGTGGCTTCGGTGAGGACTACGAGTTCCTGTTGCGCACCGCGAAGGTGCATCCGATCGTCAACGTGCAGCAACCATTGACGGTGATCCGGTGGGGCAAGCAGTCGTTCTTCTTCCGGCGGTGGGAGACCATGTCAGACGGGCTCTCGTGGCTGCTGGAGCGCTACCCCGAGTTCGAGTCGTCACCTCGAGGCTCGGCCCGGGTGCACGGACAGATCGCGTTCGCACAGGCCGCGATGGGCAACCGGCGCGAGGGTCTGCGCTGGGCACGACAGTCCTTGCGTCGCAGCGCTCGGGAGCCGCGCGCGTACCTCGCAGCCGCTGTCGCCGTCGGCGCCGTACGACCTGGTCGCGTGATGGAGACACTCCACCGTCACGGCAAGGGCATTTGAGGGGCTGGACGCGAAACCCCTTATAAACAAGGGGTTTCCAGCACGTGAGTGGGCGAACTCACAGGTAGTCCGAACGGGTGGTTCATGGCGTTTGAACTTGCGTGGAACAGATCGCAACGCGAGAATTTGCTTAGTGCCGAGAGCGCCACGGGGTGGTCGCAAGGCACTCGGTTCCGGGGGGAACCACATCGACCGGGGGGTCCACATGATTTCGAGTGGGGTAGGCGACACTGTCGCCAAGTCGTTCATGGAGCCGGATGCACTCCGGTTTCCCGAGCGACGCAGTGAGCCGCATCCGTTCCGGGTCTGGTGTCGACGGTGGGGCTCCCAGGCCGAGTTCCTGCTGGCCACCCTCGCGGGGATGGTGGCTGTGCTCAGCGCCGACTCCTTCACCCACATCGCCCTCGGCACGCTGCTCGTCTGGGAGGTGCTGAGCTTCCACGGCAGCACCGGTCTGACCACGCCCCTGCACCACCAGCTGCGTCTGGTGGCCAGGAGCGTCCTGCTTCCGCTGTGCGGACTGGCCGCCACCGTCGTCTTCCTCGGCATCCCCGAGGCCGCGGTCGTGCCCGCCTCCACGGCCGTCCTGGTTGCCGCCGCCACCTCGCTCCTCTGCCGCGCGCTGCGCTGGAGGCTGCAGAGTCCCCTGCGCGTCCTGCTCGTGGGAGACCGCGTGGCAATCGCTCACGCCATGGCCCGCTGGGTCCGCAGCGAGCGGGTGCAGCCCGTGGCAGCCCTGCTCGTGGAGCCCGACCTGGATCGGGCGCCCACAGAGATCATGGGCCTTCCGGTAGTCGCCGACCTGGGCGCCGCTCCTGCCGTGGTCAAGAGCTTCGACGTGGACCTTGTGGTGATGTCACCATCCCCTGGCGTCACCAGCATCGACCTCCGCCGGCTCGCCTGGCGGCTGGAGGACACCCGCGCGGGTCTCGGCGTGATGGGCATCCTGGACTCCGTCGCACCGCACCGGATCACACCGGGCCTGATGGAGGGAGCGACCGTCAACGACGTCCGCGCTCCCCGCCCCACCCCCACTGCGGCGGTCATCAAGGCGGCAGTCGACCGCCTCGCGGCGGCGGTGCTCCTGCTGATCGTGACGCCTGTGCTCGTGGCCATGTGCGTCGCCGTACGCCTGGACACTCCTGGCAAGGCGCTGTTCACCCAGACGCGGGTCGGTCGCTACGGCCGGCACTTCAAGGTCTACAAGATGCGCACGATGGTGCAGGACGCCGAGTCGGTCAAGATCGACCTGGCCGACCAGAACGAGTACGACGGCATCCTGTTCAAGATGAGGGCCGATCCGCGCATCACGCGCATCGGAGCCTTGCTGCGCAAGACCTCACTGGACGAGCTGCCCCAGCTGATCAACGTGCTGCGCGGCGACATGTCCCTCGTCGGTCCGCGTCCCTCACTGCCGAGTGAGGTGGAGGCCATGGACCCCGACACTTTGCGCCGCCTGGTCGTGAAACCGGGTATCACTGGCCTCTGGCAGGTCAGCGGTCGGTCGGACCTGTCGTGGGCCGAAGCCTCAGCCCTCGACACCTACTACGCCGACAACTGGAGCCTCACCGGCGACCTGTCGATCCTGGGCCGGACGCTGGGCGCCGTGCTCAGCGCCCGCGGCGCCTACTAGGAGTTGAACACGCCCTGGGTCTTCTCGAGACCCACGGTCACCAGGGACTCCACGGCATCGGCGGCGCGGTCGACCTGGAAGATCAGCACCTTGCGCTCGGCAGCCGAGTAGTTCGAGAGCACGAAGTCCGCGGGGTCTTGACGACCCGGGGGCCGGCCGATGCCCACGCGCACCCGGTAGAAGTCACCGGAGCCCAAGGAGGCCCGGATCGAGCGCAGCCCGTTGTGGCCGTTGTCGCCGCCACCGAGCTTCACCCGCAGGGTGTCGAAAGCGATGTCGAGCTCGTCATGGATCGCGATGACTCGGTCGGGGGACACCTTGTAGAACTTCGCCAAAGCTGACACCGGACCGCCGGACTCGTTCATGTAGCCACGCGTCCGAGCCAGGACGATGCGCGGCCCGCCGATGCCCAGCCGTCCCTCGACGACCTCGGCCATCCGCGACTTGTGCGTGCGGAAGGTGCCGTCGAGTCGGGTCGCCAGCTCGTCGGCGACGAGATAGCCGACGTTGTGCCGGTGCCCCGAATAGGAAGGGCCGGGGTTGCCCAGCCCGACGACTAGCCACACGTCGTCGGTCACAGCTTCCCCGCCCCTCCCGTTGAACAGAGTCCTGAAAAGCGAGCGGATCACTCCGCAGCGGCGGCCTCGGCCGGAGCCTCGTCGGCAGCAGCCTCCGGAGCGGCCTCGTCGGCTGCGCCCTCGGCGGGCTCCTCCTCGAGCTGGATCTCCTTGGCGACGGACACGTGGACGACCAGGGCGTCCGCGTCGAGCTGCATGATCGAGCCGTCCGGAAGGATCAGGTCCTTGGCGAAGATCTGGGTGCCGGCCTCAGCGCCCTCGACGGAGACCTCGATGGAGTCGGGGATGTGGGTGGCCTCGGCCTCGATGGAGACGGAGTTGTGCTCGACCGTGACCAGGGTGTCGGGAGCGGACTCACCGGTGACGATCAGCGCCACGTCGACGGTGACCTTCTCGCCCTTCTTGACGATGATCAGGTCGAGGTGCTCCAGGAAGCCCTTGATCGGGTCCTTCTGGACCTGCTTCGGCAGCGCCAGCTGTGACTTGCCGTCGAGCTCGATCGAGAGCAGCGCGTTCGCGCCGCCGTGCTTGAGAGCCATCAACGTGTCGTGCCCGTTGAGGGTGATGTGCAGGGGGTCGGCGCCATGGCCGTACAGCACGGCGGGAACCTTGTCGGCGCGACGGATACGACGCGCGGCACCCTTGCCGAACTCGGTGCGCGACTCGGCCTGGAGCTTGGTCTCGTTGGGGGACATGCGGGCGAACTCCTCGATTGCTTCCTGCGACTGGACATCTGTGGTGGCCAGGGCGGAAGGGGGCTCATCAAACCCGCGCGCGCGGAAAGCGCGACGACCGCGTCGATCACGGAGGAGAGACTCCCTCGCCGAGGCAACCTGCAAATACTAGCGGCGCGTTGCGGGTAACGCGAATCCGCTCAACGCGAGCGCAGCGAGCCAACAAGCGCTCTGGCTGGACCGAAGTCCTGTGCACCGCGGCAACGACAACCAGCGCCCGACCGGCGGCCGAGGCGGTAAGGCAAGAAGCCGGACGGGCACGCCTGACCGGCACGCAGTGCCGTCAGGCGTGCCCGTCGAAGAGGCTGGTGACCGAGCCGTCCTCGAAGACCTCCCGGATGGCGCGGGAGATCAGCGGTGCGATCGAGAGCACGGTGAGCTTGTCGAAGTGCCGCTCGGCGGGGATCGGCAAGGTGTTGGTCACCACGATCTCGAGGGCAGGGCAGTTCTTCAGGCGGTCGACGGCCGGGTCGGACAGGATCGCGTGGGTCGCCGCGATGACCACGCCGGCGGCACCGTCGTTCAACAGTGCCTCGGTGGCCTTCACGATCGTGCCGCCGGTGTCGATCATGTCGTCGACCAGGATGCAGATCCGCCCCTTGACCTCACCGACGACACGGTTGGCCACGGACTCGTTCGGCCGGTTGATGTCACGCGTCTTGTGGATGAAGGCCAGCGGTGCGCCGCCGAGCCGGTTCGACCAGTTCTCGGCGACCTTGATGCGGCCCGCGTCCGGCGAGACGACCGCGAGCTGCTCGTCTCCGTACTTCTCCTTGACGTACTCGGTCAGGATCGGCGCAGCCATCAGGTGGTCGACCGGTCCGTCGAAGAAGCCCTGGATCTGAGCGGTGTGCAGGTCGACGGCGATGAGCCGGTCCGCACCCGCGGTCTTGAACAGGTCGGCCATCAGTCGGGCCGAGATCGGCTCCCGGCCGCGGTGCTTCTTGTCCTGGCGGGCGTAGCCGTAGAAGGGCATCACCACCGTGATCCGCTTGGCGGACGCACGCTTGAGCGCGTCGACCATGATCAGGTGCTCCATGATCCACTCGTTCACCGGTGCCGTGTGGCTCTGGATCACGAAGGCGTCGCAGCCGCGGACGGACTCCTCGAAGCGGACATAGATCTCGCTGTTGGCGAACTCGTACGCCGCGGTGGGGACCAGCCCGGTGCCGAGCAGCTCCGCAACCTCTTCGCTGAGCTCGGGGTGTGCCCGGCCGGTGAAGACCATCAGGTTCTTCTCGGTGGTGCGCTTCATTCCGCTCACGCTGACGTGCCCTTCGATCGATGCGCTCAGTCCGATTGTCCCTCAGCGTCGCCCGTCTCGGCGAATTCGCCACCCGCGTCTTGCGATGCGG
Source organism: Nocardioidaceae bacterium (assembly GCA_035477015.1). Lineage (GTDB taxonomy): Bacteria > Actinomycetota > Actinomycetes > Propionibacteriales > Nocardioidaceae > SSC3. The sequence continues at coordinate 19,414 of DATILB010000372.1, read as the reverse complement.
CGGCGGCAGCTTCCGCCTGAGGGGTCCCGGCCCGCCGGCTCTGCGCCCAGCCCTCGATGTTCCGTTGGGGGCCGGTGGACACCGCAAGCGCCCCGGGCGGCACGTTGCGGCGGATGACGGTGCCGGCGCCCGTGCCCGCCCCGTCGCCGACCTCGACCGGGGCGACGAAAGTGTTGTTGCTCGCCGTGCGGGCGTTCTTGCCGATCTTGGTGCGGTGCTTCTGCACACCGTCGTAGTTGGCGAAGATCGTGCCGGCGCCGATGTTGGTGCCCTCGCCGATCTCGGCGTCACCGACGTACGAGAGGTGCGGGACCTTCGCGCCGGGGCCGATCTTCGCTGCCTTGGTCTCCACGAACGCGCCGATCTTGCCATCGGCGCCGAGCTCCGTGCCAGGACGGAGATACGAGAACGGGCCGACATTCGCGCCGGGGCCGATCACGGCCAGCTCGCCGTGGGTCCGGACGACCTTCGCGCCCGCACCGACCTCGACGTCCTTCAGGGTGCAGTCCGGTCCGATGACCGCATCCTCGGCCACCGTCGTGGCACCGAGCAGGTGCACGCCTGGGAGCAGCGTGACGTCAGGGGCGAGGGTCACGTCGACGTCGATCCAGGTCGTGTCCGGGTCGACGATCGTCACGCCGTCACGCATCCAGCGGTCGAGGGTGCGCGCGTTGAGCTGCTTGGCCAGGGCGGCCAGCTGGGCCCGGTCGTTGGCGCCCTCGGTCTGCATGACGTCCTCGATCGGGTGGGCACCGACGGCCCGCCCGAGCCCGACCGCCACGGAGACGACGTCGGTGAGGTAGTACTCACCCTTGGCGTTGTCGTTGGTGATCCGCCCCAGCGCCTCCGCGAGGAAGTCGCCGTCGAACGCGAAGATGCCACTATTGATCTCGTCGATCTGCCGGACGTCGTCCGATGCGTCCTTCTCCTCGACGATCGCGGTCACCGAGCCGTCGGCGTCACGCACGATCCGGCCGTAGCCGAAGGGGCGGCTCACCCGACCGGTCAGGATCGTGACGGCCCGGCCCGACTCCTCGTGGTCGGACACCAGCTCGGCCAGGGTCTCGCCCTGCATGAGCGGGGTGTCCCCGGCCATCACGACGATGGTGCCGGTCGTCGTACCCGTCTCCGCCAGGGCAGCGACCGCGACACGGACGGCGTGCCCGGTGCCTTCTTGCGTCTCCTGCACCGCGAGCAACGCGTCAGGGGCGAGCTCGAGGATGTGCGGGCCGACCTGCTCCCGTCCGCTGCCCACCACGGCGACCAGGTGCCGGGGCGCGAGGTGCTGGGCGGCCACGACCACGTGGCCGATCATGCTGCGCCCGCCGAGGGGGTGGAGGACCTTCATGGTCTTCGACTTCATCCTCGTGCCGCTCCCGGCGGCGAGGACGATCACTGCTGCTGGCTGGCGCACAGCTCTCCCTTCGCTCGCTCCCCGGGTAGGAGTCGAACCTACGTCGCTAGTCCTGATTCAAAGTCAGGCGGGCCCTGCCGGCAGACCAACCGGGGATTGTGTTGCCAAACCCTAGTCACGGTCCGCCATCAGGGCCCGCCCGCGGGGCGGTGCCTATCTCTGGCCGGCAGACCAACCGGGGATTGTCGAACAAACCCTATCTAGCAGCCGTCGGTACACCGATCAGCGGTTCCGAACCTACGCCTCCGTAAGTTAGCCTTTCCCTGCACCCACGTACCGCTCTCAAGGACCAGCCATGACCCAGATGATCGACCGGACCACACCCGAGCTCGACCGGGCAACGCTGGGCGCCGACGTCCAGTCGCTCAAGGAGCAGGTCGCACTCTCGCTGTTCATCGGCGTCCCGTTCCTGGCGATCCTTGCCGCGGTCCCCGTTGCGTGGGGCGGCTGGCTCGGCTGGAGCGACGTGGCCATCGTCTTCGTCATGTACTCCGTGACGAACCACGGCGTCACGGTCGGCTTCCACCGGCTCTTCACCCACAGGTCCTTCAAGCCCAACCGGGCCGTGAAGATCGTGCTGGCGATCCTCGGGTCCATGGCGATCCAGGGGCCGTTGATCCGCTGGGTGGCCGACCACCGCAAGCACCACAAGTTCTCGGACCGTGACGGCGACCCGCACTCGCCGTGGCGCTACGGCACCAACCTCAAGGCACTCACCAAGGGCTTCATCTGGGCGCACATGGGTTGGCTGTTCGACACCGAGCAGACCCCGCAGCGCAAGTACGCACCCGACCTGATGAAGGACCGCGACCTGGTGCGCATCTCGCGCACGTTCTGGGTGTGGGTCCTCGTGTCGGTGCTGATCCCGCCGGTGCTCGGATTCCTGCTCACCTGGTCCTGGCAGGGCGCGGTCACCGGGTTCTTCTGGGGCACGCTGGTCCGGGTCGGCCTGCTGCACCACGTGACCTGGTCGATCAACTCGATCTGCCACACCATCGGCAACCGGCCGTTCGTGTCACGCGACAAGTCGGCCAACGTCTGGTGGTTGGCGCTGGCGTCCGCAGGCGAGTCGTGGCACAACCTGCACCACGCGGACCCGACCTGCGCGCGCCACGGAGTGATGCGCGGTCAGATCGACACGTCGGCGCGGGTGATCTGGGCCATGGAGAAGGCCGGCTGGGTCTCCGAGGTCCGCTGGCCGGTCAAGGAGCGCCTCGACGCGCGACTGGTCAAGAATCAGCCGGCGGCGGCGGCGTAGCCCCACCGTCTTCTTCGGCCTTCTTCTGCTCCGCAGCTTTGCGGCGCTGTTCCTCGGCGCGCTCGCGCACCTTGCGCAGGAACTCCTCGTCGTCGTCCGGGTTGGTCGCGATCGCCCGACCCGGACGGTCGTACTCCGGGAACGACGACGTCGACCCCTGGTTGCCGCTGGGCCGCGGCTTGCGAGGGTTGCCCACGGCCAACCAGGCGATCGACCCGACGAGCGGGAAGAGCAGGACGAGGATCAGCCACCCGAACTTCGGGAGGTAGCGGATCTCCGCGTCCGTCGTCTGGATGATCCTGATGACGCAGTAGATGCAGAGCACCAGCGACACCAGGGACATCACCAGGTAGACCCGCGCCATGGTTCTCCCCTTTCGTGACGGTCCGACGGTCGCTAGGACATGATGACCGACGTGAGCGCACCCAACGAAGGAACCCCCAAAAAGCCGCGCAAGCGGATGACGGCGGCCGAGCGGCGCGAGCAGCTCATCGTGATCGCGCGGGGCCTGTTCGCGGAGAAGGGCTTCGACGCCACAGCGGTCGAGGAGATCGCCGCCCGGGCCGAGGTGTCCAAGCCGGTCGTGTACGAGCACTTCGGCGGCAAGGAAGGCCTGTACGCCGTCGTGGTCGACCGTGAGGTGCGCGCCCTGTTGGACCGGATGCAGAGCGCATTGGCCGGTGGGCACCCGAGGCTGCTGCTGGAGCAGGCGGCCGTGGCACTCCTGGACTACATCGAGAGCTCGTCGGACGGCTTCCGCATCATGGTCCGCGACAGTCCCGTCGGCTCGACCTCCGGCACGTTCGTCACGATCATGAACACCATCGGCTCGCGGGTCGACGACATCCTCGCGGCGGAGTTCAAGTCACGCGGCTTCGACCACCGGCAGGCACCGATGTACGCACAGATGCTGGTCGGCATGGTCGGCTACACCGGCCAGTGGTGGCTCGACGCGCGTAAGCCGTCGAAGGAGGTCGTCGCCGCCAACCTGGTCAACCTCGCCTGGAACGGCCTGGCCGGGCTGGAGAAGAAGCCCACCATGAGGGTCAACGCCTCCTAGCGACGACGAGCCACCACGAAGACTCGGCGGAACGGCATCACGACGCCCTGCGGCGTCGGGGGGTACGCCGTATCGAGCCGGGCCTTGAACTCCCTGACGAACTCGTCGCGCACGGGCTCCGGCAGTGCCTGCAGAGTGGGGCGGGCACCGGTCGCACTGACCCAGGTGAAGACCGCATCGTCGCCCTGCAGGACGTGGAGGTACGTCGTCTCCCAGGCGTCGACCTCCCAGCCCTCACGTTGCAGGACGTCTAGGTAGATCTCGGGACCGTGCGAGTCGGGCCGTTCGACGTCGTACAGGTAGGGCTCGAAGCGCGTGTCCTCGGCGAGCTCGCGGCGGATCGTGTGGGTCGGCGCCTCGAAGTTCCCGGGCACCTGGAACGCGAACCAGGCACGCGCCCGCGAGGCCAGCCTCGGCAGCAGGGAGACGTGGCCGGGAACCCACTGCAGCGCAGCGTTGGACAGCACGACGTCAGCTTCACCGTCCCAGGTACGGATGTCGCCGAGCTCGACGCGGACCCCCTCCGCCGCTGCGACCATCTCGGGCGAGGAGTCCACACCGAGCACGTCGGCTAGTGGCCAGCGCTGCTGGAGCAGTGCGGTCATCGTGCCCTGCCCGCAGCCCAGGTCGACGACCGTCGCTGGGTTGTCGGCGCCGATGCGGCTGACCAGGTCGACGAAGGGCCGCGCGCGCTCGTCGCCGTACGCCAGGTAGCCCTGCGGGTCCCACTGCATGGCTCGATGGTCCGCCGCCATTATCTCGATGTCAAGATTCTTGACTGGTACTCTCACAGGATGCGAGACGAGGTCGACGGCCTGGTCGAGGCGTGGCGCCGTGAGCGACCGGACCTCGACCTCGGGCCCATGGAGGTGCTCAGCCGGGTCAGCCGGCTCAGCCACCACCTCGACCGCGCCCGCCGTACCGCGTTCAGCGACCACGGCGTGGAGCTGTGGGAGTTCGACGTGCTCGCCGCCCTGCGCAGGGCCGGGAAGCCCTATGAGCTCTCGCCGGGACGACTGCTCAAGGAGACCCTCGTGACGAGCGGGACGATGACCAACCGCGTCGACCGGCTCGAGGAGCGCGGTCTCGTGCAGCGCCGGCCCGACCCAAGTGACCGGCGCGGTGTGCTCGTCCGCCTCACCGATGAGGGGCGTACGACGGTCGACGGCGCGCTCGATGCGCTGCTGTCCCGCGAGGCCGACCTGCTGGCGGCCATAGACGGGACCGAGCGCAAGCAGCTCGCCGGGCTGCTGCGGCGGCTGGGCGCGGGCTTCGAGTCACTCGAGGACTGAGGAGGCCTCGAGCCACTCCTCCTCGAGGGCGTCCTTCCGGACGATGACCTCGCGGAGCTCGACGTCGATCTCGGCGATCTTCTCGTAGTCACTTGCATGCTCGGCGAGGAGCGCGTGCAGCGTCGCCTCGCGCTCGGTCACGCGGGCGAGCTGCTTCTCGATGCGGGCGATGGCCTTCCTGGCCTCGCGAACCTCTGCCGACCCAGCGGCCGGAGTCTCGGCACGCTGGCTCGCATCCGCTCCCGACGCGGCTCGACCGCCGGACCCCTGCTCGACCACCAGTCCGGCCCTTCGCTCCAGGTACTCGTCGACGCCGCGCGGCAGCATCCGGATCTGGCCGTCGCCGAGGAGTGCCCAGACCGTGTCACAGGTGCGCTCGAGGAAGTACCGGTCGTGCGAGACGACGACGAGGGTGCCCGGCCAGGAGTCGAGGAAGTCCTCCAGCACCGTGAGGGTCTCGATGTCGAGGTCGTTGGTGGGCTCGTCGAGGAGCAGCACGTTCGGCTCGCCTAGCAACAGTCGCATCAGCTGGAGCCGGCGTCGTTCGCCACCCGACAGGTCGCCGATCCTGGTCGTCAACCGGTCGCCGGTGAAACCGAAGCGCTCGAGCATCGAGCTGGCAGTGATCTCGCCGGCGGTCGTGCGAGTCACGCGGGCGATCTGCTCCACCGAGTCGAGTACGCGCAGCTCGGGGTCGAGGTGGTCGAGAGCCTGGGTGAGCTGGGCCAGTGCCACGGTCCGGCCCGTCTTCACCCGGCCCGCCTGCGGCTTGAGCTCGCCGGACAGCAGCTTCAGCACGGACGTCTTGCCGGCGCCATTGACGCCCACGATGCCGACGCGGTCGCCCGGGCCGAGCCGCCAGGTGGCGTGCTTGAGCAGACTCTTGTCGCCGCGGACCAGGTCGGCGTCCTCGATGTCGAGCACGTCCTTGCCGAGCCGCTGGGTGGCGAACTTCTGCAGTTCGAGCCGGTCGCGCGGCGGTGGCTCGTTCTCGATGAGCGCGTTGGCCGCATCGATCCGGAACTTGGGCTTCGACGTGCGGGCGGGTGCGCCACGGCGGAGCCAGGCCAGCTCCTTGCGCATGAGGTTCTGCCGACGCGACTCGGATGCCGCCGCCTGACGCTGGCGCTCCGCCTTGGAGAGCACGAACGCGGCATAGCCGCCGTCGTACACGTCGAGCACGCCGTCGTGGACCTCCCACGTGCGCTCGCAAACCTCGTCGAGGAACCATCGGTCGTGCGTGACCACGACGATGGCCGTGTCACGGGCGGCGAGGTGGGCGGCGAGCCACGCGACCGCCTCGACGTCGAGGTGGTTGGTCGGCTCGTCCAGCACGATGAGGTCGTGCTCCCCCAGCAGCAACTGGGCCAAGGAGCATCGCCTGCGCTCGCCGCCGGAGAGTCCCTCCATCAGCCGGTCGAGGTCGAGGCCGGCGAGCAGGACCGTCACGATCTCCCGCGTCACCGACGACGCGGCCCACTCGTGGTCCGACTTGTCGGCGAGGACGACGTGGCGAACCGTCGCGTCTGCCGGGAACTCGTCACCCTGGGTGAGGAATCCCAGGTGCAGCCCCCGCTGCCGCGAGATCCGCCCGGTGTCGGGCTCCTCGAGTCCGCCGATCAGCCGCAGCAGCGTGGTCTTGCCATCACCGTTGCGCCCGACGACACCGATGCGGTTGCCGGCCCCGACACCGATCGACACGTCGCTGAGCAGGGGTCGGACGCCGTACGACTTCGAGACGCGCTCGAGGTTGACCAGGTTCGTCAACGCGAGACCACCCGGGCGCCATGGACCGGAGCCTCGGCGACGAGCACCGTGCGGTCGAACGTGCTGCCGACCTCCAGGGCGTGCTCGCGGCTCTCACACAGGAAGACGGTGGTCGGTCCCGAGCCGGAGACGATCGCACCGTGCGCGGATGCGTCGAGGCCCTGCTCGAGCAGCGGCGCCAGGTCCGGCTGGAGCGACAGCGCGGCACGTTGCAGGTCGTTGCTGAGTGCGGTGCCGAGCCACTCGACGTCGCCCGCACGCAAGGCGGACAGCAAGGAGTCGGAGACCTCCGGCTCGTCGGCACCCGAGTCCGCGATCAGCCGGTCGAACTCGGCGTACACGGAAGGAGTGGAGAGCCCGCCCTCCCCAGGCACGACGACCCACCAGTACGAGCCGCGTGACATGACCGGCGACAGCACCTCACCTCGGCCCAGGCCGATCGCGGTGCCGCCGACCACACAGAACGGCACGTCGCTACCCAGCTCGGCAGCGAGGTCCAGCAGCTCGTCGCGAGGTGTTCGCAGTCCCCAGAGCGCGTCGCAGGCCACCAGCGCAGCCGCCGCGTCCGCGGACCCACCGGCCAGTCCCCCCGCAACGGGGATCCGCTTGTGGATGTGCATCTCGACGTACTCGTCGACGCTGTGGTGCTTGGCGAGCAGACGCGCGGCCTTGAGTGCGATGTTCGAACCATCGGTGGGTACGTCGGACGCGTCCACCCCGTCGCCATACACGGTGAGAATGTCAGACTCGGCCGGACGGACCCGCACCTCGTCGAAGAGGCCGATCGCCTGAAAGACCGTGGCAAGCGGGTGGAAGCCATCGGCGCGCAGGGGACCGACGCCGAGAGAAAGGTTGATCTTCGCCGGAGCGGAGACCGTCACCGACTGGGTCACCGCATCCCCTCGGCGATCAACGCGAACTGGCCGATGTGGAGAGCTTCGCCTCGGAGAGTGGGGTCGATGCCGGCCTTCTCGAGGGCTGCGTCGACGACCTCGACGGGGTAGGCCGCCCGGAGTGCCGAGCGCACGGTCTTGCGTCGTTGGGCGAAGGCGGCGTCGATGACCGCAAAGACCTGCTCCCGCGTCGCCGCCGTCGACGGCGGGTCGCGGTGCACCCAGGCCACGAGCCCGGAGTCGACGTTGGGCGCCGGCCAGAAGACGTTGCGGCCGATGGCACCAGCGCGCTTGACCTCCGCGAACCAGGCAGCCTTGGCCGACGGCACGCCGTACGTCTTGGATCCGGGTGGCGCGGCCAGCCGGTCGGCGACCTCCGACTGCACCATCACCAGCCCGTGACGAAGCGACGGCAGCAGTGTCATCAGGTGCAGCAGCACGGGGACGGAGACGTTGTAGGGCAGGTTCGCCACGAGCGCGGTCGGCGGCTCACCCGGCACTTCGGTGACGCGCAGCGCGTCGGCGTGGACGACCTCGAAACGGTCGAGGTGGTCAGGGGCGTGGGCCGCGATCGTCGCGGGCAGCGCGGCGGCCAGGACCTCGTCGATCTCGATCGCCACGACGCGCTTCGCTACCTCGAGCAGCGCCAGCGTGAGGGACCCCAGACCGGGCCCCACCTCGAGTACGACGTCCTCGTCCGAGACCCCTGAGGCGCGCACGATGCGGCGGACCGTGTTGGCGTCGATGACGAAGTTCTGCCCACGTTGCTTGGTGGGACGGATCCCCAGAGCAGAGGCCAGCGAACGGACATCCGCCGGACCGAGAAGACTCGGTCCGGCGGACGCGGAAGGCTCGTCGACCATTCGATCAGCCTATCCGGCGGCAGTGCCGCTCCAGCGGGCGCGGACCCGGGTGGAGATCCGCAAACCCTGGGTCGCCACTAGGAGGGCAAAAGCTGGCGACCCGTGGGGGGACTCAGGTGGGCAGGCCGAGCACCGACGCGCAGTGCGGCCAAGCGCCGTACCCGCCGGATGCGTCGCGGAGCTTCGTCGCAACGGCGATCTGGGTCTCACGGCTGGCCTCGCTGGGAAGGCCGGTGCCGCCGTACGACTGCCAGGTGCCGAGGCTGAACTGGAGACCGACGTAGTAGCCGTTGCCGGTGTTGATGGCCCAGTTGCCACCCGACTCACAGTTGGCGAGCTGGTCCCAGACCGTGCTGCCGCTGGCGAAGTTGGTCACGACCGGGCGCTCCTTGGTGCCGACCTTGACGATCGCGGCGACCGGAACCTGCAGCTTCTTCGTGGTGACGACCTTGGTGCTGCTGTAGTCGCCGTTCACGTAGAACTTCTTCACGTTCGCGTTGCGGCGGCCGTCGACACCCTCGCGGAGGGTCTCCGACTCGTCCTCGTACATCGACGAGTCGTACTCGTACTGGGTGTCGAACTCCCAGACAGCGTTCTTGACTCGCGACTTCTCCACGCGGACGTGGTCGACGGTGATCGTGTCGCCGTCCTTGAGCAGCTTGCCGAGGCCCGGCTTGATGCGGTCGTTCGCGTCGACCGTCACGTGGAACTTCGCCAGAGCCTGCGAGACGGTCAGCGCCTTGACGGTCTTGGTGAGCGGCTCGTGCTTGCCGTCGGTGACGGTGAGCTTCTTGGGGGTGATCACCTCGAGGTCGAGGCCACCGCGTCCGATCTCGTCGCCACGGCTCGCGGACAAGGCGGCGTTGCCGTAGCGGACGCCGATCTGGTCGAGCGCGCTGGAAACGTCGGTGGCGGTCACCCAGTAGCGGGTGGTGGCACCATCCACGGAGATGTCGAGGGGGCGGCCGAACTTGACCGCGATCTGCGTGCCGTCGCTGACCGGGGTGTCCACACCCGGAGCGACCACGTCGCGCTCGCTGACCTCGATGCCTTCGGCTGCGAGAACCTCTCCGACCGTGTCACCCAAGGTGCGAACGGTGGAGGCCTTGCCGTCGAGCGAGAGGGTGACCTTCGTGGTGAGGGCTGCGTAGCCGACACCGGTGAGAAGGACGCTCGCCACGATGGTGAGTGCCAGGCTCAGGATGGCCTTCGTGCTGGTCAGTAGCGCGATCGAGTTCTGCACACGTCTCCAATGGTGGTGCTCCCCGGTCCGCGGACAAGCGGCTGTGTTGCCACGCCACCCCGAGAATCCGCTCCCGGCTGATCCCAAAACGCTAACTGGTTGCAAGCGACTTTGCAGGTCGCTTTGGGGGGTTACGCCCGCGTTTGAGAGGTTTCTAGTGGCCTACATCACGCTAGCCACAGCAAGCGGTCCGCCAGGCGTGGCCTGGGTCACAGCGGTGGTCTGGACCAATTCTTGGGGCTACCAGGCCCCGCCGAACGCCGCGAACGTGTTCGCTTCAACGGCTGCACAGAGCTCCCCGAGGTCCTCACCCCGGGCCTCGGCCATGACCCGCATCGTCAAGGGGATCAGGTACGACGCGTTCGGGCGGCCGCGATAGGGCATCGGGGTCAGGTACGGCGCGTCGGTCTCCACGAGCACCCGGTCCTGGGGCGCCACGACCAGGGCGTCGCGGAGGTCCTGGGCGTTCTTGAAGGTCACGGTGCCTGCGAACGACAGCCAGAAGCCACGGTCGAGACAGGCCTTCGCGAAGGCTGCGTCACCGGAGAAGCAGTGCATCACCACCCGCTCGGGCGCCCGCTCCTCGTCGACGAGTCTGAGGACGTCCTCATGGGAGTCGCGATCGTGGATCACCAGGGTCTTGCCGAGTCGCTTGGCGAGGTCGATGTGCCGTCGGAAGGACTCCTGCTGGACCGCGCGGCCGTCCTCGCCGGTGCGGAAGTAGTCGAGCCCGGTCTCTCCCACGGCCCGCACCCGTGGATCCGCCGCGAGGGCTTCGATCTCCGCGAAGGCCGGCTCGAGATCGACGCGCGGGGCTTCGTTCGGGTGCAGCGCGACTCCAGCGACGATCTCGTCGAACCGGTTCGCCGTCTCGACCGCCCAGCGGGCACCCGGGAGGTCGCACCCGATCTGCACGATGCGAGGCACGCCGACAGCCGCGCTCGCCGACAGCGCTTCCTGGACGGGGAGCACGTCCCCGCCGAGCCCCATGTCGAGGTGGCAGTGGTTGTCGACCACCGGGTGTGGCAGCGGCTCCGGCGCTTCGGGACGGCTCATCGATGCACCGCGTCGTAGACGTCCCGCTTGGGGATCCCCAGTCGCTTCGCCACCGCCGCGATGGCCTCCTTCTTTGGCAGGTCCTCGGCCTCGACGAGAGCCGCCAGATCCGAGGCGTCCAGGCCCTCGGCGCTCACGGGCGGTGCTCCGGACACGACGATCGTCACCTCACCGCGTACGCCGTCGGCGGCCCAGGCCACCAGGTCGGAGAGCCCGCCACGGCGTACCTCCTCATAGGTCTTGGTCAGCTCGCGGCAGACGGCAGCCGGCCGGTCGGACCCGAGGATCTCGGCCATCGCTGCGAGCGCCACCTCGGTGCGGTGCGGCGCCTCGAAGAAGACCATGGTCCGCGGCTCCTCGCGAAGCGACTCGAGCCTTCGAGAGCGCTCGCCGGCCTTGCGAGGCAGGAAGCCCTCGAAGCAGAAGCGATCGACGGGAAGCCCGGAGACCGCGAGGGCGGTGAGAACCGCCGAGGGACCGGGGACCGACGTGACCTGGATCCCGGCCTCGACGGCGGCTGCCACGAGCCGGTAGCCGGGGTCGCTCACTGAGGGCATCCCGGCGTCGGTCACCACCAGCACGCGCTCACCGTTCTGCAGCGCCTCGATCAGGGCCGGGACCCGAGCCTGCTCGTTGCCCTCGAAGTACGACACCACCCGGCCTGCGATCGTCACGCCGAGCTCGGACGCGAGCCGGCGGAGCCGACGGGTGTCCTCAGCGGCAACGACGTCTGCGGAGGCCAGCTCCGTCAGCAGGCGAGGAGGTGCATCCTCGACTCGCCCTATGGGAGTGCCCGCGAGAACCAGCACGCCCCTGTCGTCCGTCACGCGTCCGATGATGTCAGGCCACTGATTGGTCTCGACACGCTGGCTCGCTTCGCTCACCCTGCGGCTCGACCACCGGACCTCGGGGTGACCGTACGATGTCGCGGTGACCGTCAAGGAGGGGCCCGACCGGACGTTCGGGCGGACGATGGGCCTGTCGTGGACGGCCGACGGTCGAGTCGTCCCTTCCGGGCGGAGGCGGCTGGTCCCGCTCATCGCGGGCAGCGACCGGCTCATGGGGTGGCTGGCAACCCTCGGGATCACGGCCATAGCGGCGTTCCTGCGGCTCTGGAAGCTGGGCGACCCCCGCGACCTGCTCTTCGACGAGAAGTACTACGCGAAGGACGCCTGGTCGGTGTGGCACTACGGCTACGTCCGTGACGGCGTCGCCCCCCTCGACGAGGCTGTGAAGCGGGTGCTCGAGGGCAACATCGAGGCCGCGTTCCGCGACACCCCGAGCATGAGCGTCCACCCCCCGGGGGGTCTCTGGCTGATCGGCCTGGGAGAGAAGCTCTTCGGAATGGACCCGTTCGGATGGCGGGTCGCCAGTGCCGTCGCCGGCGCGCTCATGGTGATGGTGCTGATCCGGCTCGTACGACGCCTCACGGGCTCCACGCTTCTGGGTTGTACGGCGGGCGTGCTGCTGTGCTTCGACGGACTGCACTTCGTGATGTCGCGGCTTGCGCTGCTCGACATCTTCCTCGCCCTCTTCATCCTCTGCGGGGTCTCGTGCCTCGTCGCTGATCGCGACTACGGCCGCAGCAGACTGGCCGATCGGGTGACCGCCGACTATCGGGCTGGACCCAAGGGCTGGGGACCCGTGCGTGGCATTCGATGGCGTCCCTGGCGACTGGCGGCCGGGCTGATGTTCGGCATGGCTCTGGCAACGAAGTGGACTGCGATCTGGCCGCTCGCCGTCTTCGGGCTGTGGGTCGTCTTCCAGGACGCCGGCGTGCGGCGCATGTTCGGCGTCCGGATGTACTGGCTGCGAGCCGCGATCGTCGACGGCATCCCGGCCTTCTTCTACCTGGTTGTCGTGGCGCTGGTCGTCTACTTCGTCTCGTGGACCGGGTGGCTGATGCACGCCCACGAGTACGACCTGCACCTGGCCAAGACCAGCTACACGCCGTACTGGGGCGACTGGACCAAGCAGGACCCGAGCGGCTTCTGGGACAGCTTCACCCAGGCGTTGCGCTCCTTCTACCACTACCACCTCGCGGTCTACGGCTTCCATTCACACGGGCTCGAGGGCGCGACGCACATCTACCAGTCGGCACCGCAAGGCTGGCCGTTGATCAACCGCCCGGTCGGGGTCGACGCCCAGCTGGGTATCCAGCCGGGCGAGCAGGGTTGCGAGGCCGTCGCCGGGTCGACGTGCCTTCGGCAGATCGTCCTGCTTGGCACCCCGATCCTCTGGTGGGGCGGCGCCGTGGCCATGCTGTACGCCGTCTACTCGTGGGTTGCCCGTCGCGACTGGCGATTCGGCGTGGCCGTGCTCGGGTTCGCCTCGACGTGGCTCATCTGGATCCCGTTCGCCGACCGCCCGATCTTCTACTACTACGCCGTCGCGATGGTGCCCTTCACGTGCGTGGCGTGCGCCCTGCTCATCGGCCGGCTCATCGGTGGGCCGAGGGCGAGCTACACCAGGCGCAGCGCGGGAGCGGCGGTCGCCGGCGCCTTCGTGGTCCTCGTGGTGGCGAACTTCGCGTGGTTCTACCCGATCTACACCGACGGGTTGCTGACCAACAGCGAGTGGCTGGACCGCATCTGGTTCAGACGCTGGATCTGAGCCAACTGATAACGTTCGTTCTCACATTGCGAACGAGCCCTTCCCTCTGCCGCTCCGATCAGTGATGCTCTGACATGGAGCGGGAGAGACGCCGCTGCGCTGATGAGGAGACCCCCGTGACTGTAGACGCCCGACCCAACGAGCTCGTTGTGACCAACCCCGCCGACGGCAAGGTCGTGGGCACCGTCCCCGACACGTCCGCCGAAGAGGTGTACCGCATCACCGCGGAGCTGCGCATGCAGCAGATCGCCTGGCAGGCGATGGGCCCGAAGGGCCGGAAGGTCTGGCTGCACAAGCTCCGCAACTGGCTGATGGACCACACGGCCGAGATCACCGACGTCCTGGTCGCGGAGACCGGCAAGGTACGCCCCGACGCCGAGCTCGAGGTCATCGCGAGCGCGAGCCTGGTCGCCTACTGGGCGGACAACGCCGAGAAGTTCCTCGAGGACGAGCGGGTCAAGTCCGCCAGCCCGATGACGATGACCAAGAAGCTCACCAAGGTCTACTCGCCGTACCCGGTGGTCGGCGTCATCACGCCGTGGAACTTCCCGGTCACGCTCTTCTTCATGGACGCCATCCCCGCCCTCGCGGCCGGCTGCGCCGTCATCGAGAAGCCGTCCGAAGAGACGCCGCTCGCCGCGCAGCTGATCTGCCGGGCGTGGGACGAGATCGGTGCGCCCAAGGTCCTCGCCTGCATCACGGGCGGCGGCGCCACGGGTGCGGCAGTAGTCGACGCCGTCGACTACGTCCAGTTCACCGGCTCCACCCCCACGGGCAAGAAGATCGCGGCTGCCGCGGCAGCACAGCTCAAGCCGTACAGCCTCGAGCTCGGCGGCAAGGACCCTGCCATCGTCTGCGCCGACGCGGACCTCGACCGCGCGGTCAACGGCATCTCGTGGGGCGGCCTGTTCAACTCCGGCCAGGTCTGCGTCTCGATCGAGCGGGTGTACGTCGAGGAGCCGGTCTACGACGCGTTCGTTAGCAAGCTGACCGAGAAGGTCAAGGGACTCTCCCAGGGCGTCGGCGCCGGCAACGACGTGGGCGCCATGGTCACGGCAGCCCAGGTCGATCTCGTCGACCGGCATGTCACGGAGGCCGTCAAGTCAGGGGCTCGGGCACTCACGGGCGGCAAGCGCGGCAAGATGACCAACTCGTACGAGCCCACGATCCTCGTCGACGTCGACCACTCGATGGCCTGCATGACCGAGGAGACCTTCGGCCCCACGATCCCGATCATGAAGGTGGCCGACATCGACGAGGCCATCCGGATGGCCAACGACTCGCCGTACGCCCTCTCCGCGACCGTGTGGACCTCTGACGTCTCCCGTGGCGGCGAGATCGGCAAGCGCATCGAGGCCGGCGCCGTGAACATCAACGACGCGTTCACCAACCTGTTCGCCGTCCCGCTCCCGCACAACGGCTGGAAGACCTCCGGCGTGGGCGCCCGTCAGGGCGGTGCCTACGGCATCCGGAAGTACTGCAAGATCCAGGCGCAGACCGCGCCGAAGGTGCCCACGATGAAGAACGAGCTGGTTTGGTACCCGTACTCCCGCAAGCGGACGGCACTGACCAGTCGCCTCCTGCGCGGCATGTTCGGTCGCGGTATCAAGCAGCGTCTCGGCCTGTGAGCGCGCTGACCGGCAAGGTCGTCGCCATCACCGGCGGCGCACGTGGGATCGGCTACGAGACGGCGGCGATGCTGATCCGTCACGGCGCCAAAGTGGCCATCGGTGACATCGACGAGGCGCGCCTCAAGGAGGCCGCATCCGAGCTGGGCGTCACGACGTACACCCGGCTGGACGTGACTGACAGCGAGTCCTTCGGCGAGTTCCTCGACCTCGTTGAAGCGCAGCTCGGCAACGTCGACGTGCTGATCAACAACGCCGGCATCATGCCGATCGGGCGCTTCGTCGAGCAGTCCGAGGCAAGCGTGAACCGCATGGTCGAGATCAACGTCTTCGGCGTCATGAACGGCACGCGTCAGGCGCTTCAACGGATGCTGCCGCGCAAGGCGGGCCACATCATCAACATCGCGTCGCTGGCCGGCGAGGGCGCCTTCCCGGGCGCTGCGGCGTACTGCGGCTCAAAGTTCGCCGTGGTCGGTTTCACCGAGGCCATTCGCCTCGAGCACCTCGGCACGGGAGTTGACGTCTCGGTCGTCTCGCCGACCTTCACCAACACCGAGCTCGTGGCCGGCACCACCGGCGTGAAGGGCTTCCGCAACGCAGAGCCGAGCGAGATCGCCGAGGCGATCTGCAAGGTGATCGAGAAGCCGGTGCCGATCCGCCGTGTCACGCGGGCCGCAGGCGCCACTGTCCTGGTCGGCAAGCTGATGCCCAGGAAGTTCGTCGGCTGGAGCACCGCGAAGTTCGGTGCCGACAAGGCCTTCCTCGACGAGGTCGACCAAGACGCGCGTGCGGCGTACGAGGAGCGCATCACCCACGACTGAGCCCGTTTTTGGGCATGAAAAGGCCGGGCACACTGCGGAGGGGGTTGCAGAATGCCCGGCCAATCACCTAATCGACTGGGCTCGCCCCTGGGTTACTCGGGGGCGGGACTTTTTACTTTTCCGGTTCTTGCAGGGCCAACCAAGCCTGGAAGCCACCTGCGAGGTCGGTCGCCCTGTGCAGCCCGAGCTCGCGCAGCGTGGCAGCGGCCAGGCTCGAGCTGAACCCCTCGTTGCACACGATGACGAACCGCACGTCGTGGTCCCTGGCCGCGTCGATGCGGTGCGGCGAGGTCGGGTCGAGCCGCCACTCGAGGACGTTGCGGTCGATGACGACCGAATCGGGCAGCTCGCCGTCCCGGTCCCGCTGCTCGACAGGGCGCGTGTCGACCACGACGGCTCCGGCCGCAACCTCCGCCGCAAGGTCCTCCGGCTCAACCCGGTCCAGGCCCTCGCGAGCCTGCGCCAGGAGCCGGTCGATCGCGCTCTGCTCCACCTCGCCACGGTAGCGCCGGTGAGGGTGCACCAGGGTCCCCCGCCCCTAGGTTCCCGACCATGGCGGGGGCCACAAGAACTGGCAACTGTCGTGAAAACGGCCTCGAATTGGGTCGGAACCGAGGAGTTGCCAGTTCTTGTGGCCGCCGGTTGGCGAGAAGGGGTGCGCGGCTCGACCCGGCGGGTGCACGCAGCTCCGACGTGGCCCCTTGACCACACGAAGGGCGCGACAGAACAGCGCAAGATGGTCGTCGCGCGGGTGATTGACGACCATCTCGCGCTTCTTTGGCGGCGAAGTCGCGAATGCACAGAGCGGCAGAGTCGGATGCCGCGGATCCGAGACGCTGACGCCCTAGTCGACCGGTCGATAGTGAACCGCTGACAGCCGGTCTGGAATGTCCGTGGGCACCGGAAGCGGGGCTGGGCCCATCGGGGTCAGCAGTGGCCTGTCGAATGATGGGAAGTGCAGGAAGAACACCAGTCGGCTCTCGGTAAGCCCAGCTGGCGGCGCGGCGAACTCGTCGGTGAGTACCCGTTCGCCGCTTGGATCCAACCAGCGCTCCATCCACGGGGCCTGCCATGTCTCCCGCGGCTGTTCCGGGTACTCCTGAGTGAAGGCTTCGAGGTGCAGCTCATCCGGCGGACGGGCCGATCGGATTTCGAGCAGATACGCATCGGGGACGTCTGGCACCCGATGTACGCCAATCACCTCAACTACGTCGTCCGGCATGCGAATCAGGTTATCGGCGCGACTCGGCGAAATCATGACGAGCCCGTCATCTCAATCTCGGCATGATGATGAGCGTGCGCTTCGCAAGCCAGCGCCGGACCGGTCACCCGTACAAAAGAACAGGTAGTTCTCCAGTTCCGCCTTCAAGTCGGGCGCCTTCTGGCAGAAGTACCTGTTGAAGTGAACGCCCAAGGCCAATTGGACATGCACTAGTCCCCGAATCGGCTCCAAACAAGGCGCCTAGGGGCCCACTGCATGTCGAACTGGCCCCTTCGTCCCGCGGCCGGATCACGGCAGGACAGCGCAGGGCCCCAACTCCGCACCTGCGCGATTAGGGCCCCGATCTCGCGAAAATCAGGGCCGCAACTTCGCATGTGCGGGATTTGGGCCCGCGCCATCATCGGCAGAAGCGTGCGTTGGCGCCCGGTGGTCGAGCAGGTGGCGAGCCCCTGCGCGAGGCGCCGTCTGTCGAGACCAACGAGGTGACGGGCGGTTGTTGGTCTCGACGGACGCTCGCTTCGCGTCGCTGCTCGACCACCGGTGGGTCAGGCGCTGGCGTCGAAACGGTAGTCGTCGAGGTCGAACCGAGCAGCGGCCCACATGGTCTCCAAGGTGGGCGAGGCCCGGAACGGCACGTCGCCGTGTACGTCGAAGTAGTAGCTGTTGGCGAGCGTGCAGCTGTCCTGCCAGAACACCTGATGCTTGCGGCGGCCGAGCATCCGCTCGAAGTACCGCGCGTTCGCCTCTTCGGTCACCTCCACCCTTGTCGCCTGGGTACGACGAGCGCGACGCAGGCAGCGGATGATGTGGGCGGTCTGGGTCTCGATCAGGTTGAAGTAGGACGACCCGTTGTAGCCGTACGGGCCGAGGATGGCGAAGAAGTTGGGGAAGCCGGGCACGCTCACGCCTTCGTAGGCCTGGAAGCGGTTCTCCATCCACCAGTCCTCCAGGTCGACGCCGGCCGACCCCGTGACCGTGAAGGCCGGCATGTTGCCCCTCTCGAAGACCTTGAAGCCGGTGGCCAGGATCAGCACGTCGATGGGGTGCTCGACGCCGTCGGAAGTGCGCACGCCTCGGGAGGTGATCTTGTCGATCGAGGTCGTCTCGAGAGTGACGTTCGAGCGGTTGAAGGCTTGCAGGTACTCGTTGGAGAAGCTGGGCCGCTTGCAGCCGAGGGCGTACGCCGGCGTGAGCTTCTCGCGCACCACGGGGTCCTTGACGGCTCGGCGAAGGTGGGCATGCCCAATGGCCTCACCCGACCTCGAGATCGGCAGCAAGCCTCCGAAGTGGGCGGCCAGCGGGAAGGTCAGCTCGACGAACGTCTGGCTCGCGAGCCGGCTGACCCGACGCGCACCGGGAATCCGGCGCAGAGCGACTCGGGCGACTCCCGGCATGCGTACGTCGGGCTTCGGCAGGCACCAGATCGGCGTCCTCTGGAGCACGGTCAGGTGCTCGGCGTCCCGGGCGATCTTGGGGATCGCCTGCACGGCTGAGGCACCGGTGCCGATGATCGCCACCCGCTTCCCGCGCAGGTCGACGTCGTGGTCCCACCGGGCCGTGTGCATCACGGTCCCCTTGTACGACAAGAGCCCCTTGATGTCAGGGTTCTTCGGCTGGGTCAGCACACCGGTCGCCCCGACCACGAACCGTGCCGTCACCGACCGGCCGTCGGCGGTGTCGAGCTGCCACAGGTGCGTCGCGTCGTCGAACGTCGCAGCCACGATCCTGGTGTTGAACATCGTTCGGCGGCGTACGTCGTACTTGTCGACGCAGTGCTCGGCGTACCTCTTGAGCTCGTTGCCCGGCGCGTAGATGCGCGACCAGCCGGCGATCTGCTCGAAGGAGAACTGGTAGCTGAACGAAGGGATGTCGACTGCGACGCCCGGGTAGGTGTTCCAGTGCCAGGCACCGCCGACTCCGTCGCCCTCCTCGATCATCAGGTAGTCGGAGAAGCCGGCTTTCTCCAGGAGGATCGCGGCACCGATGCCACTGAACCCACCGCCGATGATCGCGATCTCGTGATCAGGGGTGGTCATGCGGCGAGCTCCTTCTTGAGGGCGTGGCTGAGGATGATGCAGTCGACGCGGTGCTCGATGCCCTCTGCGGTGCGTACGCCGTGCGGCACGATCGCGTAGACCGGCCAGGCGATCAGCTTGCAGTGCGGTTGCTCCAGCGCCCGGTAGAACTCCGCACTGACCAGGACGTCTCGTCGACCGAAGCGACCTGGCGTGAGCAGCCTTCGGGTCCACGCGTCCTTGACGCTGAAGCGGAGGTGCAGCCGAGC
>DATILB010000371.1:0-3433 GCA_035477015.1 Nocardioidaceae bacterium | reverse complement strand
TCGGCCGAGACGCCGTTCAGCGGTCGGTCCGACTACGGCCCGTTCATCGCAGCGGGTGTCGACATCCCGGCGGGTGGTCTCTTCACCGGTGCCGAAGGCGTCAAGACGGCGGCTGAGGCGGCGGTGTACGGCGGCACGGCGGGCCAGCCCTACGACCCGTGCTACCACCTGTTCTGCGACACGTTCGACAACAACAGCAACACGGGGCTGAGCGAGATGTCGGACGCGGCGGCGCACGTCGTACTGACCCTTGCGCGGCGGAACCTGAGCATCAGGCCGCTGGTCAACCCCGCAAGCGCTGTCAGTGGAAGTGGGGCCACCACGTCGGGTGGCGGCGGGCTGCACGCCGATGACCACGAGGCGGTCGCCAAGTAGAGACGGATTCACCAGCGGGGCGGCACGTCAGCGTGCCGCCCCGCTGCACGTCCTCCGACACGCCGTCCCGGCTGAGCCCCGGGCCTCGCCACATCGCTTAGGTTTGTGTCCGAACACATGTTCGGACGAGAGGACCAAGGATGCGCGTGCTGGGCATCGACCCAGGCCTGACCCGCTGTGGTCTCGGCGTGGTCGACGGGTCCGTCGGGCGGCCGCTTCGCCTCGTCGACGTCGGCGTCGTGCGCACCAGCCCTGAACTGCCTCTAGCCGAGCGGCTCTGGGCCCTGGAGCAGGGCATCGAGGAGTGGATCGAGCGGCACGGTCCTGACGCGGTCGCGGTGGAGCGGGTCTTCAGCCAGCACAACGTGAGCACGGTCATGGGCACCGCCCAGGCCAGCGGGATCGCACTCGTCGCAGCCGCTCGCCGGGGCATCCCGGTCGCGACCCATACCCCGAGCGAGGTCAAGGCAGCAGTGTCCGGCAACGGCCGCGCCGACAAGGCCCAGGTGGGGGCGATGGTCACCCGACTGCTCGGGTTGTCCGCAGCCCCGAAGCCGGCCGACGCAGCGGACGCGCTCGCGCTGGCCATCACCCACATCTGGCGCGGCGCCGCACAGTCGCGCCTCGACGCAGCGTTGGCGAGGAGCAGGTCATGATCGCGTTCGTCAGCGGCACCGTCGCCGGGCTCACTCTGAACAGCGCCATCTTGGAGGTCGGGGGAGTCGGGCTCGAGCTCAACTGCACCCCAGGCACCCTTGCGACCCTTCGGATCGGCCAGCCCAGCACGCTGCCGACGAGCATGATCGTGCGCGAGGAGTCGCTCACCCTGTTCGGCTTCCTCGACGAGGACGAGAAGTCGGTCTTCGAGCTGTTGCAGACCGCGAGCGGGGTCGGCCCGAAGCTGGCCCAGGCGATGCTGGCGGTCCACTCGCCCGAGGCCCTGCGGCGCGCGGTCACGACCGAGGACGTCCGAGCCCTGACGGCCGTACCCGGAATCGGCCAGAAGGGGGCGCAGCGCATCATCCTCGAGCTCAAGGACCGCATCGGGCCGCCGCTCGGGTCGTCGAGGACCGTGCCGGCCCAGTCGGCTGAGGCTTGGCGCGACCAGGTCCGGACCGGCCTCGTCGGTCTCGGCTGGTCTGCTCGGGAGGCGGACAAGGCCATGGACGAGGTCGCGCCGGAACCCGGCGAGAGCCCTGACGTCGCGGGGCTGCTCCGCGCCGCCCTGCGCAACCTGAGCCGTGCCTGATGAACGATGCAGAGCTCGAAGCCTTCGAGGCGGCGTACGTCGAAAAGCTCACGGCGGCCGAGGCCGACGGTGACGAGCGCGTCGTTGAGGCAGCGCTCCGGCCGAAGTCGCTGGCCGAGCTGATCGGTCAGGACCGCGTGCGCGAGCAGCTCGGTCTCATGCTGGAGGCTGCCGTCGCCCGTGGACGCACGCCGGACCACGTGCTGCTCAGCGGCCCGCCCGGGCTCGGCAAGACGACCCTCGCGATGATCATCTCCGCCGAGATGAGTGCGCCGCTTCGGCTGACGAGCGGCCCTGCGATCACGCATGCCGGTGACCTCGCGGCAATCCTGTCGGGTATGAACGAAGGTGACGTCCTCTTCGTCGACGAGATCCACCGGATGGCCCGCCCGGCCGAAGAGATGCTCTACATGGCGATGGAGGACTTCAGGGTCGACGTCGTGATCGGCAAGGGTCCCGGCGCTACCGCGATCCCGCTGGAGATCCCGCCGTTCACGCTGGTCGGGGCGACGACGCGAGCCGGGTTGCTGCCCGGCCCGCTCCGGGACCGCTTCGGGTTCACCGCCCACCTGGAGTTCTACGAGCCGCACGAGCTCGACCGCATCATCCACCGCAGCGCGGGCCTGCTCGAGGTCGACCTCACCGACGCCGGGGCGGCTGAGATCGCCTCCCGTAGCCGCGGCACCCCTCGGATCGCGAACCGCCTCCTCCGCCGCGTGCGGGACTTCGCCCAGGTCCGGGCGGACGGCATCCTTACGGAGGAGATCGCGCATCGTGCCCTGGACCTCTACGAGGTCGATCGCTCCGGGCTCGACCGGCTGGACCGCGCGGTCCTCGACGCCTTGTGCCGTCGCTTCGGCGGCGGCCCGGTCGGTGTGAGCACTCTGGCCGTCGCAGTCGGGGAGGAGCGAGAGACGGTCGAGGAAGTCGCCGAGCCGTTCCTGGTCCGTCTGGGGCTGCTGGCCCGCACCCCGCGCGGTCGTGTCGCCACGCCCGCCGCCTGGGCGCATCTGGGGCTCACCGCCCCGGCGCAGGCGCCGTTCTCGGAGGGCACGCTCTTCGACGAGGAACCCAGCTAGGTCTCCAGCCGTTCACCTGGGGTGGCATGAACCACGCCACCCTGCGGTTAGACTGCCCCGGGCCGTCGTACCCGTCTGTCCTGACGTGCCCGCACACTGCTGAAAAGTCTGGAGTTGGAGATCACGTGGAAGCCCTGGTGAACCTGCTGCCGCTGTTGCTGATCGCGGGGCTGTTCTGGTTCCTGCTGATCCGCCCGGCCCAGCGCCGTCAGCGAGAGGCGACAGCGACACAGCACGCTGCGACCGTGGGGTCTGAGGTCATGCTCACCTCGGGCATCTTCGGCATCGTGACGGACTCGACGGACGAGACCCTGCAGCTCGAGGTCGCGCCCGGGACCGTCCTGAAGGTCGCCCGCGGAGCAGTGGCCCGAGTGTTGAGCGACGAGCCCGTGGCCGCCGAGGAGCAGGATGAGACCTCGGACGCGGCTGAGTCGACCGCCGAGCGTGACGGCCAGTAACCACCCAGCTGGCCCGACGAAGCGGCCGGCCTCGAACAGGAGCGAGTAGACCGTGGCAGCAAAGGCGTCCCACTACGGGCGCAGGCTGATCATCTTCATCGTCACGATCGGTGCCATGTATGGCCTGGTGGCGCTCACCTCGGATTGGCAGCCCAAGCTGGGTCTCGACCTCCAGGGCGGCACCCGGATCACGCTGCAGGCTCAGACGGAAGACGGGAACAACCCCCCGGCCGATCAGCTCGAGGAAGCACGCTCGATCATCGACCAGCGTG
>DATILB010000370.1:0-5392 GCA_035477015.1 Nocardioidaceae bacterium | reverse complement strand
GAGCGCCGTACTGACCTTGTCCGGGCCACCGATCGCCACCGCTGCCACGGCACAAGCGGACGCTGCGTGGCTGACCATCGAGTACGACGATCCGCGGCTCCGGGTCCACGCGAACGGACCGTCCCAACCGGGGACCGAGTTCGGGACGTTGACCCTCAAGTCGCCGATCGGTGAGCATGAGGTGATCGTCCGGGTCACAAGGCGCGAGCTGTCGGACCTGCCACCGCCACCCCCCGTGCCGCCGCCCGTGCCGCCGCCTGTGCGCGAGCGGCCGTCTCGGCCGCGATGGCTCGCACCCGCGGCCGGAGCCATAGTCGTAGCCCTCCTCGCGCTCGTCATCGGGTTCGTGGTGCTGCGCGATGACGACGGCACGCCTCCATTGGACGAACCGGCTGACAACACCAAGGCCCTTCCGACAGGGGATCCGTTCCCGATTGGGACCACTCTCTTCGCAGACCACAGCACCGACACCCCGGTGATCAAGTACCGCCTCCCCAGCGGCAACATCAAGGCCCTCCCGACGCAGGACGGCGTGAGTGCGGTCTGGCCGGCGCTGACGCCCGACGGTCGCACGGTCATCTACCAGACGGCTCCCGCCGGTGACTGGAAGGAGACCACCGGCCACTCGCTACGTGCGATCGCAACGGACGGCACCGGAGACACGCTCTTGCTCGAGGACGAGGAGTGGTGCCGGAACCCGGGTCGCCCTGCAGTGGGTCCGACCGGCCTGATCGCCGTCACCTGCTTCGACGAGAACGGCGACCGGACGAACTCGGTCCTCATCGTCGACGACCAGGGGGAGCTGCACGCGGAGATCAAGGACACGAGCGCGGTGGGCGGCCCGCAGTGGTCGCCCAGTGGCCGGCTGATCGTGTACTTCCGCGAGACCCTCGAGCCGTTCGGTCCGCGCCAGCAGGCCACCAACCTGTACGCCGCACCCGCCGACGGCACGGGCTCACCGATCCAGCTCACGACCGGCGTCTCGCGAGACCAGTCTGCGTTCTTCTCGCCCGATGGGCGGATGGCGGTGTTCACGCGCCTCGAGGAGCCCGGCCTCCCCAACACCGACCTGTGGCTCGTCAACGTGACCGAGCGGGAGGACAGTCTCGTCCTGTCGGCTCCAGAACGGATGGAGGCGTCGATCGCCGGAGACACTGACGCCGATCCCGTCTGGACGGGCGACGGCCGGATCCTCTATAGCGCGCACGGTGAGCTCATGGTGGTCAGCCCGAACGCGCAGGCCTCGCCCACCCCAGCCTTCCCGGAGGTCGATCTCAACGCCTACATGATGTTCACGTGGCGCGGTTGAGTTCGTGGTGAGCCGGTGACCGGCTCATGCGTCGACCGCCTCTATCAACCGGTTCATTCGCCGCTCCGCATGGGGATGCTCGTCCAGCGCACCCGGGGTCGAACGAGTCGCTTCGATCATCTTCCGTAGCCGCTGTCGATCCTTCTTGACCAAGCGGAAAGCCCCGACGTCGGCGGCTCCGAGGACGGCTGCCATCGCCGCGAAGTCATGGCAGTGCCGTTCGAGGCCCGGCCCGGTCGTTTCGATGCGAGCGGCTGCCTTGATGATCATCGCGCTGAGAAGCACCGGCCGAGGAATCTTCCCGCGTTGCGCTCCTACCTCGACCTCCACCACCTCGGAGCGAGCTAGGGCCTGGGTCCCGCCGGGAGCCTCGACTGTCCGGAAACCACTGGCGCTTCGTCGACTCGCAGTGCGCTCGCCCGTGCCTTCTGGGATGAGGACGTCGATGATTGCGTCGCCGTGGACCCATCGATGTTGGACACCGTCGGCGCTCGGTTTGGGTTCGAAGTCCATGTCTCGCAGTGCACTCGTCACACCAGCAAGGATGTGCGGAACTCGCGCATTGACAACCGCATCAGCGTCTCGGGTCGGCCGTTGCGGCGAGTAGCCTCGCTCGGCGCAGTGCAAGTGCACCATCTGACCCCCGATCAAGGTCCAACCATCGGGGTGTCGCTCGTATAGGTCCAGCAACGCATGCCACGCAGCTTCCTGCGGGCGATCCATCGCTGGTAGGACGATCACCTCGATGCCTCGAACTCTGCAGCAACTTCGGCGATGAGCTCATGCGCCCGCTGGGCCTCACGCGGTCCGCCGTGTTCCGCCAGATCGGCGGCCAGGAGTAGTCGACTCACGCTCGACGGCAGCGCCGGTACGACGTGCAGCACAACGTTCGGCTTGTCATCCGGCGAGCGTTTTTCGAGCCAGTAGTTCGCAGCGAGCGCATCGACATCTGCCTTTGCTACGTACCCCTCGGCAACACGAGGGTCACTCATTTGGGACTCCGGATGAGACAACCCGGAGGGCAAGACTCGGTCATCGTTGCGGACGGGGACGAGATCCGCCTCAGCGGCAACATACAGCCGGCGCTCGCCCCGATTGCGCAGCCACGACAACACCGCCTGGTGGTCGGCATTCTCAAGAGCTGAAGCCAGCCGGATGACCGCGCGACGGCGCGACGCGTCACTGATGCTGAGGTCAGGTAGGTCGATCAGCGAAGCGAGATCAAGCGCCTGAAGTGAGTACCAGACCGAGGAGGGAGAAACCGGGCGGCCACGAGCCTGGCGCGCAACCTCGTCAGGAGCGCCCAGATCTACCAGCCACCGACCGCCGATCTTCTGCGCGACGAGGGAGCCCTCGTCGATCCGCTGACGAACGCGCGCCTCGGAGACGTGAAGGCGGGAGGCTACCTCGGGCACGGACATTCTTGCCATTTCATAATACTAGCGATAGGGCAAGCATTATGAAAAGGCCGCCGGCGCGATCACGGCTGAGGCAGCCAGGTCAACGTGCGACGAGCAGCAGTCCTGCGAGCCCCGCCTCCAACAGCAGAAAGAACCCCGGGAAGCCGACGAGTGCTCTGGGTTCAATGAGCGCGCTGAGCACCCGGCCTGCCGCCATCCCGAAGAGCGCGATCGCAACCGTCACGAGCACCCCATCGCGGAAGTCGGCGGTCCTGCCGTCGGCGACGAAGAGCAGCACGGCGACGGCGAGCCCGAATCCGCCGTAGACCGCGCGCACCTCGTTGCGGGACTCGGGTGTGGTCGGAGCCACGCCGAAGGGAGCCCAGACGAACGCGGGCGTCACCAGTGCGGTGAGGCCCATGCCGGCGAAGAAGACCGCGACGACGGCGACGGCCAGGTTCACCCCCGGCCTCGCACGCGGGCGAAGGCGACAGCGGTGCGCGGGTGGGCGACCAGCATCCGCAGGTTCTGCACCGGGCTGGACTCCGGCCGCGCGTCCAGGAACCCGTAGAGCCGCTGGTCGACGGCCAGCCCCGCATCGTCGAACTCCCAGACCTCGATGCCTCGCGCGGACTGCTTCCCGGCGATGGTGCCGACCCACTCGTTGACGATGGTGGTCTCGTCGGCCGCCACGAGCGACTTCTCGACGTACATCTGGCGCTTCTCCATGAACGCGCACATGGTCGCCCAGCCACGGTGGATCTCGTCGATGCCGTTCGCCTCGATGAGCAGGCCGTCCAGGATCGCGGTCTGATGGCCGTCAGGGACGAACATCTGCCGGATGCCGTCGACGTCGCGGTCGTTGGTCATCCGCTCGATCTTGGTGACGAAAGCGGTGGCGTTCGCGGTGAGCTCGGTCCTGGATGTCATCGGCTTCCTCCGGTAGGTGCGGTTGCTGGGACAGGTCGCAGGAGGCGGCGCCTCCAGAAGAGCGGGCCGACGCCCGAGCGCCACGAAGGCAGCCCAGTCAGTCATGCGTCCCCCTCACTGCGATGGCGGGGAACTTCGCTCGACGGACAGACCGCTCCATCCCGAGCTGCTGCAGCAGGGCTGCGCGGGAACGCGGACGCAGCCGCGCCTCCTCGCGCATCGCGGTGACGAAGCAGTCGGCGAACCCGGTCCGAGGAGTTTTCTGGAGCACCTCTGCCACGGTCGACACGGCCACCTCGCCAAGCCGACGGCCCACTACGTCGAAGTGGGCGCCGGCATGCAGCAGATGCGCCTCGGCGCCCCACGCCAGCGGAACCGACACGTTGAAGTGAGCCGCGATCGCGGCCGCGACCCCGTCGGCGAAGTCATCATCCGCGCCCGCGCCGAGCGTCAGTGAGCGCGCTTCCGCAGCGCCGTGCACCGCGAAACAAGCGGCATCCTCGGGCGGCCGATGCGCTTCAGCCAGGCCGAGGTCGTGCAGCATCGCGGCGACGTACAGCAGTTCCTCGTCGTACGCGATGCCGTCGATCTCGGCGAGCATCGATCCCCACAGCCAGGTTCGGAGGCTGTGGCGGAGAATCGGAGCCGGCAGTGCCGCGGCCGAGAGCTCGGCCATGCCGATAGCCAGCCGTGTGTCCGGCGGAGTCCGGTCGGAGTCGACGACGCGGCCCGAGCCCTTGCGCAGGCTGGCGGCCACCCCGCCGACCTCGCGAGCAGCCGCCGTCAGGGCGAATCCAACCTGGTCGCGAACACTCATCGCGCCTCGGGTCCTGGACACCCAGGCCGGCGATCCCACCGCTGCCATGCCGACAAAACCTTTCTTGCAACGCTTGCATGAAGTCCCGCAAACGTAACAGCCCTGCCATACTTCTTGCAACGGTTATAGGAAATGGAGCGAGTGAGTGGACCCCCGGGCGGAGCGCACGATCGAGGCCTTGCTGCAGGCCGCCGAGAAGCTGTTCAGCAATCGCGCCGTCGCTGACGTGACGCTGGAGGAGATCGCCGGCACGGCGGGGGTGGCGGTCGGGTCGGTCTACAACCACTTCGGCTCCAAGGCCGGGCTGCACGCGGCTCTCGTCGAGCGCGCCCTCGACACCGATCGGCACTTCATGGACCTCGCCTACGTCGAGGGAAGAAGCCCAGTCGACCAGCTCTACGCGGCGGCCGAGGAGTACCTCGCCTTCTACCTCGCCAATCCCGACTACTTCCGGATGCTCGCCTTCCCCCACGATCCCGGGAGCTACCCGGCGGGGCGCGACCTGGCCTTGCGTCTGGCCGAGTCGGTCAACGAGCAGAACTCAAGGATGGTCGCGGCCCTCAGACTGGGCATCAAGGCGGGCGTTATCCGGGACGTCGACGCCGAGGACGTCGCCACAGTGCTCTGGGCGGCGTGGAACGGGATCATCAGCCTGGGCTGGCGTTCTGACGGGTTGCATCGCGACGACGACGAGCTCAGCCGGCTGCTCCGAGTGGCAACCGACGCCGTTGCGCACGGCCTGCTCCTCGAGTGATCACAAGGCTCGGCGGCCCGCCGCGATCCCCCCGTCAATCACGAGGTTGGTTCCGGTGACGTAGCGGGCGTCGTCCGAGGCAAGGTAGAGGACGGCGTGGGCCACCTCGTCGGGCAAGCCACGACGGTTCAGCGGAATCGTGCGCAGGTACGCGTCCCAGTCGGTATCGGCGAAGTCCTTGC
>DATILB010000369.1:0-4352 GCA_035477015.1 Nocardioidaceae bacterium | reverse complement strand
GCGACATAGCCCGCTGGCGAGTGCGCACCCAGCGTCTCGTCACGCCGCATGCTGCGTCCGCCGGGGACGTGGTTGCTGGGCTGCTCGCCGTACAAGCGGAGAACGCGAGCCAGGCCAGTTGGGCGGTGGGTTGCCGCACCGAGAAGCCGCACCAGGCCGACCTGGCCGGGCTGCTTGAGAGCGGACAGGTGCTGCGCACGCACGTCCTGCGCCCGACGTGGCACTTCGTCTCCGCCGACGACATCGTCTGGTTGCTCGAGGTCACTGCATCGAGAAACCAACCGATCATGCTCAAGCAGCTTCAAGCCGGCGGCCTCGATGATGCGGCGATCGGTCGAGCAACAGACGACGTCCTCGACGTACTTTCACGCCGGCACCTGACTCGTGCTGGCCTGGCCGAAGCACTGAAGGACCGCGGCCACGAGCTGACCGGCTTCCTGCTGATGATCCTGCTGGCGCGCATCGAGTTCTCCACACTGATCTGCAGCGGGCGTCTGGAGGACGGTGAGCACACCTACGCCCTGATGTCCGAGAGGGTGCCATCGCCACGTCGACTCGAGCGCGACGAGGCGCTGGCTGAGCTCGCGCTCCGCTACTTCACGGGGCACGGCCCGGCGACCGAGCGAGACCTGGCGTACTGGGCCACGCTCACCCTGACCAATGCACGCGCTGGGTTGGCGCTCGTGCGCGACCGGCTCGAGTTCTGCGAGCACGGCGGCCGGACGTACTGGCATGCACCGGGTGAGAGCCCCCCGAAAGGACCGCAGCAACCTACGGGCCACCTGCTGCAGATCCTCGACGAGACGTATCGCGGCTACCAGGACTCACGCTGGGTCCTCGACGCGGCCAGCCACGTTCCCCGCGCACGGGAGTCGGCGATCGGGATGGCGCTCGTGGACGGGCAGATCGTCGCTGGCATGCGCCGCACGCTCAGTGCACGCGCGGTGACCTTCGAGCTCACCCCATTCCGAGAGCTGAAGGCGAAGGACGTCAAGGCCATCGAGCAGGCCGCGCAGCGGTACGCCGACTTCCTCGGTCTTCAGCCAGTCATCACGAGGTAGGCGCACCCCACTCGAGGCGCATCTCGTTATCCTCCGTGTCCGTGATCTGCTTTCGGTCGCTGCCGTCCGGCAAGCACACGTAGATGTCGGCGAAGGGCCCGCCGAAAGCGTCGGAGTACGCGATGTGCGTGCCGTCGGGCGACCAGACCGGGCCGAAGAGGAAGTGGCCTTCCGTCACGATCCGTCCGGTCTCAACGCCCTGGCTGTCCAGGAGCACCAGCTCGCCCTCCGCGGAGGTCAGGATCGTCTCCCCGTCCACCGAGTATCGGCCCGGATCCCCGTAGGGCTCGTCGGATACTTGTGTCGGCTTCCCGCCTGCCGTCGAGACGACCATCAGGGGCGCGTCGTCCTCCTCCGTGGTGCGCTTGAACAGGAAGCTGCTGCCGTCGGGCGAGTAGTCGCCGGGGAGGTCAAACATGTTGGCCGGAGCCTTCGTCAGTCGCACCAGGTCACTGCCGTCGTTGGACCTGACCGTGTAGATACCTGTGCGGCTCGGGTTCGACTCGTCCCAGGCTTCGCATGCCAGACGGCTGTCGTCGGGTGACCACACGGTGCAGACCAGATTGATCGAGTCGTCGGGGAGCTCGAAGATCCGCAGGACCTCCCCTTCAGCGTCGATGATCGCGGTCCCGATCCGGCCGTCCGGCACCACCGTCATCACGGCGATCTCCTCGCCGGAGTGCGACCACTGGCCGCCACCTTCGGGACCGGGCATCGTCACCTCGACCTCGTCGCTCCCGTCCGCGTTCGCCACGTGCGTACTGAGGAAGGTGTGCGTGCTCTCGTTGAAGCGTGAGAAGAGCAGCCGCCCCTCGAGGGCCGTCTCGGTCGGCTGGCTGGTCGGCTCGTCGGAACCGCCGCCTCCACAACCGGCAAGCGTCATCACCGAGACCAGGACACAGCAGGATCGTCTGAGCAACATGGTGCCTCCAGATTCCGAGGGTGTCCTCCCCTGTCTCCTAATACGGACCACGCCAGGGATCGGTTTACCTCCAACGAGCACGACTTGGGTACTCACCTGCGCCAGCGATACTCCACCTCCGGCCGCCCGGCGCTCCCGTAGCGGGACTGCCGCTCGGCCAGTCCGCTGTCGGCGAGGTGCTCGAGGTAGCGCCGGGCAGTCACGCGTGACGTACCGACGTCCGAGGCGACCTCGGTGGCCGACAGCGCGTCTGTCGCCGTCCGGAGCAGCGAGGTGACCGCCTGGAGTGTGTCGGCGCTCAGCCCCTTCGGCAGCTCGGTGGCCGCCGGCCGCAGCATGCCGAACAGCTGGTCGACCTCACCCTGCACGACCTCGCTCGAGCTGGCGCTCAGCTGCGACCGGTACGCCGCGTACTGCTCGAGCTTCGTGCGCAGACCGGCGAAGGTGAACGGCTTGAGCACGTACTGCACGACCCCTTGCGCCACCGCCCGCTTCACGACGTCGATATCGCGCGCCGAGGTGACGGCGATGACATCGCAGAGGTGGCCGTCCTGTCGCATCCGTTGCAGAAGATCAAGCCCGTGTACGTCGGGCAGGTGCATGTCGAGCAGGACGAGGTCCACCGGGCGTGACGCCAGCACGCGCAAGGCATCCACTCCGGACCGCGCGATGCCGGCCACCTCGAATCCCGCGACCCGACCTACGTACGCCGCATGCGCCTCGGCTGCAACCGCCTCGTCCTCGACGACGAGCACTCGCACGGTCATCGCGGGATCTTCACTCGGAAGGCAGCTCCCCCGAGGGCTGAGCGTGAGGAGATCACCGTGCCGTCGTACCGGCGCGTGACCTGGACGACCAGGGCGAGCCCGAGGCCACGGCCGAGGGCGGCGTCGCCGCGTTTCGTTGACCAGCCACGTTCGAAGACCTGCGCCTCGGTGCCGGGGGTGAGACCGGGGCCGCTGTCTGCCACGTCGATGCGGAGGCCGGAGGCGTCGCAGACGACCTCGACCGACACCTTGCGAACCGCGGACTCGGCAACCGCGTCGAACGCGTTGTCGACCAGGTTGCCGATCAGCGTGACCACATCGGCTCCTCCCACGAAGAGGTCGACCACGGACGTCTCAGGTGAGATATCGAGGTCGATCCCGCGCTCCGCTGCCTGCGCCGTCTTGCCCAACAGCAGCGCGGCCACGACCGGGTCGGCTACCGAGTCGGTGACCTGGTCGGCGAGCAGTTGAGCCGCCTCGAGCGCCGACGTAGCGAACACGATCGCTTCTTCGCCCCGGCCCAGCTCGATGAGGGACACGACGGTGTGCAGGCGGTTCGCCGCTTCGTGGTTCTGCGAGCGCAGTGTCTCGGCCAGCCCTCGGACGGTGTCGAGCTCGCCCGAGACGGCACGCAGCTCGGTGTGGTCGCGCAGGGTCACGACCGACCCGAGGGTCCTGCCTTCCCAGGTGGCGGGTGCCTGGTTCACGACCAGCACCCGGTCGCCGACGAGGTGGATCTCGTCCGGCTCGGCACCACGCGCCAGCGCGTCGGTCAGGGAGTCGGGAAGGCCGAGCGACGACAGCGGCTCACCCACGACGGACGAGAGCCCGAGCAGCCGCCGCCCCTCGTCGTTCACGAGCTGGACCCGTCCGGCCTGGTCGAGCAACAGCAGACCCTCGCGTACGGCGTGCAGCACCGAGTCGTAGTACTCGTACATCCGGGTGATCTCCTGCTCGCCCATGCCGTGCGTCTGCCGCCGGAGCCGCCGGCTGATCAGCCAGGCACCGGCAGCGCCGAACGCGAGCAGGAGGAGGGCGGCGAGGCTGATCGGCCACAGCCGGTCTCGCAACGCGTCCTCGATCTTCTCCACAGTGATGCCGACCGACACCATCGCGACCACGTCGCCCTCGTCGTACACAGGGACGACAGCGCGCATCGAGGGGCCGAGCGTCCCGGTGAACTGCTGGCTGAAGACCTCCCCTTCGGGAGCGCCTCCGAGGTCACCGACGAACTTCTTGCCGATCTGCGAGGGATCCGGGTGTGAGTAGCGGGTGCGGTCGAGAGCCATCACCACGACGAAGTCGGTGCCCGTGTCCTTCCGCACGCGCTCGGCGTAGGGCTGGATGACCGAAGACGGCTCCGAGAGCTTGAGAGCGCGGACGACGGACGGCGCATCCGCCACTGCCAGGGCGACCGCCACCGAACGGGTCCGCGCGTCCTCGCGCTGAGTCCGCCGCGCGTCGAGGTAGGCAAGGACCACCGCGGCGACGACCACGGTCAGCACGATCAGCACCTGCAGCAGGAACACCTGCCTCGCGACCGAGCTCCGGAGCCTCACGTGGTCAGTCTGCCGCCCACGAACTCAATGAACACAACAGTGA
>DATILB010000368.1:0-2191 GCA_035477015.1 Nocardioidaceae bacterium | reverse complement strand
CAGAACGGTGGTGGCGTCGACACCTACGCGGGCATCGG
This sequence comes from Nocardioidaceae bacterium, assembly GCA_035477015.1. GTDB lineage: Bacteria > Actinomycetota > Actinomycetes > Propionibacteriales > Nocardioidaceae > SSC3. Next base: position 2,153 of record DATILB010000368.1, on the reverse strand, counting down.
CTCAACTGGGCGCGGCAACAACGTGACCATCGAGGCGACGACCAACAACAACGGCCGGTTCATCGACCGGTGACTCAACGCGAACGGCCCTGCGCCATGGGGGTGCGCAGGGCCTTTTGTTGTCGAGAGAAGGGTCAGGCAGCCTGGGTGACCGGCTGCGCCTTGACGTGAGCGTGCGGGGCTGCGGCGTGCTTGGACTCGCGGATCTTCAGCGCGACCGGGTGCTCGCCGCGGGGGGACACGACGTCGCCCAGCTTGCCCACGGCGATCGCGATCATCGGGATCCAGAGCGGGATCAGCATGAAGGCGAAGAGCGGGCCGAGGGTGGTGATCGCGTCCGTCATGTCGTTGCTCCTTGGTCCGGGCCACCGCTTGTCGGTTGCCCTGCGTCAAGTTTGCGGAAGCGAGGGGTCTCTCCGCGTGGGTCGAAACTCCAACGTTCGGAGCGCCCGTTGTGCGGGCGTCACAATCGGGCGTCGCGCCCGAGGAAATCGTCGATCACAGCGGCGGACTCCTCCGCCTGCTCCAGGAGGAACAGGTGACCCTCGTCCTTAATGATGCGGAGGTCCGCGCCGGGGATCAGGGCAGCCAGGACACGGCCGTTCACCACGGGGATGATCGGGTCGTCGTCGCCGTTCATGACCAGCGTGGGGACGCGAAGGCGCCACAGCCACGGAAGGCTGCTCCACCCCCAGGCGGCGTACAGCTGTCCGACGTAGCCCAGGGCGGTCGGCGGACGCTCGAATCGGGACTTGAGCTGCTCGTGCACCGACCGGTCATGGCGGCTGCGGCCGCCATAGATGTCTCCGATGATGCGCTCGGCGTAGCCGGACCGCCAGTAGCGAAGCGGGGTGGACAGGTGCACCAGCACGGACGGCTTGGCGGGCACCATGAGCACCCCCGGCGACGTGGCGCAGAGCACCAGGCGACGGGTTCGCGCAGGCGCCCGAAAGGCGAACTCCTGGGCGACCGCGCCGCCGAACGACACTCCGAGCACGTCGACCTGGTCGTGCCCGAGCTGGTCGAGGACGTCAATCGCAAGCTTGACGAGCGAGCGCAGCCGGCGGGGCGGGAACACCGCGGGTGAGGCGCCTGCACCGGGAAGGTCGATCGCGATCAGCCGACGCCCGCGAGGGGCCATCGCCTCTTCGAAGCGCTCCCACAGCTCAAGGCTCGCGCCGATGCCCATGAAGAGCAGCAGCGGCGGCCCCTCGCCCCGGACCGAGACCCGGACGTCAGCTCCTCCTGCCCGCATCCGGCGTACGACGGCGGGTGGGACCAGCCGGTTACTTGTCATGGACGTACGTACCAGGCGCCTCGGCGATGGGGGTGAAACGGCCGTGGCCGAGCTCGGTGGGTGCTGGCACCGTCTCACCCGATCGCTCGGAGAGCCAGTGGGTGTAGTCGCTCCACCAGGAGCCGGGCTGCGTCGTCGCGTTCGCCTGCCACGCCTTCGGGTCCGCGGGGTTGTCTTCGGCGGTCTGGAAGCTCGACTTGGTGTTCGACGTTGGGTTGACCAGGGCGGCGATGTGTCCACTCGTCGACAGGATGAACCTCGACTTGCCGCCCAAGAGTCGCGTCGACCGGTAGCAGGCTTCCCACGGCGTGATGTGGTCGGAGATGCCGCCGATGATGTAGGAGTCCACAGTCACCTTGCCGAGGTCGACAGGTACGCCGAGCGCGGTGGCCTCACCGGGGTGGACCAGCTTGTTGCGCAGGGCAACCTCGAGGAAGTCCCGGTGCAGCTGCGCTGACATCCGCGTGGTGTCGGCGTTCCAGAACAGGATGTCGAACGCCGGGGGCTTCTTGCCGAGCAGGTAGTTGTTGACCCAGTAGTTCCAGATGAGGTCGTTCGGTCGCAGCCAGGCGAACACCTCCGCCAACTGGCGGCCGTCGAGGTACCCGGTGCGGGCTGAACGCGCGATGGCGACCTCGGCCCGGCTGTCGTCGATCAGGGATCCGGTGAGCCCGGCCTTGGCTTGGTCCAGCACGGTCACAGCCAGGGTGAGACCGGCCAGCTCCTGCTCGCGGCCGACGGCGGCCAGGTACGACGCGGCCATCGACGAGATGATGCCGCCTGAGCAGGCGCCGAAGAGCTGGGCCTGCTCGGACTGGGTGATCTCCCGGGTGGCGTCCAGCGCCTCGATGACCGC
>DATILB010000367.1:0-45241 GCA_035477015.1 Nocardioidaceae bacterium | reverse complement strand
TCGGCATCCGGCTGCTCGAATCGCTTGAGGTCGTTCCGGACCCAGCGGAAGCTGCCGGGGCCAAGCCTCCGAGTGAGTCTCCGGAGTAGGCACTCGGTGACCCTGTGATGCGTGGCAAAAACGTGGCAGCAGAGTCGGCGGCGACCGATCGCGACCATCGCCGCCCAACGCGTTGTCGCAGGTCAGCCGCACAATGCCGTCGTTGACCAACAACAGCCGGTGAACGTGCCGCGCTTCCCCTGGTACTACTGATCTGCCCAGGTCTGCGAGCGCGGACCAAGCACCGGCTGGTGACCGCGGAACCCGACCTCCCACGGCCACCGGCCGTGGTCGTCGGCGTAGACGAGCTGGACTGCGCGGATGTCAGATCCGTACATCCCTTCGGCCATGACCAGGTGCACTGTCGGCTCGGCGACGTCGACGATTTCGATCGCGGGGCTGCCGGGCCACAGGTGGAAGTCACCAGCGACGAACGCTGGAGCGGCGTGCCAGACCAACGGGTGGGCAAGGCCATTGAGCAAGTGCGCCGCGGCGCGGTGGGCCATCCCGGTCACCAGCAGCTCCGGATGGCCGAACATCGTGAGACCGACTGTGTAGGCGAAACCAGGTCGCCAGCGATCCTTCTCCACCCCCTGAACGAACCAACCATTCGCGTCGATCACTCCCGCGATCTTGTCGAAGTAGTCCGCGTCGGTGGCATCCGGGTTGTCGCACTTCCAGCACATAAAGGTCCTCGCGTTCGTGGGTGGACCTTCAGGCTGGTGGGCGCCTCCGACAAGTTCGAACACTTGTCCACACACCCGCGCGCCGGGTTGCCGACCTCCGCCCGCCAAGGGGCTGCGACGCGGAACTACGTGGTGTCGTCGACGACCGCGTTGCCGGTGCCCTCGAAGATCTTCCGTGCCTGGCGCACGCCGGGGAAGCTGCCCGTCGCGAACTCTGACCCGATGGGCTCGCCCACGACCTGCGTCTGCCAGAGCCGAACTCTCCGTCGCGTCCCGCGGCCGTAGTTGCCGGTGACGCGGAGCAGCTTCGGCGTCAGGGCCATGCCGTTGAGCACGTCCTGCAGCCGGCGCACGGAGTCGGAGTCCTCCTGACCGAACTGCAGGCGCGAGAGAAGCACCGTGCCGACGTCGACGGTGGCGTCCGGCCCGGGCTCCCTCGACAGGCGCGGTCGCCGCGAGTCGTCGCAGAACCGGAACGGCGAGTTTCTCTCCTCGTAATGCAGGTGCGCGCCTTCGAACGGACCGACGTCGCCCTTGACCTTCCCGGTGTTGCCTGAGCGTCCGATGCGCTTGCCCTCGGTCACCTCGTCGCCGACATCCACCACGATCTCCTCGAGGTGGCAGTACCCGTGCCGCACGTCACCGCTCTCGATCACGACGTGCCGGCCGTATTCCTCGCCCCAGCCGTTGTGGGTGTCGCGAGACGCGATGACCACGGTGCCGCCGAGTGTGGCGTTCACGCGGAACCCGATCTGGCCCGAGGTCGTGTAGTCGTCGCCGGTGTGCATGCCTTCGCCGTGCTGGTCCTCGTCACAGGACCAGCCACCGCGGGCGCCGTACCGGGTGCTGACCTCGAACCCAGGGATCGGGTGGCCCATGGCCCGGCCTCCTTGAAAGTGCGGCTTCTCGGCAGGCTAGACCAGTGCGCCGGTGCCGAGCCATAGCGCGAGTGGGGGATCATGGGCGCCATGGCTGAAGGGAGCACCTGGCGCGACGTGGCACGCCGGACGGGGGGCGACGACTACGCCCACCGCTTCGCCGCGACCTTCGACGCGCGTGAGTCCAGTGGCCAGGACGTGCACGGCGAGGCGGCCTTCGTGGCCTCACTGGTGCCCTCGGGTTCGTCGGTGCTCGACGCAGGCTGCGGCACCGGGCGAGTGGCGGCCCGGCTGGCCTCGCTCGGGTACGACGTCGCAGGTGCGGACATCGACGAGGAGATGATCGCGGTCGCGCGCGAGCGGTCCCCCGAGCTCAGCTGGCAGGTGGCGGGCCTGGCAGAGATGTCACTCGGTACGACGTACGACGTGGTCGTGACGGCGGGCAACGTGATCCCGTTCGTCGATCCGTCGACGTTGCCGGCGGCGCTCACCAACATGGCCGCTCACACCAAGCCAGGCGGCCTGGTGGTGAGTGGGTTCGGGTGGGATCTCGACCATCTGCCGCCAGGAGCACCGATCGTGCTGTTGACGTCGTACGACGATGCGTGCGCAGCTGCGGGCCTGGAGCTGGTCGAGCGCTACTCGACCTGGGACCGACAGGCCTTCGAGGACGACGGGTACGCGGTCAGTGTCCACCGGAAACGCTGACGAGCCGACCCCCGCGCAGCGGCTGATCCTCATCGGCTGCGCCTTCGTGGGAGTGGCCGTCCTGGTCGTGGTGATCGTGTTCGTGATCGCCTTCGTGATCACGGGTTTCTGACCCTTTCGGACCTTGGAATCGCCTCGAATCAAGAGGACTCTGGGAGGTAAGTGGTGCTTTTTAGACCCTCAAGGAGTCACGCATGACGCAGCGCCATGAGTTGAGATGGGGCGGCTTTGCCGGCCTGGCTTTCCTGTTCTTCGCGTTCCTCGGAGCCCTCCTGCCGGGCACACCTCCGAGGGTGACCGCGACCGACACCGAGATCATCGCCTACATCAAGGACCACGAGACCGGTCTTCTCCTTGCGGCGTTGATGTTCGCGGCCTCGGCCGGACTCGTCATCTGGTTCTCCGCCGCTCTCGCCGAGGCGCTCCGCGAGCGCGACGAGCGCAGCGACGTCCACATGGCGCTGCTGGCAGGGTCCGTGCTCGTTGCCGGCTCGATGTTCATGGGTGCCGCCGGAAGTGCGGCCATGACCTACGGCATCGACAACCGGTCACCGGAGCTCACGGTGATGATGTTCGAAGGTCTGATGGTGCTGTACGCACTGTCCGGCCTGACCGCTGTGCTCCCGATCGCAGCCGCCGGGGTCGGCGTACTCAGGACCAAGATGCTGCCCAACTGGCTGGGCTACCTCGGCCTGGTCTCGGCAGCAGTCTCGGCGCTTGGAGCGTTGGCCGTCTTCGCGCAGACGGGCGACTACGTGCCCGGTGGCCCGTTCATGTCCTGGATCTCGTTGCTCGCCGGCGGTGTCTTCGTCCTTTGCGCCAGCATCTTCATGGTGCGTGAGCACCTGCCGGAGATGACACCGATGGGCTCGCCCATCTGACCAAAGCCGCAGCGTGGCGCCCGGACCCGAGCCCGGCGCCACGCTGTTTTCACGTCACCGCTCCGTCATCGTTTGGTCCTTGCCCGTGTGGCCACGGGTGCGGGAGCGTCGAGGCATGACCGACTACGACTTCACCGGCCTACGGGCGACGTACATCAACTGCACGTTGAAGCGCTCTCCGGCGATGAGCCACACCGAGGGCCTGATCGACGTCAGCGCGGCGATCATGATGAAGCACAACGTGGACGTGGAGGTCGTGCGCTCGATCGACCTCGACATCGCGACGGGCGTCTATACCGACATGCGTGAGCACGGCTGGGAGACCGACGTCTGGCCGGAGATCCACCAGCAGGTCATGGAGAGCGACATCCTCGTGCTCGCTGGGCCGATCTGGCTCGGCGACAACAGCAGTGAGATGAAGAAGGTCATCGAGCGGTTGTACGGCGGCAGCAGCGATCTGAACGACCGGGGGCAGTACGCCTACTACGGTCGCGTCGCGGGCGCGCTCATCACCGGCAACGAGGACGGCATCAAGCACTGCACCATGAACATCCTGTACTCGCTTCAGCACATCGGTTACACGATTCCCCCGCAGGCCGATGCCGGCTGGATCGGCGAGGCCGGCCCGGGGCCGTCATACCTCGACCCTGGCAGCGGTGGCCCCGAGAACGACTTCACCAACCGGAACACGACGTTCATGACGTGGAACCTCATGCACATGGCGAAGCTGCTGAAGGACGCCGGCGGGATCCCGGCGTACGGCAACCAGCGCTCGGAGTGGGACGCGGGCTGCCGGTTCGACTACGAGAACCCCGAGTACCGGTAGCGGCTACCACCAGCCCTGACGGCGCGCCCAGCGCAGCAGCGTCGTACTCATCGTGACCATCAGGATCAGGACCAGCACCAGCTGAGTCACGTGCGTGGCGTCGTTCACGATGACGTTCATTCCCATGATCGACGCGATCGCGGTGACCGGCAGCGTGACGGCCGCGATGACGGCGAGGCGCTCCATCGCGACGGTCATCTTCGTGTGCACCTTGGTCTGGTAGAGCTCGATCACGCCGAAGAGGAACTGCGACTCACCGTCACCGATCGACCGGACTCGGTCGAACTGGTCCGCGAGGTCGCGGATCAGCGGCTTGTCCTTCTCACTGACCCATCGCTCCAGCATCAGGACCCGCGCGAAGATGTCGTGCGACTGCGCAGCCATCGTGCGGGCGGTGATCAGCTCGTGCCGGATGAGGAACATCTGCTCGAGCAGCGCCTCCGGCTCACGCAGCTTGGACGTCATCACGTCGGCCTCGAGTCCGGGCAGCTTCTCTGCGACCTCGCCGATCAGGCCGCGTTGGCGCCGCGCGATCGCGGACCCGATGGCGTACGCGGTCTTGGTCGGAGATGTCGCGCGGAAGCGGCCTTCCTTGATCCGGCGGAGGACCGCGTCGGTCTCCTTCAACGCCTCGGCCGGATCTACTGCAGGGTTCAGCGGGCCGTGCACGGTCACCATGAAGTTGCGTCCGACGACGACGTCCAGCTCGAGCAGGTGCACGTGGCCGGCGCTGCCGAGCAGGGGTGAGAACAGCACCAGGAAGAGGTGGTCGTCATAGCCGTGCACGGTCGGGACGTGGTTGCGCGTGCGACATGCCTCCATCGCCATCGGGTGCAGGCGGAACGTCTGCGTCAGAAGCGTGGTGCAGACGTCGTCCAACGCGGGCATGTCGACCCACGTGAACCCGTCGTCGCGCTGCATCAGGGTCGGCAGCTCCGACGGGTCGTGCTCCGTGGCCCCCTCGGCGGTGATGAAGCGAACGTCCATGTCCCCCAGACTGTCGCTGCACGGTCTGTTCGTCCACCACCCCATAGGCTCATTCGGGTGAGGATCGCGGTGGCGAGGGAGACGCGGCCGGGCGAGACCCGCGTCGCGCTGGTGCCCGATCTGGTGGGCCGACTGCTGGCCCTCGGGTACGACGTGGTGTTCGAGCCAGGTGCGGGCCGGGCCGCGGGGCACTCCGACGAGGCGTACATCGCAGCCGGGGCCAGGCTGGGTTCGCTCGACGGAGCGACGCTCGTCCTCTCCGTGCATCCGGTTGCCACGTCAGCGACCAGCGTGTCGCTGACGCCTGGTTCGACGTTCGTACTCGAGCGCGTTCCGCGGCTCACTCGTGCCCAGCCGATGGATGCGTTGACGTCCCAGGCGCTCGTCGCTGGCTACCGCGCGGTCGTGGTAGCCGCAGACCTGCTCGGCAGGATCTTCCCCTTGACCGTGACCGCGGCAGGCACCCTCCCGCCCGCACGCGTGCTCGTGCTTGGGGCGGGCGTTGCCGGGCTCGAGGCGATCGCCACCTCGCACCGGCTCGGTGGCCGCGTCTCGGCGTACGACGTCCGCGCCTCGTCCGCGGAGGAGATCCGCTCGCTCGGCGCGGAGCCGATCGACCTCGAGCTGCCGCCGCTCGAAGGGGCCACTGGCTACGCGCGCGAGATGACGCCCGACCGGGCGGCACTCCAGCAGGAGCGGCTCCTGCCGCACCTGGCGGCGATGGACGTCGTGATCACCACAGCCGCCGTACCCGGTCGCCACCCACCCATCCTGGTGACACGCGCGATGCTCGAGGTCATGCCACCAGGCTCCGTGGTCATCGACGTGTACGCCGACCTCGGTGGGAACGTCGAGGGGTCGGTTGCCGGCGAGGTCGTCACAGTCGGCGGCACCCGCGTCTGGGGTGGCGACAACGTCCCCGGCCAGCTGCCCGGCCCGGCCTCACGGCTTTACGCGCAGAACGTCGTCAGCTTCGTCGAGCTGCTCACCCGCAACGGCCGCTTCGACCCCGACTACGACGACGAGATCGTCTCGGCCTGCGTGACCTGAGCGTCAGCCGACGACGCCGTACAACCGGTCCCCGGCATCGCCGAGGCCCGGCACGATGTAGCCCTTGTCGTTGAGTCGCTCGTCCATGCCGGCGGTGACGACGGTGACGGGGATGTCGATGCCGACGAGCCCCTTCTCCAGGTTGGCGCAGCCTTCCGGCGCGGACAGCAGGCAGATCGCGGTGATGTCGTCGGCGCCCCGCTTGACGAGGAACTGGATCGCGGCGGCGAGGGTGCCGCCGGTCGCGAGCATCGGGTCGAGCACGTAGCACTGCCGGCCCGACAGGTCGTCAGGCAGTCGCTCGGCGTACGTCGACGCCTCGAGGGTCTCCTCGTTGCGGACCATGCCGAGGAAGCCGACCTCGGCAGTCGGGAGCAGCCGCATCATGCCGTCGAGCATCCCGAGCCCAGCGCGCAAGATCGGGACGACGAGCGGCTTCGGCGATGCGAGGCGCACTCCTTCGGCCGGCGCGACCGGGGTCGTCACCGTGACCGGCTCGACCCGCACGTCGCGGGTGGCTTCGTAGGCGAGCAGCGTCACGAGCTCATCCGCCAGCCGCCGGAACGTAGGCGAATCGGTGCGCTCATCGCGCAGGGTCGTGAGCTTGTGTGAGATCAGCGGGTGGTCGGCCACGAGTACGCGCATGGGCCCAACCTAACGCCCCTATTTGGGGTGGTGCGATGCCGATGCCTCTGACACTCTTGAAACCGGTAGAGCGGTCAACACTTGGAGGAATCGATGTCGGCAGACTCCGACGCGAACGCCGAGGGAGTGGACTTTGCTCTCGTGGCGTACCGCGACGAAGGGGTCTGGCAGGTCGAGGAGCTTCCTGCGGAGCGCGTCGGTGACCTCGAGGAGCTTGCAGCCGAGCTGCGCCGCTATCCGGGCGACCACGGCGCCCTGGGCTTGATCTCCATCGACGAGGACTTCTTCCTGCTCGTCCGCGTGGCCGGCACGGATGTCCGGATGCTCCTTTCCGATGTCACCGCCGCCACCGAGTGGCCGATCGCCAGGTCCGTGGTCGAGGAGCTCGAGCTCCCGATGCCGGACGACAACGACGACGACCCAGTGCCTGCCGGCGACCTCGGCATCCTGGCTGACTTCGGCATGGGCGCCATGGACATGGGGGCGCTGCTCGACGACCTCGAGGCCTACCCCGACGAGATGCTCAGCGACATCGCCAGCAAGATCGGCTTCGGACGCGAGTACGACGAGCTCGTAGGTGTAGCTGCTCCGTGAGTCCGGACTGGGACGACGCGATGCGTCTCGCCCTCGACGAAGCGCGGGCGGCGCTCGCCACCTCCGACGTACCCGTCGGTGCAGTGGTGCTGTCGCCCGAAGGCGAAGTCATCGGACGTGGGCGCAACGAGCGCGAGGCGTTCGCTGACCCGACTGCCCACGCGGAGGTCGTCGCCCTTCGGCAAGCCTCCGCCCATCGTGGTGAGTGGCGGCTCGAGGGCTGCACGCTCGTCGTCACGCTGGAGCCCTGCACGATGTGCGCGGGAGCCATCGGGTTGGCGCGGGTTGGCCGCCTGGTGTTCGGCGCCTACGACGACAAGGCCGGTGCGGTCGGGTCGCTCTGGGACGTGTTGCGGGACCGCAGGCTGAATCATCGTCCGGAGGTGGTGGCCGGTGTTCTCGAGGAGGAGTGCCGGGACTTGCTGCTGGAGTTCTTCGACGATCACCGCTGACGTCCCGATTTCTGCCGCGACCGGCTGCTCCGGTACCCTCGTCGGCGGTGGCGTGTCCGAGCGGCCTAAGGAGAACGCCTCGAAAGCGTTTGTGGGTGAAAGCCCACCGAGGGTTCAAATCCCTCCGCCACCGCCAGCCGGAACCCCTGAGCCTCAGCTCGGGGGTTTCGCCGTTCCACGGTGCTTGAGGAGCGCCGCAGCCACCTGGTCCGCGACATGGGCAGCGACCGTGCGCAACAGAGCGGCGTCGCGTCGGGTGCGAGCCAGCAGCAGGCCGCCCTCGATCGTCGACAGCACGACCATAGCCAGCTCAGTGGCCTCAATGCGACGCAGCCCGGCGCCGACGAACGCGTCCGCGATGGAGATCAGCCAGCGGTCGTAGCCTGCACGGCACGCGTCCCGGATCGGGTCGCTGCCGCCTGCTTCCAGAGCCACGGTCGTGATCGGACACCCGTCGAGGAAGTCGGAGTCCTCGAGCTGCTTGGCCAGCAGATCCGCGATCGTCCGGACGGCCGACGCAGGATCCGGAGCGTCGTCGATGACCGCGTCGATGAGCTCCCCGAGCTCCTGCGCACCCAGCGTGACTGCCTCGGTGGCGAGCTGCTGCTTGCCACCGGGGAAGTGGAAGTAGAGCGATCCCTTCGGGGCGTCGGCCTCCTCGAGGATCTGGTTGACCCCGGTTGCGTGGTAGCCCTGCCGCTGGAACAGCAGCCGGGCCGTTGCCAGCACTTTGGTCCGGGTGACACCGCGTTGAGCCATGCATGAACTATAGAGGATGGTCTAACGACTAAAGCCCATTTTATTCGACAAAATATAGAGACTGGTCTACTTTGTTGCGATGAACGAATCACAGCAGCGACAAGCCCTGGTCTTTGGCGCGACAGGCTTCATCGGCCGCTGGCTGGTGCATGAGCTGGCGTCGCAGGGCATCGACGTGGTGGCGGCCATCCGCACCTACGCCTCCGGACTGCAGCTTCAGGACTGGCTGACCAGTCATGGCGTCGGACCGGTGACGACGACCTTGGTCGACTTCACCAAGGACGGTCTCGGACTGGATCCCGGCCACCTCGAGACCGTGACCGAGGTCTACAACGTGGCCGGAGCGTTCCGCTTCGGGATGACTCCCGAGGAGGCGAGGACCGCCAACGTCGACGGCTCGCTCCGAGTGGTCGAGCTTGTTGCGAAGCTGCCTCGCCTCGGCCGCCTGGTCCACCTGTCCGGCTACCGCGTCAGCCCGGCCGAAGGCGGGGCCGAGCCATGGTCGCCGCGGGAGCGCCGGAGGATGTACGCCCGGTTGGGTGCGTACGAGGCATCCAAGCTGGAGAGCGACGCGCTGGTCCGGATCCGGGCCGCAGAGCTCGGGGTGCCCCTCACGATCGCGAACCCGTCGACGGTGGTGGGGCACTCGGTGACCGGCGAGGCCGACCAGCTCGTCGGACTGGCAACCACCATCCGTGATCTCGCCGTGGGGAAGCTCACGGCCGTTCCCGGGGGCCGCGACATCTTCGTGCCCGTCGTGAGCGTGGACTACCTGGCGCAGTTCCTGACGCTGCTCCCCGTCTCCCCGGAGACGGCGGGCGCGGCGTACTGGATCCTCGACGACGCGACACCACCACTGCCAGAGCTGCTCCGCGTGATCGGCAGCCACCTCGACGTACCGGTGCCCAAGATCTCGGTACCGGTCTGGCTCGTACGCCGTTTGCCGGCACGCCTCACCAAGGCGGATCCGGAGACACTCTCCTTCCTGTCCACCGACCGCTACCCGACCGCGCCCGCTCTCGCCCTGGCCGCACGGCACGGTCTGGCCTTCCCTCCCGTCGATCAGGTCCTCACTCGTTGGGCCGACCATCTCCTCGGCCGGCAACCCGCGTTCGATGCGTGAGGTGGAGACTGGTCAGGTGACGCAGTTGCCGAGCGACGCCGACCTGGTGGCGGTCTACGAGGACCTGCATGCGCATCCTGAGCTCGCCTTCCAGGAGCATCGGACGGCGGCGGTCGTCGCGGAGCACCTCCTGGCGTTCGGGTACGACGTACACACCGGGATCGGCGGCACTGGAGTGCTCGGCCTTCTCGAGCGCGGGCCCGGTCCGACCGTCCTGTTGCGGGCCGACATGGACGGGCTTCCAGTCCGTGAGCAGACCGGCCTCGGCTATGCCAGCACGCAGTGGGCCAGTGACCATCAGGGCCGGGAGGTTCCCGTGATGCACGCGTGCGGGCACGATGTGCACGTGACGTGCCTGATCGGGGCCGCCGCTCAACTGTCGGTCGAGGACGGGTTCCGAGGCCGGTTGATGGTCGTCTTCCAGCCAGCGGAGGAGCTCGGCGTTGGCGCCCGGGCGATGGTCGAAGACGGGCTCTACGACCGCTTCGGCACCCCGGACGTCGTACTCGGTCAGCACGTCGCGCCGCTCCCCACCGGTGTCATCGGGATGCACGCCGGCGTCGCGATGGCCGCCAGCGACACCCTCGCGATCACGTTGCACGGCCGAGGGGGGCACGGGTCCCGCCCGGAGACGACGGTGGACCCGATCGTGATGGCTGCCGCGACCGTACTTCGGTTGCAGACGGTGGTCTCCCGCGAGACAGCGGGCACCGATGCAGCTGTCGTGACGGTCGGCACCCTCCACGCAGGCGCGGCAGCGAACGTCATCCCGGAGACCGCCGAGCTGACTGTCAACGTGCGCACCTTCGACGGCGCCGTTCGAGACCAGGTGCTGGCTGCCGTCACCCGCATCGTCCACGCCGAGGCTCAGGCGTCCGCGGCGCCACGCGCTCCCGAGATCGAGCACGCGGACCACTTCCCCTCGCTGACCAACGATGAAGAGGCGCTCGAGCGCGTCCGTCGCGCCTTCACCGCGAACCTCCCCGTCGTGGTGATCGACCCCGGCCTCGTCACCGGCAGCGAGGACGTAGGGGTGTTCGCCGAGGCCGCCGGAGTCCCCTGCGTCTTCTGGCTGCTCGGCGGGGCCGACCCGCAGGCATTCGCGGGGCTCACCTCCGAGGCCGAGCTGCGAGCGATGGTGGGCACCCTGCCGAGCAACCACTCGCCGTACTTCGCGCCGGTGGCTATGCCGACGTTGCGGCTCGGCGTCGATGCACTGGTCACGGGTGCCCGGACTTGGGAGGCCCGATGAAGCTCTACCTGGCCGGCCCGCTGTTCACGACCCCGGAGCGGCGCTGGAACGAGGCGATGGCTGCCCGCCTCGAGGCGCACGGCCACGAGGTCCACGTCCCGCACCTCAACCCGCCTACGGCCTTCACCGCGGCGTTGATCTTCCAGAACGACAAGGAAGGCATCGACTGGGCAGACGGTGTCGTGGCGATCATGGACGGGGCCGACCCGGACTCCGGCACCTGCTGGGAATGCGGTTACGCGTACGGCGTCGGCAAGCCGGTCGTGCTGTTCAGGAGCGACATGCGGGCGTCGGGCGACTCGTCCGACATGCCCTACAACGCGATGCTGATCGGCTCGGCAACCGCTCACGTGGAGCTGCGCCTCGCCTCCCCGGAGGAAGCCGCCGACGCGGTCGCCGCGGAGCTCGCGAAGCTCGGCACCTGACCGCGGGCTCCCGTCAGTCCCGCGCTTGCCAGGTGCAGATGCAGGACCTGTTGCCGTCGGGATCAGCGACGACCCAGAACGCCGGCGCGCGGCCGTCGTCGACCAGCGTCCCGCCTGCGTCGAGCACAGCCTGCAGCCGAGCCTCGGCGACATCATGGGGAACGCTGACGTCGAGGTGCCATCGCTGCCGGTCGGGCGCCTCGGAGTCGGACGACTGGAACCAGAGGTTCGGCGTTCGGTCGGCCTTGTCGCGCAGGTCGACGTCGTACTGCGAGTTCGGCGTGTACCCGAGCAGGGCGGCGTAGAAGGGCTTGAGCCGGGTGTGGTCGGCGGTGTCGAGTGCGAACTCGAGTACGTCGGGCGCGTGGTTGGTCGGTCTGACGCCTGCCTCGGCCGCCAGCTCGCTGATCCGCTGGGCCAGACGGACGTCGCGCGCGGTCACCGCCGAGACGTCGTGGCTGACCAGTGACACGGTCAGGTGCGGATAGCGGAGATCGACGTCCGGGTGGTGGTCCGCCTCGTCCGCCACCTCGGCGATGCGCCCGACCAGCGCCGCGCCGGTGCTGAAGTCACCGGTGGCGAAGCGGACGACCAGGTGGTTCAGCACCTTGCGCCACCCGTCGAGTCCGGAGTCGACGATCTGCTGGCCGGTCAGGGGCTCACGGTCGGTCTCAGGAATGCTCATGTGTCTCTTCTACCCCTCTTCGCCGACAGTGCGTAGACGTGCGATCTGTCACGGTGTGACGGAGGGCACAGGCCGGTCTCGGGAAGTGGGGAGATTGGTACCGTTCGGTGTTCATGCCGACTGCGCTCAATGAGGAGCCGCCTGCTCGGCGCCCCGGTTCTCAACACCCAAAGCAGAACAGTGGAGCAACACATGATCATCGGTGTTCTTCGGGAGGCACGCCCGGGCGAGACCCGCGTGGCCGGCACTCCCGCCACCGTCGCCCAGCTGCAGAAGCTCGGGTACGACGTCGTGGTCGAGGCGGGTGCCGGAGCGGCATCCAGCTTCCCTGACGAGGCGTACGTCGAGGCGGGTGCGTCCGTCGGCTCGGTCGCCTCAGCCGACATCGTCTTCGGGGTCAACGCTCCTTCGAGCGAGCAGTTCGACGGGTTCAAGGACGGCGCGACGGTGGTCGCGATCCTGAGCCCCGGGCTCAACCCCGACCTGGTCGAGGACCTGGCGAAGCGCCCGGTGACGGCGTTGGCGATGGACGCGGTTCCGCGTATCTCGCGCGCGCAGTCCCTCGACGTGCTGTCGAGCATGGCCAACATCGCTGGCTACCGCGCGGTGATCGAGTCCGCCCACGTCTTCGGTCGCTTCTTCACCGGTCAGGTGACCGCAGCGGGCAAGGTCCCGCCGGCCAAGGTGCTGGTGTGCGGCGCGGGTGTCGCCGGCCTTGCCGCGATCGGCGCGGCGGGCAGTCTCGGCGCGATCGTCTACGCGACGGACCCGCGGCCCGAGGTGGCCGACCAGGTCAAGTCGCTGGGTGGTGAGTACCTCTCGGTCGAGTCGGCCGACGTCGAGGTCAGCGCTACCGGCTATGCCAAGGAGATGTCGGACGACTACAACGCCAGGGCCGCGGCGTTGTACGCCGCGACGGCGCCGGACGTCGACATCATCATCACGACCGCGCTGATCCCCGGAAAGCCGGCACCACGTCTGATCACGGCCGAGATGGTCGCTTCCATGAAGTCCGGCAGTGTCATCGTCGACATGGCCGCGTCCAACGGTGGCAACGTCGAGGGTGTCGTCCCCGGGGAGGCGACCGTGACCGCGAACGGCGTCACGATCATCGGCTACACCGACCTGGCCGGCCGGCTCCCCGCGCAGGCGTCGCAGCTCTACGGCACCAACCTGGTCAACCTGATGAAGCTGATGACGCCGGAGAAGGACGGGCAGCTCGTCCTCGACTTCGACGACGTGGTGCAGCGGTCCATCTGTGTGGTCCGCGATGGTGAGTCGACCTGGCCGCCGCCGCCGGTCCAGGTCTCGGCTGCACCCGCCCCAGCTCCGGACGCTAAGCCGGCCAAGGTGTCGCAGGCCAAGGCGCACATGTCGCCTCAGCGTCGGTTGGTCACTGTCTTCGGTGCGGCCACTGTCCTGTTCGCGCTGATCGCGCTCTCTCCCGCCGCGCTGCAGGTGCACCTGACGGTGTTCGCCCTCGCGATCGTGATCGGCTACTACGTCATCGGCCACGTGCACCACGCGCTGCACACGCCGCTGATGTCGGTGACCAACGCGATCTCGGGAATCATCGTGGTCGGCGCTCTGCTGCAGATCGGCCAGGAGGACGACGTCATCACGGCCCTGTCCTTCGTGGCGATCCTGCTGGCCTCCATCAACGTCTTCGGCGGTTTCGCCGTGACCCGTCGCATGCTCGGCATGTTCTCGAGGAGCTGACATGTCCATCGAAACTGCCGCGCAGTCGGCGTACATCGTCGCCGCTCTGCTGTTCATCCTGGCCCTCGCGGGCCTGTCGAAGCACGAGACCGCGAAGGTCGGCAACAGCTTCGGTATCGCCGGCATGGCTGTCGCGCTGATCGCCACCATCGCGCTCGCGATCGACCTCGACATCCAAGGTCCCGGCCTCGCCCTGCTGGTCGGGGCGATGGTGGTTGGTGCCGGCATCGGTCTGTGGCGCGCCCGGGTCGTCGAGATGACGGGCATGCCCGAGCTGATCGCGCTGCTGCACAGCTTCGTCGGTCTGGCCGCCGTACTCGTCGGCTGGAACGGCTACCTGCACGTCGAGCGCCACCTCGATGGTGCGGAGGCTGCACACCTGCGCGCAGAGGACCTGCTCGGCATCCACTCCGCCGAGGTCTTCATCGGTGTCTTCATCGGTGCGGTGACCTTCACCGGATCGATCGTCGCGTTCCTCAAGCTTTCCGCGCGGATCAAGTCGAACCCGCTGATGCTGCCGGGCAAGAACTTCCTCAACCTCGGGGCACTGGCTGCGTTCTTCGCGCTCACGGTGTGGTTCGTCATCGACCCGCAGCTGTGGCTGCTCATCGTGGTCACCACGCTCGCGCTGCTGCTCGGCTGGCACCTGGTCGCCTCCATCGGCGGCGGTGACATGCCGGTCGTCGTATCGATGCTGAACAGCTACTCCGGCTGGGCCGCGGCCGCATCGGGCTTCCTGCTCGAGAACGACCTGCTCATCATCACGGGCGCACTCGTAGGTTCGAGTGGTGCGTACCTGTCCTACATCATGTGCAAGGCGATGAACCGCTCGTTCATCTCCGTCATCGCCGGTGGCTTCGGCATCGAGGCCGGCCCGGCCGAGGACAAGGACTACGGCGACCACCGCGAGGTCACGGCCGAGGAGGTCGCCGAGCTGCTCGGCTTCGCCGACTCGGTGATCATCACTCCCGGCTACGGCATGGCGGTCGCCCAGGCCCAGCACGGTGTCGCCGAGCTCACCCGGAAGCTGCGCGACCGCGGCGTCACCGTCCGGTTCGGCATCCACCCCGTCGCGGGCCGCCTCCCGGGCCACATGAACGTGCTGCTCGCCGAGGCCAAGGTGCCCTACGACATCGTGCTCGAGATGGACGAGATCAACGACGACTTCGACGACACCGCAGTAGTCCTGGTGATCGGGGCCAACGACACCGTCAACCCCGCAGCCATGGACGACCCGACCAGCCCCATCGCGGGCATGCCGGTCCTCACTGTCTGGAACGCTGACAACGTCATCGTGTTCAAGCGCTCCATGGCCTCGGGCTACGCCGGCGTGCAGAACCCGCTGTTCTTCCGCGAGAACTCCGCCATGCTCTTCGGCGACGCGAAGGACCGGGTCGAGGACATCCTCCGCGCGCTCTGACCGGCGTCAGGGCGGCAACAGCTTGCGGAGTCGCCCGAGGGCTCGGTGATGGGCGACCCGCACGGCGGTCTGGCTGATACCCAGAGCGCGGGCTGTCGTGGCGATATCGAGTCCCACGACGTCGAGGCAGGCGACCGTCTCGGCCTCGCGGCGGGGAAGCCGGGCTAGCAGACGGCGGACGGAGTCCTCACCTGCAACACCGCTGCTCGCGTCCTCGGTGATTCCCCAGATCAGGGTGTTCTCGGCATCTGTGGCGTACGGCGAGGTGGCTCGTCGCACCGACCGACGGCGTGCGTTCATGGCGATGTTGCGCGCGATCCCGAAGAGCCAGCCGGCGAAAGCGGAGGAGTCGCCGGAGAAACCGGTGATCTTGCGGGCGGCTGTCAGCCAGGCTTCTGCGGCCACGTCGTCCGCGCCGGTGGAGGGGTCGACGAGACGGAGACTGGCCAGCCACACGTTGAGGCGGCCGGCGTGTGCGACGTACAGCTCGCGCCACGCGTCCTGATCGCCTTTCTTCGCCCGCGAGACGAGGTCGTCGTCCGACGGATGTCGGCTCATCGACTCACCTCCCTCAGCCTTGCGACCCACCGATCATGGGCGGTCTGGGGAACTTTGCCAACGAGTGGAGTTCCGTGTAACACAGGGCATCCCTGGTGACATGTAACTCTCGTGAGACAAAATCGATCGCGAGTGGACGCAGGCCGTGCCCTGCGGGCAGACCCGCACCCTGCGCCGGTCGACGATGGCTTCATCTCAGTCCTGGCCGGGTTGGCCGGACAATCGACCCCGCTGGGAGGCGGCTTCATGAGGACACGCTCGGGACTTCGGCTGGCTGCGGTGGCAGGCAGTGTCGTGCTTTTCGCGGCGGGGGGTGCCTACGGCGCAGGAGCGCTCACGTCCCCGGAGGAGCAGCCAGCACCGTTCTCGAACAACGATGCTCCAGGCGAGGACGTGGAGGAGGTCGTCGAAGTGCCGGTTGAGCCTCCCCAGACGCTCGCGCCCAACGACGCCGACGAGCGTGAGGCCGACGACGCCGACGAGAGTGAGGTCGAGCACGGCGGCACCGGTGAGAACGACTGAGGCTGCACGATGTCAGTGGTTGAGGAACCCGATCGTCATCGCGCCCCACCAGCCGACCTGAGAGACGACCACACCGCACCAGCCAGCCCAGCCGACAGCGCAGCGCCAGCACCCAGGAGTGTCCACTCCGGGAGCTGGTGCTGGCGCTGTGAGACGGCCAAGGTCATGACCTACTCCGTGGTGATCTCGACGCCGGCGAACTCGACCTCAGCACCGTCGGCAAGCGCCGGGCCCGCAGCCTCGTCGCCGTGACGGAGGAAGGTCGGCGCGCCGAGAGTCGCCTTGATCGTGTACGTGCCGGTGCCGGGCAACGAGAAGTTGTTCGCGTAGTGGAAGAAGGTCGCGTAGTAGAAGTTGAGGTCGTTCTCATCGACGACCTTGCCGCTGGCATCGAGGACCTGGACGTGGATCGGGACCTCAGGCACGATGCGACCGGTCGCAGCCTCGAACGGGATGATCTCGATGTGGTTGGTCTCGTCGCCCTTGGGGTTCCGGAAGTTGCTGTGCCCCCCGTGCTCCTCGAACCAGGGCTCGGCAGCCTCGACGATGTAGCCGATCTTCCATTCGCCCACGGTCGTCTCGCCTCCCCGGTCGCTGATCTCGGCGGCGACGGTTTCGTACATCTCGACGACGCCGTCCGGTACGTCGACCGCTGTGGAGTCCTTGGCCGACGAGTCGGAGCAGGCGGCGAGAGCTACCAGCGGCAGGACGGCGGCAGCGGCGATCTGGGGGCGGAACATGGTGGACCTCTCGATCGATATTAGGTAAGGCTTACCTAAACAGATCCTGTGAAGGGTTGCCACATGACCCAGGCCACACCGGCTGGGGATGCGAGCTAGAGAGCCGAGGGAGCCTCGAGGAGGAGGAGCCCCAGATCGTCCTGCTGACTGGTGTCGTCCGGGGCATGGAACGCCTCGACGATGCTGTCCAGCACGTCGGCCAAGGGCAGTCCCTCGCTGGCAGCGATGACGTGAGGAAGCACCGACTCGGTGACATCGCTCGACCCCAGGGCCGCGCGCATGAGCCCGTCGGTGAAGAGCAGAACGCGTTCCCCGGGAGCCATCGGCTTCTCGTTCATGGGGAAGTAGCTCTGCGCCTCGACACCCAGTGGGAGGCCGCTCGCCGAGGCCGGCTGGTCGGCGTCGGTGAAGAACAGCGGAGGTTGCTGTCCGGCTGAGGCCCACCGCACCCGCAAGGACCTCGGATCGATCACGACCACCGTTGCCGTGACCATGCGAGGGCCCTCGCTCCCGTGGTCGCGTTGCGCCAGGGTCCAGTTCGCGAGGCTCAGGAGAAGACCGGGCTGATCGGTGAACGCGGCGTTGGTCGCGAGCACGGCACGGGCGAACGCGGCGAGCGAGGCCGCCTCCATGCCGTGTCCTTCGACATCGCCCACGATCGCCGTGACCTGGCCTCCGGGGCTGGCCGTCACGGCCATGAAGTCGCCGCCGGCGAGTGCTCCGGGCACCGGCCGATCGACACCAACGGCCTGCACGCCGTTCAGACTGCGAATCGCGTCCGGCAGCGAGACCGCCTGCTGCAGTGACGTCAGGTCGCGGAGGTCCCGCCCGCGTGCCGTCAGACCCAGCACCCGTTCCTTGAGCTCGCCGAGGTGGAAGGGTTTCCGCACGTAGTCGTCCGCGCCGGCGGCAAGTCCCGACTGGGCTTTCGGGCCGGCGGTCTCAGCCGTGATGAGCATCGCCGGGATGTCCTTGGTCGCGTGGTCACGGCGCATGCCTTCGATGACCATCGGACCGCTCAGGCCAGGCATGTTGATGTCGAGCAAGGCGATATCGGGGAGCAGCTCACGGATCGCCGAGAGCGCCTCGTCCCCTTGGGCGACCGACAGGACGTCGTACCCCCAGGACTCAAGCGCGGTGTTGAGCAGCGTGCGGATGTCGACGTCATCCTCGGCGACCACGGCTCGGTAGCCAGCAGGCAGCGGTGAGGTGACGGTCACAGCTCATGGTGAACCAGAAAACATCACATTTCGGCAAAACCGGTTGTGAGAATACTGTGCTGATCGCCTCCCGCAGTGAGCAGCGCTGGTCTCATGGAGAGACGGAACTGGAGCCCTGGGAGGAACGGGTGGAGACGCGCAAGACACCGCTGGTGCTGGTGGTCGACGACGAGCCGGACATCGCGATGGTGTGCAAGCTCCACCTGGAGATGGCTGGCTTCGAGGTCGCCGTGGCCGAGTCGGGCATCGCGGCCTTCGAGTTCTTCCGGCACTCCCGCGCTGACGTCGTCGTCCTGGACTTCATGCTGCCTGACCTCGACGGGCTCGAGGTGCTGAAGCGTCTTCAGGACGACCCGACCACCGTTGACATCCCGGTGGTCATGCTGACCGCGCGGACCCACGAAGGCGATCAGGCCGCGGCGTGGGAAGCCGGAGTCGCCGGCTTCATCACCAAGCCTTTCGAAGGGTCCGTCCTCGTCCAGGCCGTGGTCGAAGCGGCGGCCAACCCAGATCCCGTTCGGCTCGCCGCCCGGCGAGCAGAGGCGATCGAGCGACTCCGCGTGCGCGATCGTGAGCACATCCGCAATATCGCGGCGATCGTCGACGGCGCGGACGACGCAGTGGTCGGGAAGAGCCTGGACGGCGTGGTCGCCTCCTGGAACGCAGGTGCGGAGAAGCTGTACGGCTGGAGTGCACAGGAGATCATCGGCCAGCCGATCTCGCTGCTCACCCAGCCGGGAGGCGATGATCCGGAGCCCGAGCTGCTGCGCAGGATTGCAGTCGGCGAACGCGTGCCGCCGTTCGAGACTGTTCGTGTGCGTCGCGACGGGACCACCGTGGCGGTCTCCCTGTCCTTGTCACCGATCCTCGACTCCGTAGGGCGAGTCACCGGAGCCTCGGCGATCTCCCGAGACATCACCGAGCGCGTGCGGGTCGAGCAGCAGCTGCTTGCCTTGGTCCGGGACGAGAGCGAGCGCAAGAAGGCCGACGCGCTCTTCCGAGGGCTCTTGGAAGCCGCGCCCGACGCCATCGTCGGAGTCTCCTCAGACGGCCGCATCGTGCTGGTGAACGCCCAGACCGAGGCCCTGTTCGGCTACGACCGAAAGGAGCTCGTCGGTCAGCCGATCGAGATCCTGATCCCTGAGTCCTCGCGTGGCCGCCATCCTTCCCACCGCGATGCGTACTTCGCCGAGCCACGCACCCGGCCGATGGGTGAGGGCTTGGATCTGGTGGCGCGTCGCAAGGACGGGAGCGAGTTTCCCGCTGAGATCTCGTTGTCGTCGATCGAGACCGACGACGGTCGGCTCGTGTCCGCGGCCGTGCGCGACGTGACTGAACGCAAGCGGGCTGAGGCGATGTTCCGCGGACTGGTCGAGGCAGCGCCGGACGCCATGGTGATCGTGGACGAGGCCGGGCGCATCGGCCTGGTCAACGCCCAGACGGTCGCGCTCTTCGGCTATGAGAGCGAGGAGCTCGTCGGTCGCCCGGTCGAGGTGCTCGTGCCCGAGCGCTTCCGTGGCCAGCACCCTGCCCACCGTCGCGGCTACGGAGTCAACTCACGGGTGCGGCCCATGGGCGCTGGCCTGGAGCTCTACGGGCTTCGGAAGGACGGGAAGGAGTTCCCAGTCGAGATCTCGCTCAGCCCGCTCGAGACTGACCAGGGGGTCACCATCTCGGCGTCGATCCGCGACGCCACGGATCGCCGGCGTGCCGAGGAGGCTGCCGCCGCCGCGTTCGAGCGCGAGAAGGAGGCCAGCGCTCGACTGCGAGACGTCGATCGGATGCGGTCCGACTTCCTTTCGACCGTCTCCCACGAGCTGCGCACCCCGCTGACCACGATCAAGGGCTTCGCCGAGATCCTGGTTGCGTCCTGGGACACCGCAGCTGACGAGCGCAAGCTCGACTTCGTCGAGCGGATCATGCGCGCGGGCGGTCGGCTCGACCATCTGATCGAGGACCTCCTCGACTTTTCCCGCCTCGAGCGCGGTCAGCTCAGCCTCACGATGGAGCCGCATCGGGTGCAGGACCTTGTCGACGAGACTCTGCAACGAGCGGCGCAGAGTCTGAATCACCACAGCATCGAGGTGGCGGTGCCGGACTCCTTGTGGGTGCTGGCTGACAAGACGACCTTCATCCGAGTCCTGGAGAACCTTCTGACCAACGCGGTGAAGTTCTCGCCGCGCGAGTCGAGCATCCATGTGACCGCCCGGGCCGTCAGCGGCGAGGTCGAGCTCGCCGTACGCGACCACGGCGTGGGGATCGCTCCGGAGCACCACGACAAGGTCTTCGAACGGTTCCATCGAGTGCCCGAGACGGCCTCGACCCAGCCGGGCACCGGCATCGGCCTGGCCATCGTCAAGCAGTTCACCGAGGCCCAGGGCGGTCGCGTGTCGGTGGTGTCAGCACCGGGTGAGGGCAGCGAGTTCCGGCTGCACCTGACCGCGGCTGGCGCCTTGAGCTAGAGGCCGAGGTCGCGGCCGATGAGCTCTTTCATGATCTCGTTGGAGCCGGCCCAGATCTTGGAGACGCGGGCGTCGCGCCAGGCGCGACCGACGCGGTACTCGTTCATGTAGCCGTAGCCGCCGTAGAGCTGGAGACAGGCGTCGAGGACCTCGTTCTGGATGTCGGCGCACCACCACTTGATCTTGGCGGCGTCGACGGGGGTGAGCTCGCCCTTGGTGTGGGCGAAGACCGCAGTGTCGAGGAAGCCGCGTGTGATCTCGATCTTTGTGTAGAGCTCGGCGAAGAGGAACTTGTTGTACTGGAACGAGCCGATCGCCTGGCCGAATGCCTTGCGCTCCTTGCAGTACTCCAGGGTCTCGTCGAGGATCTGGGCGGCTTGGGCGATGTTGCCGATGGCGTTGGACAGGCGCTCTTGGGGCAGCCAGTTCATCATGTGGATGAAGCCCTGGTTGAGCTCCCCGATCAGGTTGTTCCCTGGGACGCGGACGTTCTCGAAGAACAGCTCCGCGGTGTCGGACTCGTCCTGGCCCACCTTGTCCAGCTTGCGGCCGCGGCTGTACCCCTCCATCGCGGCCTCGACCCCCAACAGCGAGATGCCGTGGCCACGTTTGGCCTCCGGGTCCGTGCGGGCAGCGACCACCACGAGGTCGGCGGAGTAGCCGTTGGTGATGAACGTCTTGGAGCCGTTGAGGATCCAGTCGTCGCCGTCGGGGACGGCGGTGGTCTTCAGGGCAGCCAGGTCGGAGCCACCGGAGGGCTCGGTCATCCCGATCGCGGTGAGCAGGTCGCCGGAGACGAACCCGGGCAGCCAGCGCTCGCGCTGCTCGTCGGTGGTGAGCTCGACCAGGTACGGCGCGACGATGTCGGCATGGATGCCGTGGCACGAGGACAGCGACATCGAGACCTTGCCGAGCTCCTCGCACAAGACGGCGTTGTAGCGGAAGTCGCCGGCCTCGGAGCCGCCGTACTGCTCAGGCACCTCCAGACCGAGGAGACCGGCATCGCCGAAGGCCTTCCACATCTCCCGCGGGAACTGCTTGGCCTCGATGTACTTCTCCCAGTTGGGCTTGACCTCGCGGTCCAGGAAGCTCCGGACCGAGTCGCGGAAGGATTCGTGGTCGGCGTCGTACGTCTCGCGCTTCATGAGCCGAAATCTAGTGCCTGCGGCCTGACTCGAATAGCCGTGTGATCCTTGTCGCTCGGCCTTCGGTCGGGCCCTCCGTCTAGGTACGGTCGAGCCCGTGACTGCCCTCATCGAGACAGCCCGGCCGAGCACCCGCACCCGCCGCGCCTTCACCGTCGTTGCCCGTGCCGAAGCCGTGTCGTGGTTCTTCCTGCTGGTCGCCATGTTCTTCAAGTGGGTCGTCCAGGAGGACCCACACAGCGGCATCGAGGGCGGTGTTCCGGTGGCCGGTGCCGTGCACGGCACGATCTTCGTCGCGTACGTCGTGACGGCACTCGTCGCGTGGCGTCAGCTCCGGTGGCCGCTGCGTACGACGTTCCTCGCGCTGGCCGCGGGGGTGCCGCCGTTCTTCACGCTGCTGTTCGAGCGGCAGGTCACCAAGCGTGGCCTGCTGCCCTGACGACACTCAGACGTCGGCCGGGTCCAGGCTGAAGATCGGCTCGGTGGTCGGCTGGTCCGAGCCGCCGGACGGCTCGACCGTCACAGCCAGGATGCCAGCGTCCGGGATCTCGTCCACCGCACTGGTCGCGTCGCCCTCCATCACCGACAGCGACGTTGCCTGACCGTCCTCGACCAGCCAGAGCTGGTAAGCGTGGTCGGGCGGTGGTGCCGGCATGTCAGCCCCGTCGACGGCGATCCGGTCGAGCTGGCGGGAGACCGCTACGCGGACCTGCCCACCGTCGAGGGCCTTGCTGACCACGCGAGCATCCGCAGAGGCGAACACCTGTGCAGCGGTGATGGTGGTCGGAGCGTCGTCCCTGAGCTGGTCAGCCACGAACGCGCCCCCACCGGCGAAGGCGACGACAGCGGCAGCGGCGACGAGCAGCCGAGAGAACCGGCGACGCTGGGGGAGTTCCGGCTCGAGGCGAGTGACGACGGGGGGCAGCTGGGCAGTGCGCTCGGCAGCGGCGAGCACCTTCGCACGCAGTGCGGCCGGCGGAGTCATGGGAGGCGCGATCTCGACTGCTGCCGTGCGCAGCGCGTCGACCTCTTCGCGGCAGCTCTCGCACTCGGCGAGGTGGGCTTGGAAGGCCACCCGCTCGGCGGGCTCGATCGCGTCCAGCACATAGGCGCCGGACAAGGTGTGGATGTCAGGACTCATTTCCGGCCTCCAGACAGTCGCGTAGGCGGATGAGTCCGTCTCTCATGCGGGTCTTGATCGTGGGGAGTGGGCGATCGAGGAGGCTCGCCACCTCGGCGTACGTGTAGCCCTGGAAGTACGCAAGCTGGACCGACTCCAGCTGGATAGGGGTCAGTGCCTGGAGGCAGCGCTGCACCGAGCGTCGCTCGTCGGCCTCGATGACGGCCGACTCCGGCCCATCGACCGTCTCGGTCTCCATCAGGCCGACCCGGGTCTCGCGGGCCCTGGAGGACTCGGAGGAGCGGACGGCGTCGACGGCTCGGCGATGCGCCATCGTCAGGACCCACGTGCGGGCGGTGCCTCGGCTCCGGTCGAACCGGGTCGCCTGCCGCCAGACGTCGAGGAACACCTCCTGGGCGACCTCCTCGGCACGGGCAGGGTCACGGACGACACGCCGGGCGACACCGTAGACGGCGGGGGAGAGCAGCCCGTAGAGCGAGTCGTACGCCGTGAGGTCACCTCGCGACACGCGCTCGAGGAGCTCGTCGGCCGACGCTGGCTGGTCGTGTGTGACGAGCCTCAGTCTGGGTTCTGCGGCCATGCTCCACCTCCTCGGACCTGCTTGTCTCTGCCAGGTGTTCGGAGCGGAGAGGCAACCGGATGGGACCCATCCTCGCCCGGATCGGCCGCGAACTGCGAGACATGAGCAAATGGTCCCGAGCCCTGGCCGGTCTGGTAGCGGGAGGAGCAGGCATCGGCGCCAGCGAGGCGGCCGCTGCGGCACTCCCAGGTGTCACGTCGCCGGTCCTGGCCGTGGCCAACCGGATCATCGACTGGACGCCCCGTCAGCTCAAGGAGCTGGCCATCGAGCAGCTCGGCACGAAGGACAAACCCGTCCTGCTCGCGAGCGTCATCGGCGGGATGATCGTCTCACTCGCGATCGCCGGCCTGCTCGGCCGCAAGCTCGGGACCATCGCCTTCACAGCGCTCACCCTCGTGGCCGGTGTCCTCGTCCTGGCCGACCGGGCGACCTCGGCGGGCATGTTCGTCCGGCTCATCCCCGTGGTCGTCCTCGGGGTGGTCGCGATCCCCGCCTTCCTCTGGTTGATGAAGCAACGCGAAGCACCAGCGCCCGAAGGCTTCGACCGGCGCAAGTTCCTTGTCACCACCGCGGGGCTGGGTGCGGTCGCCATCGGCGGCACGGTGGCCGGGCGCACCGTCCTCAAGCGCGGCACAGGCCGTGGCGGCGTCGTCATCCCGGCACCGGCATCCGCGGCGACTTCCGTTCCGACCGGCACCTCCTTGAACGTCCCGGGGCTCACGCCGTACATCACGTCGAACCGAGAGTTCTACCGGGTGGACACAGCCCTGAGCGTTCCGCGCGTGCCGGTCGACGGGTACCGCCTGCGCATCCGCGGCCTCGTCGACAAGCCGCTGGAGCTCTCGTTCAAGGAGCTCCTCGACATGCCACTCGTCGAGCGACGGATCACCCTGACCTGCGTCTCCCAACCCGTGGGTGGCCCGTACGTCGGCAACGCGACCTGGATCGGCGTACGCACGAAGGACCTGCTTGAACGCGTCGGCGTGAGGTCAGGCGCCGATGCCGTGAAGTCGACGAGCGTCGACGGCATGACGATCGGTACGCCGCTCGAGGCGCTGATGGACGACCGCGAGGCGATCATCGCCGTCGCGATGAACGGTGAGCCGCTGCCGCTCGAGCACGGATTCCCGGTGCGCATGGTGGTCCCCGGCCTGTACGGCTACGTCTCGGCCACGAAATGGCTGACCGAGCTGGACGTCACGCGGTTCGAGGACTTCGAGGCCTACTGGACCTCACGCGGGTACGCCGCCGAGGCGCCCATCAAGACGGGGTCCCGCGTCGACGTACCCCGATCGTTCGCGCGCATGAAGCCGGGTCGCACGCCGGTCGCCGGCGTCGCGTGGGCGCAGAACCGTGGCATCGACCGCGTCGAGGTCAGAGTCGACGGCGGTGCCTGGCAGGAGGCCGAGCTCGCTGCTGCCGACGGCATCAACTCGTGGCGGCAGTGGGTCTGGCAGTGGGATGCGACACCGGGCATGCACCTGATCGAGGCGCGGGCGACCGACGCGAGCGGCGAGACACAGACCGGGGAGCGGGTCCCGATCGCCCCTGACGGCGCCACCGGGTGGCCGAGCGTCCAGGTTCGCGTCGAAGAGTGACCAATCCAGCGTGTGTTGATCAACGAACTACAGATGTCGTCGAACTGCAGATGACAATCACTCCCCGAAAGGCCCTGACATGAACACCTGGAAGAAGTCCGCCGCCGGTCTCACTGCGGTGCTCGCCCTGAGCACCCTGGCCGCGTGTGGCGACGACGAGCCCGAGTCGACCGGCAACGGCGACCCCATGACCACGAGCTCCATGGTCGGCCCCGGATGCGACGAGTACGCAGACGCGGTGCCGGATGGCGCTGGCTCCGTTGCCGGCATGGCCCAGGACCCGGTCGCCACAGCGGCGAGCAACAACCCCCTCCTGAAGACGCTCGTTGCGGCCGTCAGCGGTGGTCTCAACAAGAAGGTCGACCTGGTCGACACCCTCAACGGTGGCGAGTTCACGGTCTTCGCCCCGGTCGATGACGCCTTCGCCGCGCTCCCGGCCGACACCGTCGCCGCGCTGCAGAAGCCGTCCGGCGCCGACACGCTCAGCGCCGTTCTGACCTACCACGTCGTCCCGGGTCGGATCAGCCCCGAGGACATCGTCGGCACCCAGACCACGGTCCAGGGTGGCACCGTCGAGGTCACCGGCTCCGGTGACAACCTCAAGGTGAACGACGCCAGCGTGATCTGCGGTGGCGTGGCGACCGCCAACGCGACGGTCTACCTCATCGACGCAGTGCTCATGCCCTAACCGAGCAGCGAGGCGCGCACGAACCAGGAGACAACGTCCCTGACCGTTTCTTCAAACGGTCTGGGGTCGTAGCCCAGGTCCGTGCGGGCCTTGCTGTCGTCCACCGTCGGCGAGGCGAACAGTGCACCCAGCGCGGCCTCAGACATGACGTCGCTGCCGAACAGGGCACCGAGCGGCTCGGCGATCGGCATGATCGCCTTGACCACCCACAGCGGTACGGCGAAGAGCGGACCTCGTCGTCCGGCCGACCGTGCCGCTAGCTTCATGAGGTCGTGGAGCGCGACCATCTCGCCCGAGAGCAGGTAGTTCTCTCCGGTCCGACCATGCTCCGCAGCCAGGGTCAGTCCCTTCGCCACGTCACGCACGTCGACCAGGTCGAAGGCGCCGCCGATCGACAGGGGCACCCGGCCCTTTGCGGCATCGCGCGCCAGCGTGTTGAGTCGGGACAGCCGGCCCGGCACGTCGATGCCGCCGTAGATCCCGGTGGGGTTGCAGATAACTGCGTCGAGGCCCTTGTCGATGTACTTCGAGAGCTCGAGCTCACCGGCGTACTTCGAACGGTCGTAGACCGGAAGGCCGCAGTCCTCGTGCGAGCGTTGGGAGGTCTCGTCGAGGACCTCGATACCGCGGTTGTCGAAGGAGTGGATCGAGGAGCAGTGCACCAGCTTGCGGGCGCCGACCGTGAGCGCTGCGTCGGCGACGTTCCCGACGCCTTCGGTGTTGACGCGCCAGGCGAGAGGGTCCTCCTGCCGGAGCGTGATCATCGCGACCAGGTGGTAGACCACCTCAGCCCCGTCGATGGCCTGGATCACGCTGTCCGTGTCGAGCACGTCGGCCTCGACCCAGGTGACCCCTTGGTCGGGTGCGAGCGACGACGTCGTCCTGTCGAGCGCGACGACTTCGTGCCCCGCCCCCACCAGTTCGTGGAGGAGGTTGACTCCGACGAACCCAGCTGCTCCGGTGACTGCGACCTTCATGATCACTCTCCTTCTTGGCAGGAAGTAGAACACGTTCTAATATGGGTGCGGAAGGCGCTGCCGATGTGACGTCGGTGACAACGATGAGGAGGAAGCCGGTGATGGCACTTACGGACGTCCTGGCTGTGGTGCGCTCGTCTCCCGAGGCGGTGGCGGCACACGACAAGCAGCGCTGGATGAGCCTGTTCGCCGAGAGCTATGTGATCGAGGACCCGGTCGGGTCCCGGCCGGTGCGAGGCGAGGCGATCAGCGACTTCTGGGACTGTTTCATCGAGCACAACGACATCGCCTTCGAGGTCCACCACGACTGGGTCGACGGGCTGCAGGTCGTACGCGACGTCACGATCCACACCACGCTCGCGACGGGGATCACCGTCCATACGCCCGCGCACCTGCGCTACACGCTCGACGAGGACCTCAAGATCACGCACATGGCCGCCCACTGGGAGCCGGCACCCGTCTTCGCCCAGCTGATGCGGCCGAACCCCAAGCATGTCCGCTCGATGGTGACGATGAACGCGCGCATGTTCGACAAGCTCGGTCTCGGTGGCACCGCCCGTTTCGTCGGCGCCGTCCGCAGCGTCGGCCGCATGGGCAAGGACGCAGTGGCCGTCCAGCTCGGGGACAAGGTGGAGGACATCCACAAGGTGATCGCGGCGGGCGACACCGTTTCGCTCACGTGCACCGTCGAAGGCGGCCCCGCCGCGGTGATCGCCACCCTCGACCGCTCGACCCGCACGTTCCGCGACTGCCGGATGTACACCCAGCTCGCGGACCGAGTGACGGACTAGATCCAGCCGCGCTTCTTGAAGATCAGGTACAGCGCGACACCCATCGCCAGCATCATCGCCAGCGCCATCGGGTAGCCGAGCTTCCAGTCGAGCTCTGGCATGTGTTCGAAGTTCATCCCGTAGACGGTCCCGACGAGTGTCGGGGCGAAGAGGATCGCCGCCCAGGACGAGATCCGCTTGACGTCCTCGTTCTGCCGCTGGCCGACGAGCGTGACGTTGACAGTCAGGATGCTCTCGAGCAGGGCACGGAAGCCGTCCACGCGCTCGACCACCTTCAGGGTGTGGTCCTCGACGTCACGAAGGTTGCGCTGCAGCTCAGGGTCGATGTGGTATTTCTCGAACCCCTCGCTCAGCTTCCGGATCATGCCGACGAGCGGCTGGGTGGCGCGCTGGAACTCGATGACCTCACGCAGCAGCTGGTAGATGCGCCGCGACACCTCCGGGTCGCCCTCGAAGACCTGCAGCTCGATCTCGTCGATGTCGTTCTCGAGGCCGTCGACGACCGGGCCATATTCGTCGACGACCTGGTCGAGGATTGCGTACAGCACGGCCTCGGGCCCGAGCCGCAACAGCTCTGGGCTCCCCTCCAGTCGCTTCCGCACCCGAGCCAGGTCGGGGGACTCGGCATGACGCACCGTCACGATGAAGTCCGGCCCAGTGAAGACGTGCACCTCCCCGAGCTCGACCAGCTCCTGGGTGTCGACGTAGCGGGCCGGGCGCAGCACCGTGAACAGGACGTCCTCGTAGCGCTCGATCTTCGGGCGCTGGTGCGCATGGATCGTGTCCTCCATGGCCAACGCATGGAACGAGAACTCCTCGCCGACGGACTCGATCTCGGCACGAGTCGGGCGGTAGAGCCCGATCCAGGCCATGCCGTGCTGCTCTGCCATCAGCTCGTACGTCGACTCCAGCGACCCCGGCTCGGCGTGCCGCACGCCGTCGACGTACACGGCGTTGTCCACGATGCCCATGCAGTCACTCTCTCAGGCTGTTCAGGGTTCGAACCGGTAGCCCATGCCGGGCTCGTTGAGCAGATGTTGGGGCCGGGCAGGGTCCCGTTCGAGCTTCTTCCGGAGCTGCGCCATGTAGAGGCGGAGGTTTCCTTGCGCAGTCTCGTAGCCCGGTCCCCAGGCCTCGTCTAGAAGCCGTCGCTGGCTCAGCAGCATGCCTGGGTGGCGAACCAGTACCTCCAACAAGTGCCACTCCGTCGGCGTCAGGCGGACGTCCCTGCCGTCCCGGACCACCTTCCGGGCCGCCAGATCAACGACCGTGTCGCCGACCAGGACGACAGGCTGGTCCTCCGCGTTCTGGGTGCGACGAGCCATGGCGCGCAACCGGGCGAGCAGCTCGTCCATGCCGAACGGCTTGGTGACGTAGTCATCAGCGCCGGCGTCGAGCGCCTCGACCTTGTCTGAGCTGTCGGAGCGTCCCGAGAGCACCAGGATCGGCACGGAGGTCCAGGCGCGGAGCCGGGTGATCACCGCGGTGCCGTCCAGGTCCGGGAGTCCGAGATCCAGGATCACCAGGTCGGGCGGATGGTCCGCGGCGACCTTCAGGGCGGCCTCGCCGGTGGATGCCGGGTGTACGTCGTACTTGCGTGCCCGGAGGTTGATCGTCAGCGCGCGAAGCAGCTGAGGTTCGTCGTCGACGACGAGTACGACGGGCGCCGGCTCGGTCACGGGGCGACCTCCAGGGAGACCACCATCGTCAGTCCGCCGCCCGGAGTCTCCGTCGGGGTGATGGTTCCGCCCATCGACTCGAGGAGGCCGCGACACACAGCCAGGCCCAGTCCGAGACCCTCAACGTTGCTGGTGTCGCCCAGCCGCTGGAAGGGCAGGAAAACCTCGTCGTAGCGGCTGACGGGTATGCCGGGACCATGGTCGACGACACGCAACTCGATCCGTCCGTTCTCTGCCGAGCCGCGAACGGTGACGTGTCCTTGGCGAGTGGCATTAGCGACCAGGTTCGCGAGCACCCGCTCGAGCAGCCCGGCGTCGGCGAGGGCCTCCGGCAGGTCGTCGGGGACGTCCATGTCGACGACGGGCGAACCGAGATCGTCGAGTGCCCGGGCGACCACCTCGTCCACGGCAGTGGCCCTGCGAATGACGGGCATCGCGCCCAGCTGCAAGCGACTCAGATCCAGGATGTTCGCGACCAGCCCGGTGAGCTTGTCCAGAGAGGCATCCGCCCCGCGCAGCAGCTCGGTCCGGTCCTCGGGAGGTAGCTCGACGTCCTCACTGAGGAGACCTGTGACCGACGCCTTGGCCGCGGCGAGCGGCGTACGAAGGTCGTGGCCAACGGCAGCGAGCAGCGCGGTACGGACGTTGGTCGCCGCCTCGAGCGATGCCGCGCGCACAGCCTCGCTTCGGCGTCGGGCAGCCTGGTCGACGGCCCAGCTCACGAGAGCGGCCACCGCGCCGAACACGGCGAGCGCGACCACGTTGTTCGCGTCGGTCACCCGCCACGTGTGCAGCGGCGGTGTGAAGAAGTAGTTCAGCAGCGCCGTCGCCAACATGGCCGCACCCAGAGCGGGTGCCAGGCCACCGACCAGCGCCACTGCGACGACCGTGAGCAGCAACAGCAGTGCGTCGCTGACGAGATTGAGGCGATCCCTGGCCGGGAGCAGGGCGAGGGTGGCGAGCGGCGGCAGCGCGACTGCGAGGACGAGTCCTTGGACTCTGCGGCTGGTGCTCATCGTGGTCATCGAGTCCAGTGTGCCGCGGCGCTGACGCCCATGAGCAACGCCAACCGCGCCAGGTCCGCGTCGTCGAACGTGAGCAGGCCGTACGCGTTGGTGACGAAACCGGTGTAGAAGGCCCAGGCCACCAGGCCCAGCACGACGGCGTAGGCCTCCGGAAGGCGCGAGGCGTACCGCATTGTCACGATGCCGACGGTGATGAGCGTTGGCCAGGGGTCGAGCTCGAGCAGCGCCGCCGCGAAGAGGACCGCGACGATCGCGCCTTGGGCGTAGGCGAATCGCAAAGCGGGCATGGATCAAGTCAAGTCCCTTACCTGTCTCGCGATCCCGTTCCTAACGAAGCCCTGACAGCAGCCGCGTTAGGGGTGCGTTAGGGCCAGCCCTCCCACCCCGCGCCGGTGCTTCGCTGAGGCCGTGAGTGCGACACAACAGAGCCGTTTGACGACCTGGCTGTACGCCGGCGACGACGATCACGAGGCCGCGCAAGCGCCCGCGACCCATCCCTGGTGGAAGGTGATGTGTCTGACCGGAGTCGACTACTTCTCGACGCTCGGCTACCAACCTGGCATCGCCGCGATTGCAGCTGGCGTGCTCTCGCCCGTGGCCACCCTCGTCCTGATCGCGCTGACTCTGTTCGGCGCGTTGCCGGTCTATCGACGAGTGGCAGAGGAGAGCCCGCACGGACAGGGCTCCATCGCCATGCTGGAGAGGCTGCTTTCCTTCTGGAAGGGCAAGCTCTTCGTGCTCGCCCTCCTCGGTTTCGCAGCGACGGACTTCATGATCACCATCACGCTGTCCGCGGCCGATGCGAGCGCTCATGTGGTCGAGAACCCTCACGTGCCGAGCTTCATGCACGGACAGGAAGTCGCGATCACCCTCGGGTTGGTCGCGCTCCTGGGTGCGGTCTTCCTGCGAGGGTTCCGTGAGGCGATCGGGGTTGCGGTCGGACTCGTCGCGGTCTACCTCACCCTGAACGTCATCGTCCTTGCAGTGGCCTTCTGGCACGTTCTGGACGAGCCGTCGGTCATGGGCGACTGGACGTCCGCGATGACTGCTGAGCACGGCAATCCCGTGATGATCGTCGCGGTCGCCCTCATGGTCTTCCCAAAGCTGGCCCTGGGCATGTCCGGATTCGAGACCGGCGTCGCTGTGATGACGCATGTGACGGGAGCCGATCTGGCCGATCGGATCCGACGTACCAAGCGACTCCTCGCCACGGCAGCGGTGATCATGAGTGTCTTTCTGCTCGCCAGCAGCGTGGCGACGACCTGGCTCATCCCGCCTGAGGAGTTCGAGGACGGCGGTGAGGCATCGGGACGCGCCCTCGCGTTCCTCGCCCACAGCTACCTGGGCGACACCTTCGGAACCCTCTACGACCTCTCCACGATCGCCATCTTGTGGTTCGCGGGAGCATCGGCGATGGCGGGGATGCTCAACCTGATTCCGAGGTACCTCCCGCGCTACGGCATGGCGCCGGAGTGGGCACGGGCCGTGCGGCCGCTCGTGATCGTGCTGACCCTTGTGGCCTTCTTCATCACCTGGCTTTTCGACGCCGACGTCAACGCCCAGGGTGGTGCCTACGCGACCGGGGTGCTGGTGCTGTTCACCTCAGCCGGAGTCGCTGTGACCTTGGCAGCCAGGTCGGCCGGTCAGAGGCGTCTGTTCTTCGCCTTCGGGGTGATCACCGTCGTCTTCGTCTACACAACCGTCGTCAACGTCATCGAGCGCCCGGACGGAGTCAAGATCGGCGCCTGCTTCATCCTCGCGATCATCGGAGTCTCGCTGGCGTCGAGGCTCACACGCGCGTTCGAGCTGCGTACGACGAGCGTGGTGCTGGACGCGAAGGCGGAAACGTTCCTGCGCGACTGCGCTCGCCGCAGCATCCGACTGATCGCCAACGAGCCTGATGGCCGCGACCGGGATGAGTACCGCCAGAAGATCGAGCAGATCGTCGACGACAACGACCTTCCGGACGCCAGCGACATCATCTTCGTCGAGGTGACCGTCACAGACCCGTCCGACTTCGAGTCGGTCATCGAGGCTCATGGTGAGGTGCTGCACGGCTCCTTCCGGGTCATCACCATCCAGGCGAGCACGGTCCCCAACGCGCTCGCGGCTTTCCTCCTCCACGTCCGCGACGTGACCGGCACGCGTCCCCACATCTACTTCGAGTGGACGGAGGGAAACCCGGTGCCGAATCTGCTCCGGTTCCTGCTGTTCGGAGTCGGCGAAGTCGCCCCGGTGACCCGGGAGGTTCTTCGCCGGGCAGAGCCGGACCCGCGCAAGCGCCCGCACTTACACGCCGGCTGAGGCGGGTGAAATTGACCTTCGGTTAGTTCCCTTTCATCGCGGGTACGCGCATGATGTGAACATGTTCGGAAGCTCAGGGCTGAAGGACGCTCCCAGCCCTCTGGTGATGCCGGTGCTCTCCCCCGGCAAGCACCGCAACCCGCGCAAGGGCGCATGCTTCATGGAGTTTGCGTCATACCTCGCTGGCGAGAACTGGTCGGACCGCCCCGAATGCACGCACTCGGCCCTGGCCGAGCTGGCTCGGGCGGTCAATGACCATATCGGCGACGAGACCAGACAAGGCATCCTTCCGCTCGTCCCGGAGGTGATCGGCCTGAACGGCCCTGAGCCACTCATCGACGTGATGATCGCGCGGGAGTGCGCCCTCACCGCGCTTCCCGTCGTGCCGCTAGGGAGAGCGCGGGTCGTCGCGCTGGGCCTGCTGCGCTGCGAGAAGGCGATGGCTGAGTGGGAGGGTCGCCCGACCCGCGAGCTCTCCGAGCGCACCCGGAAAGCCCTGGAGTCGCAGCGTCTGGCCTACAGCTGGGCCGTCGACTTCTGCCAGGGCAGCCTGTCGGCCAAGACCTTCCACGGGATCAGCTCGGCGGCCGTCATCGACTACGCCGTGCTGGGCATCTCCGAGGCCGCGATCGACAATCCGGACGAGATGCTGGTCGAGCTGCTGCGCTCAGTGATCGGTCTGTGCCGGACGTGGTTCGGCGAGGCTGAGATGGAGGCTGCTACAGCCACCGCTCCAACCGAACCAGTGCCTCACTGATCTCGTCGGGGGTCCCGGCGAACGACAGCCGGACGAAGCGCCCTCCGTCCTGAGTGTCGAAGTCGATGCCGGACGCCGTCGCGACCCCGGTCTCACGCAGCATCCGGTGGCAGAACGCCATCGAGTCGTCGGTCAGGTGGCTCACGTCGGCGTACACGTAGAACGCGCCGTCAGCGGGCGCGAGCCGGTCGATCCCGAGCCTGGGCAACCCGTCGAGCAGCAGGGCGCGGTTTGTCGCATAGCGCGCCACGTTGGCGTCGCACTCGGCGTACGACTCCTCGGTGAGGGCTGCGATGGCGGCCCGCTGGGCGATGGCCGGGGGGCAGATCGTGAAGTTGCCGGTGAGGACGTCGACCGCGCGGCGGAGGCGCTCGGGCACGAGCATCCAGCCGATCCGCCAGCCGGTCATGCAGAAGTACTTCGAGAACGAGTCGAACACCACCGCCTCGCGACTGGTCTCCCACGCGCTCGAGTGCGCGGGCGCATCGCCGTACGTGATGCCGTGGTAGATCTCGTCGCTGACGAGCTGGACGGCGTTCTCCTCGCACCACCGGGCGAGGTCGGCCAGCTCGGACGGGAGCAGCATCGTCCCCGTCGGGTTCGCCGGTGAGGCCACGACGAGACCCTTAACCGGCCGGTCGAGAGCCTCGAGCATCGTCACCGTCGGCTGGAAGCGGTCCTCGGGGCCCGTCGCCAGCTCGACCACCTCGCAGCCCAGGGCCACCAGCACGTTGCGGTAGCAGGGGTAGCCGGGGCGGGCGATCGCCACCCGGTCCCCGGGCTCGAAGGCGGCCAAGAACGCGAGCAGGAAGCCGCCACTCGATCCCGTCGTGACCACCACGTCGTCGGCGGTGACCTCCAGCCCGTGGAAGCGCTTGTGATGGCCGGCGATCGCCTGGCGAAGTTCGGGGATCCCCAGCGCCTCGGTGTAGCCGAGCAGGTCGCTCTCGAGGGCCTCCGCAGCGGCCCGGCGTACGGCGTGCGGGGCGGGGGTGGACGGCTGGCCGGCGACCAGGTTGAGCAGGTCACCGTGCTCGGCCTTGCGCCGATTCGCCGCCGCGAGCAGGTCCATCACGTGAAACGGAGGCACGTTGGCGCGCGAAGCGACCGCGAGGCGGTGGTTCGGGCTCGACACCCCGTCACCGTATCGCCGATACGATGGAACTCAGGCCCCCCGACGAGAGCCGAGGCGACCGTGCACTTCGACGCGCACCAGATGGACCAGATCCTGCTGGTGAGCGCCGGGGTAACGCTGCTGGCGATCCTCGCGGTGCGCGTCACGGTGAGCGCGGGCCTCCCCACCCTGCTGGTCTACCTGCTGATCGGCGTGCTGCTCGGGGAGTCGGTCCTGGGTGTCGAGTTCGAGGACGCGAATGTTGCCCACGCCCTCGGGTTCGCGGGACTGGTGCTGATCCTCGCCGAGGGTGGCCTCACCACCCGCTGGTCGGAGATCAGACCCGCGATGCGGACTGGAGTGGCTCTCGCGACCGTCGGCGTCGCCGTGGGCGTGGCCGTCGTAGCGGTCGGGTCCCACTACCTGCTCGGCCTCCCGTGGGAGCTGGCCGTCCTGCTCGCCGC
The DNA here is from genome assembly GCA_035477015.1 of Nocardioidaceae bacterium. Taxonomy (GTDB): domain Bacteria; phylum Actinomycetota; class Actinomycetes; order Propionibacteriales; family Nocardioidaceae; genus SSC3. Next base: position 10,347 of record DATILB010000367.1, on the reverse strand, counting down.
GGTCACCGCACCGACCGACGCGGCCGCGGTGTTCTCGGTGCTGCGCCGGGTCCCGCTGCCTCGGCGCCTCTCGGGCGCCCTCGAAGCCGAGTCCGGTCTGAATGATGCGCCTACGGTCATCCTCGTCACTCTCGTGGCGGAGGGCACGGCTCTGGACCACGGTGTGCTCGGGTTCGCGGGGATCGTCGCCTACGAGCTGACCTTCGGAGTCGCGGTGGGGCTGGCCGTCGGGTTCGGTGGCGCGTGGATCATGCGCCAGATCGCGCTCCCGGCGTCCGGTCTCTACCCGTTGTCGGTGCTGTGCCTCTGCATCGTCGCGTACGGCGGTGCGGCGGCGGCCCACGCGTCGGGCTTCGCGGCGGTCTACACCGCGGCCTTGGTGCTCGGGAACCAGGAGCTGCCGCATCGGCTCGCCACGCGCTCCTTCGTCGAGGGGATCGCCTGGCTCGCCCAGATCGGGTTGTTCGTCATGCTCGGTCTGCTCGCCTCGCCGAGCCGCATCGGCTGGGAGGTCGTGCTCGACGCCGTCGTCGCGGGCTTCATCCTCACCTTCATCGCGAGGCCGCTCTCCGTCGTCGTATCGAGTGTCGTGTCGCGCTCGAGCTGGCGAGATCAGGCGTTCCTGTCGTGGGCGGGGCTGCGGGGCGCTGTGCCCATCGTCCTCGCGACGATCCCGCTCGCCCACGCGGTGGACGGCGCGACCCGGCTGTTCGACATCGTCTTCGTGATGACCGTCGTCTACACGTTGCTCACTGGCCCGACCCTGCCCTGGGTGGCCCGCGTGCTCGGCGTCACCGTGCCTCACCAGGCGCGTGACCTCGACGTCGAGGCGGCCCCGCTCGAGCGGATCGCTGCCGACCTGTTGCAGATCAAGATCACCAAACACTCGCGCATGCATGGCGTCGAGGTGTCGGAGCTCCGGCTCCCGATCGGCGCCTCGGTGTCACTGGTCGTCCGCGACGACCAGACCATGGTGCCCGAGCTGAGCACAACGCTGCGGCGTGGTGACACCCTTCTGGTGGTCACGCCCCGCAAGCTACGCGAGCAGACGGAGGAGCGGCTGCGCGCCGTGTCATTGCGAGGACGCCTCGCCGACTGGCGGCAGTAGCTACTCGCTGCCGACGCAGACCTCTTCGGTCTCGCGGCTCCTGAGCGCGTCGGGCGCGTCGGCGGCGAGACTGTTGAACTCCTCACCGACGATGACGTCGACGCCGGGCCCCAGGTCCTCGTGCTCGCGGATCAGCGTGTTGGGTCCGAACTGTCGAGCCACCAGACGTGCGGCGGTGTCGCTACGGTCGCTCGTCCACACCTGGGCGAAGCGGACCTCGGTGCCGTCGGGTGCGTTGCCCGCCTGGCCGAGCTTGAAGCCACGGTCGGCGAGGAGGGTGAGCGTGTCGCTGGCCAGACCGGCCCGGTCGCTCGCGTTGAACACGCTCACCGTCACGTCCGCGGTCTTGACCTTCCCGCCTTCGGGCACCTGCGTGGGCGTGCACGTCGTCGGTGACGTCCCACTGGGCGCCTCGTCGATCGGGGCGAACAACGAGTTGAACCCGACGACGGCGAAGATCACCAGAACGACGATGAGTCCCGTCAGCGTGACCGCGGTCGCGAGCCGGCGGTTCGGGACCTCGCTAGCCAATCGAGTGCACCCTCGCGTGCAGGACGTGCCGCTGCTGGAGAGCGGCACGCAGCGCCCGGTGCAGACCGTCCTCGAGGTAGATCTCGCCCTCCCACTCGACACAGTGCGCGAAGAGGTCACCGAAGAAGGTCGAGTCCTCGTCGAGCAACGCGTCGAGCTGCAGGGTGTCCTTGGTGGTGACCAGCTCCTCGAGCCGGACCTGACGCGGCGGCAGTGCAGCCCAGTCCCGCGGGCTCAGCCCGTGCTCGGGGTAGGGACGGCCTGAGCCGACGCGTTTGAAGATCACGCCCACAGGCTATTCGAGCGAAGCAAGAAGGTAGAGCCGGATGCGAGCGAAGCGAGCGACGCGTCGAAACCTAGGGGTCCCCATCGCCTGACAGGCCAAGTAGTTTGCAGGCATGACGGAGACGCCCACACCCGATGCTCCAGCCGCCAACCCGATCGTCGAGACGGTTCGACCGGGCTATGCCTTCGAGGGGCCTGCGCTCGAGCTGGGTGGGCTGATGATCGACGCCGAGACGTTGTCCGACGTACACATCCGGATCCCGCTGGGCATGCTCAACAGGCATGGCCTGGTCGCCGGGGCGACCGGCACCGGCAAGACGAAGACCTTGCAGCTGCTCGCGGAACAGCTGTCGACGCAAGGGGTGCCGGTCTTCGCCGCCGACATCAAGGGTGACCTTTCGGGTCTCTCCGCGCCGGGCGAGACGAGCGAGAAGATCACCGCGCGCGCCGCGTCGGTCGGCCAAACCTGGGAGGCGAAGGGCTTCCCCGTCGAGTACTTCGCCCTGGGCGGCCAGGGCGCCGGGATCACCTTGCGCGCGACCATGACCAGCTTCGGGCCGGTGCTGCTCTCGAAGGTCCTCGGTCTCAACGACACCCAGGAGTCGTCGCTCGGACTGGTCTTCCACTACGCCGACCAGAAGGCCCTGCCGCTGCTGGACCTCGCCGACCTGCGCGCCGTACTCCACTTCCTCAACTCCGACGAGGGCAAGCCCGAGCTCAAGGAGATCGGCGGCCTCTCGACCGCTACGGCCGGAGTCATCCTGCGCGAGCTCGTCGCCTTCGAGGCTCAGGGCGCTGACGCGTTCTTCGGCGAGCCGGAGTTCGACACCAAGGACATGCTGCGTACGACGGCCGACGGCATGGGCGTGATCAGCCTCGTCGAGCTGCCGAACCTGCAGGACCGGCCCGCGGTCTTCTCGACGTTCCTGATGTGGCTGCTGGCCGACCTCTTCCACGACCTGCCCGAGGTCGGCGACCCGGAGAAGCCGTCCCTGGTGTTCTTCTTCGACGAGGCGCACCTGCTCTTCGCGGACGCATCCAAGGACTTCCTGCAGGCCATCACCCAGACGGTGCGGCTGATCCGCTCGAAGGGGGTCGGCGTCTTCTTCGTGACCCAGTCGCCGACCGACGTACCGGATGACGTCCTGGCCCAGCTCGGCTCCCGCGTCCAGCACCAGCTCCGCGCGGCGACGCCGAACGACGCGAAGGCGCTCAAAGCCACGGTGAACACCTACCCGACCTCGTCGTACGACGACCTGGGCAAGGTGATCCTGTCTCTCGGCATCGGCGAAGCGATCATCACGGTGATGAATGAGCGAGGTGCACCGACTCCGGTCGCGTGGACGCGACTGCGCGCACCCGAGTCGCTGATGGGTCCCGCAGACCCGGCAGCGATGGACGCGTCCGTGAAGGGCTCGACGCTTTTCCCGAAGTACGCCGAGGCGATCGACCGCGAGTCCGCGCGCGAGCTCCTCGCGAAGAAGGTCGAGGCCGGGGCCGCGGCTGCGGAGAAGGAGACCGCGGAGGCTGAGGCCAAGGGCGAGACGGTCCCCTACCCGAAGAAGCCGAGCACCAAGGCGCCGAAGAAGGAGGACTCGCTGATCGTCGACGCGGTGAACTCACGGGCCGGCCGCGAGATCCTTCGGACGGCGGCCCGAGAGATCGTTCGGGGTGTGTTCGGGATCGGGCGACGGCGGTAGCCTCGCGACAAGAAGCAACGCGAATCGAAGGAGAGGGACCGATGTTCGCTCAGGTGATTCAGGGGCAGGTGGCCGACCGGGAGGCAGTGCGTGCAGCGTTCGACAGCTGGACGGAGAACCTCGGGCCGAGTTCCATCGGCTGGCTCGGCACGACCGCGGGCGTGACCGACGACGGCACCTGCATCGTCATCGCGCGGTTCGAGGACGCAGAGCAGGCCAAGGCGAACAGTGACCGGCCGGAGCAGGACCAGGCCTGGGCCGAGATGTCCAAGCTGTTCACCGGCGAGGTGACCTTCATGGACAGCACCACCGTGCTGGCCGATCTTCAGGGTGATCCCGGCGAGGCCGGCTTCGTGCAGGTGATCCGTGGCCGCAGCAGCAACCCGGACCGGGCAAACGAGCTGATGACGCAGGACTCCGACAAGTGGGCCTCATTCCGTCCCGACATCCTCGGCAGCGTCAGCGTGGTCAACGGGAACGACTACGCCGTCGTCATCTACTTCACCAGTGAGGCGGAGGCTCGTGAGGCCGAGCAGCGGGACATGCCTGACGAGATGAAGGCCCAGATGGAGGAGATGAACTCGCTGGAGATCGGCGAGCCGACCTTCCTGGACCTCAAGGACCCGTGGCTCTACTCGCCCAAGTGAGATGGGCAGGTCGAGCGCTTCTTCGTTTGTAGTGGCGGGCAGTTGGTTCTGCGAGCTTGCTGGGCACGACGAGGTGGCCCGCCGGTGGAAAGAGGCAAGTGCACTGGGTGGCTACACGATCGGGGGGCTGGTCGCCCACGTGGGAGCGGCAGTGGCCTGGCTTGGCGCGGTGATCGACACATCGGAACCCGAGGGCGTTCCTGTGATCGGGCTCGGTGACTACTACGGACCGTTTGCGGTGCGGACCAACGATGACCTGGATTCCGCCGTCCACACGATGCTCAGGGCACAGGGCGAACGCGGTGCCGAAGCCGGCGCGACTGACACGGTGGCGAAGCTGCGGACACGGGTCGACAAGCTCGGCCAACGGCTGACGGACGAAGACGGAAGTCGGTTGCTCGACCTACGTCCCTCGTTGCCGGTGACCATGCGGCTCGATGACTTCGTGGCGACCAGGGTGGTGGAGCTGGTAGTTCATGGCGACGATCTGGCCGTGAGCGCCGGCATCACGGCCCAGCCGCCGCCGGAGGGCTCCGCCTCGACGATCGAGACCCTGATGACCACTGTCGTCACGCAGCACGGCGATCTTGAGGTCATCCGAGCGCTCGCCCGGTCGGAACGCTCCCAGGCTCGTGTGTTCCCTGCGCTGTGACCAGGTCGACCTCCAACGGCGAAAGGGCGCCCAGCGGAGGCTGGGCGCCCTTCCCGACCCGGACGGAGGGTGCGATTCCGTCCGGGTGGCTTGTTTGTTCAGGCCGACCAGCGCAGCGTCTCGGCGATGGCATCGGCTGGCGGGTAGACGCCGCGCAGCTCGTGCCGGGTCTCCAGCAAACTGATGAGCTTCCGCGTGGCGCGCGCCTCACGGTTCTCGAGGGCTGCGGCCACGTCTCGCTCGGGCGGAGCGTTCGGCTGTGGGATCGAGAGGTCGAAGATGCTGGTGATTTCCATGCGCTGCCCCCAGTTTCCCCTTGTGTGCTTGAGGATTTGATCCTTCCGTACGTGTGCGTCGGGATGGTGCACGGGAGGTTACGGCTCTGAAACCTGGCTAGGCAGACCCTTGCGGTCTCCAACTACTTTGCCTTAGCGTTCCTAGAACTAGAACGTGTTACAGAAGGAGGGTGCATGGTCGCCGACCACGACGTCACCGCAGAGACCAAGATGACGGTGCACCAGCGCGACCTGGTGGCCCTCGGCGCACAGCTCGCCGACTGGCTCGGGCCACGCCTCGGTGCCGATGGCCCGGTTCAGGTGAGCGACGTCCATGCGCCCTCAGGCTCGGGCATGTCCAGCGTCACCATCCTGCTGTCGGTCGCCTGGGCGGACCAGCGCCGCGACCTCGTCGTGCGGCTCGCGCCCGACGACAGCTCGTTCCCCGTGTTCCCGAGCTACGACCTCCGGAGCCAGTACGACGTGATGGCTGCGGTCGGCGCACACTCAGACATTCCCGTCCCGCCCTTGGTCGGCTTCGAGGAGTCGCCGGAGGTGCTGGGTTCGCCCTTCCTGGTGATGGAGCAGGTCAGCGGACGTACGCCGAGCGACAACCCTCCGTACGTCTTCGGGGGTTGGCTGTTCGACGCCACGCCCGAGGAGCGGCGCGGCATGCAGGACGACACCGCCGGCATCCTGGCGAAGCTGCACGCGATCCCGGCTGAGTACTTCCCGCAGCTCGTCGCGGCCGCCGGCAGCGACCCGCTCCGGACCCACTTCGAGAAGGAGCGCGCGTACTACGCGTGGACGCACGCCGACGACGGCGTACGCGTCCCGATCATCGAGCGGGCCTTCGACTGGCTCGAGCAGCACTGGCCCACCGACGCTGGTGAGCCGGTTCTGAGCTGGGGCGACGCCCGTCCCGGCAACATCATCTTCGACGAGTTCACCCCCGTCGCGGTGCTCGACTGGGAGATGGCGTCCGTTGCTCCTCGCGGGCTCGACGTCGCCTGGTTCCCCCTGATCCACGCCTTCTTCCAGGACATCGCGAACGTGTTCGAGATGCCGGGACTGCCCGACTTCGCCAATCCGGAGGAGTACGCCGCGACGTACGCCGAGCGGTCGGGTCACGACGTACCGGACCTGCACTGGTACCTCGTCTACAACGCCCTGCGGCACGGCATCGTGATGGCGCGGATCAAGCGACGGATGATCCACTTCGGTGAGGAGACCGCGCCCGAGGACCCCGACGACTACGTGATGCACCGGGCCTTGCTCGAGAGACTGATGGCATGAAGCCCGTCCCGCTCGACGAGTACCCGATCCACCAGGCGCCGTTGTCGATGGCCCGCGTCGTCTCGAGCGACCGCAACTTCTACGACCGCTGCTACCTCAACGCCCATGACCGCACCGGCGACGTCTTCCTCGTCACCGGCTTCGGCACCTACCCGAACCTCGGAGTTCGGGACGCGTACGCCGCAGTGCGCGTCGGCGACCTCCAGCACACTGTCCGCTTCTCCGACGCGCTCGACCAGCGATCCACTGAACAGGCGGTCGGCGGCTACCGCATTGAGGTGGTCGAGGCGCTGCAACGGTTGCGCGTCGTCTGCGAGCATGACGACGTCGGCTTCGACCTCACGTGGGAGGGGTCGTTCCCCGCGGTGCTCGAGCAACGGCACCTGATGCTGTCCGGCAACCGGCCGACCCTGGACGCTCAACGTTTCGCTCAGGTGGGCTCCTGGGCCGGCTCCCTGCACGTCGCGGGTACGACGTACGACGTGACGCCGGACGTCTGGCTCGGCACCCGAGACCGCTCGTGGGGGATCAGGCCGGTGGGTGAGGCGGAGCCTGCCGGGAGGCCCGGCGCGATGGATGGCTTCTGGTGGCTCTACGTCCCGCTGCGCTTCGAGGACTTCGCGGTGATCCTGATCATCCAAGAGTCGCCTGACGGCTACCGCACACTGAACGACGCGACCCGTGTCTTCGCCGACGGACGTGTCGAGCAGCTCGGCTGGCCACGGGTCTCGCTCGACTACGAGCCGGGCACGAGGCACCCCCGAGGTGCGTCGATAGAGCTGACCACGCCCGATGGGAAGCCGCTCGTCGTCGACGTCGAGACGCTCGGCTTCGTGCCGCTCCATGTCGGCTGCGGCTACGGCGGCGACCCCGAGTGGGCGCACGGGCAGTGGAAGGGCGAGGGCTGGTCGTCGTACACGACTTACGACCTGGCGTCCGAGGAGATCCGCGGGCGCATCCCGTGGGGCGTCTCCGACCACGTGGCTCGCGCGACCTGCAACGGGCAGGAGGGCTGGGGCCTCTTCGAGCACTCGTCGATGGGGCGGCACGACCCGAGTGGGTTCGCCGACTGGGGATCGGTGGCGCAGTGAGCAGCGACGTCGACGAGATCATCCGGCTGAAGTACCGCTACTTCCGGCATCTCGACCTCAAGGAGTGGGACGCGTTCGAGTCCACTCTGGCTCCCGACGTCACCGCGGACTACGGCGGGCTGACGTTCGCGGACCGTGCCACGCTCGTCCGCTACATGAGGGAGAACCTCGGCCCGCGGATGGTGACGCTCCACCAGGCGCACCACCCCGAGGTCACCGTCGAGGGCGACGAGGCGGTCGGGCGCTGGTACCTCGAGGACAAGGTGATCATGCCGGACTTCGACCTGGTGCTGGAGGGTGCGGCGTTCTATGAGGACCGCTACCGGCGTACGCCGAACGGCTGGGTGATCGCGCACACCGGCTACCGCCGGACCTACGAGCTGACCTACCCGCTCACCGGCAACCTCAAGATCGGGAATGCCTACGGCGATTGAGCGCATGCCATGAACGTGGCATGATCGTGGCATGGCCAAGACGCGCATCAGCACGACGGTCGACAGCGACCTGCTCAACGAGGCGAGAGCTCTGCTCGCGACGAACGACGCGAGTTTGGTCGAGCAGGCTCTGGCCGCCCTGGTGGCGCAGCATCGGGAGGCCGCGATCGACGCTTCGTATGCCGCGTACGACGAGATTCCGATGAACACGCCCGATGAATGGGGCGACCTCGAGTCGTGGCGGATCGCTGCCGCCCGTTCATGAGCCCGCTGCCGCAACGCGGCGAGGTCTGGTGGTGGGAGCCGCAAGACATCGGTCGCCGACCCGTGGTCGTCCTCTCCCGTGATCAGGTGATTCCGCGACTGCACCGCGTGCTCGTGGCACCCTGCACGACCACCATTCGTGGGCTGGCAACTGAGGTCGCACTAGAGCCTGGAATGGACCCGGTAAGCATGCCCTGCGTCGCGAACCTCGACGGCGTGGAGAGCGTCTCGGTCGGCGTGCTGGTCGAGCGCCTCGGGCGGGTGAGCGATGCGCGACTGCGCGAGTTGTGCGCCGCCTTGGGTGTTGCAACCGGCTGCGGCTGAGCCATGATCGGGGGATGACGGCGTACGGCCCAGTACCCCAACGCGATGTCCAGACCCGGCGGATCAAGTTCTCCTACCCGACCGGGACCTTGCGTCAGCACTACGTCGACGGCGACCTCGTGATGAGTCACATCGTTGCGGTGCTGTCGGGGATGTTCCCGGAGGGCGAGGACTACTTCGTCCGCTCGGTGCGCGACCGCAAGGACAAGGTGAACGACCCCGAGCTGTTGCGGCAGGTGGGCGGCTTCATCGGCCAGGAGGTCACCCATGGACGCGAGCACCGCGAGCTCAACGAGCGGCTCGCCGAGATGGGCTACCGCAGTCTGAAGGTCGATCGGCACGTCAAGAGACTGCTCGGCCTCTCGGAGCGCATCGACACCCCGATGCGTCGCCTAGCCGTCACCGCTGCACTCGAGCACTACACCGCGACGCTGGCCGAGTGCCTGCTCGCCAAGCCCGAGGCGCAGCGACTGCTGGGCGATACCGAGGTGCGCTCGTTGCTGCTCTGGCACGCGCTCGAGGAGTCCGAGCACAAGGCCGTCGCCTTCGACGTGTACCGGGCGGCGGGCGGCAAGGAGTGGATGCGGATCTGGATCATGCGGACCGTCACGCTGATGTTCTTGGCCGAAGTCATCGTCCACACCGCGCTGTCGATGATGAGGGACCGCGCGACGTACAACCCGTCGACCTTGGTCCGTAGCCTGCTGGCACTGCGGCACTCGCCGTTCCTGGGGCGGGACGTGCTTCACCGGGTGCGGAGCTACAACAAGAAGGGGTTCCACCCCGACGACTGGGACGCGACCGAGCTCATCGAGCGGTGGCGGGCCGAGCTGTTCGGCGAGCAGGGCGTGCTGGTCGACCACCTCCGTTAGGACAACGGCAGCAGGCTGACCCGACATGGCCCACCTGCCTCGAGCCCCTCGGCCCGGCGTACTGCCTGCTTCACCGGCAGCACGAACGAGCCGCCGCCTGCTTCGGGAAAGACGCTGGTGCGCCACGTAGTCGCACCGACTGTGGCCTCGACCCGGATGCTGCCGAAGCCGCGACGCGGCCCGGACTCCAGCCGCAGCTCGTCGGCGACGTCGAGCGGCAGGGTGACGAAGTGCCAGGACCCGGGCTTCTCCTGATGCCACTCCCACAGCTCTGCCTCGAACTCGTGCGCTGCCATGACGTCATCGTTGCAGGCGGCGCGGACTGTTCTGCCAGTCCACAAGGCGCAGAAGACACTTGCGAACTCGAACGTTTGTTCGATAAGATGTGTGTATGGGGGATGGGATCACGACTGAGGAGCTGGCCGCGTTCGTGGCGCGCCTCGGTCACGTCTCCCCCGCGGTTGATGATGCGGAGCGGATCGACCGGATCCGGGTGATGGAGCAGGCCAAGGCCGCCCTTGCTGCGGCGCAGGCCAGGGAGACCGTCGCCTTCAAACGCTCCCAGCTCGCCGCCCAGGACGCCGCCGGGGTTCCGGCCCGGAACCGGGGCAAGGGCATCAGTGCGCAGGTCGCGTTGGCGCGACGCGAGTCCCCGTTCAAGGGTGGCCGGCTGGTCGGGCTCGCTGAAGCACTGGTGGGCGAGATGCCGCACACGTTGGCTGCATTGGCGGCCGGGGAGATCAACGAGTGGCGGGCCACCCTGGTGGTCCGCGAGACCGCGTGTCTGTCCCGCGCCGACCGCGGCACCGTCGACACCGAGCTCGCCGGCCGACTCGGGTCTTGGGGCGACAAGCAGTGCGCCGCGGAG
>DATILB010000366.1:0-1943 GCA_035477015.1 Nocardioidaceae bacterium | reverse complement strand
GCCTCCGGATGGACCGGGCAGGTGAACGTGTCGTCCACTCCCCCATCGGGACTCACCGACACACCTCCGTCGGAGTCGTTCCCGCCGATCCCCGGAACGAGGACCACCGCGCCGATCACAGTCGCCGCTGCGGTCGCAGCGAGGACGACGGGCGCCCAGCGGTCCCAGCGGGACGCGAGTCCTCTGGGCTTCTCGAGAACCGCCTTCGTCGAGGCCTGCAACGCCGGTACGTCGACGCGGCGCTCGTTTCCTGCCCGCTGCAGTGCCTCGCGCACCTGCTCCTCGATCGTCATGACCCCTCACTTCCGCTTGCGTCGAGCGTCGACTCCACGGCGGCCAGTCCTCGGGACACGTGGGACTTCGCCGTTCCGAGCCGGGTGCCCATCGCCTCGGCGACCTGCGCCAGGGACAGGTCGAGCCAGTACCGCAGCACTACCGCCTCCCGTTGCCGGTCTGGAAGCGCGGCCACCGCCTGCACGACCGCATCTCGTTCGCTCGAGTCGAGGCCGGAGACGGTCGCGTCCGAGGAGGCGAGCAGGTGGGCGGAGCGCCTGGCCACGAGGGTCCGTCGATGGCGGTCCCGGACCTGGTTCACGACGGCGCGGGTCAGGTAGGCAGCCAGCTCCTCGTCGCTGCCCCTGATCCGACTGCGGGCGGCGAACACCTTGCAGAATGCCTCCTGGACCGCGTCCTCTGCGTCGTACGCCCCGAGCAGAGCTGCGAGTCGCACCAGCCGCTCGGCCTGGGCCATGAAGAGCAGGGAGAACCGGTCTTCCGCGGCCACGGCACTCCCCGACTTGGTCATCACGCTCACACTCTCAATACGCGCGACGACGCGAAAGGTTGAGACCCCTTCCGGTCGAATTATGAGCTGTTCAGCTGAGCAGGAACCCCAGGCCGATGCCGGCGGGAACCTTCGACCCGGCGGCGTACATGTGCGACTTGCCCGGGAAGATCACGACCTCACCGTTCGGGATCCCTGCCGCGGTCTGCCGGAACAGCTCCTCGGAGTAGAACGGGTCCCGGTCACCACCCAGCACCAGCGTGGGCGCCGTGATCCGACCCAGCTCAGGCTCGGCGTCGAACACGTCCTCGGCCGCGATGACGACCAACATGTCGCTGGGGTCGTCGGCCTTCATGAGGGACCCTGCGAGCCAGCCCGCTGCACGGGCGGGGAGCTTGAGGGGGCCCGGTGACATCTCGCTCAACAGGAAGGCCCCTACCTTCCTCGGTTCGCCCGCTTCGGTCAGCCGAGCGAGCTCGGCCTGCACATCCTTGCCCTTCGGCGAGAGGCGGCACGCGGCCGCCGCGACCACCATCCGGGTGACCAGCTGCGGGTGGTTGATCGCGAGCGAGAGTGCCACCGATCCTCCCGACGAGGTGCCGTGCACGGCGACGGGTGCGCCGACGTCCTTCTCGATCGCCCCGGCGTAGTCGGCAGCGATGTCGGCGAGGGACGCACCGACCGGCAGCCCGGGCCGGCGTTGGGCAAGGTAGACCGTGAAGTGCTCGGCGAAGGCCGCTGCCCACGACAAGGACAGCTTTCGCCACCTGCCCTTGGGGTTCGCGTGCTCGGAGGTGAGCCCGGGAAGCACGAAGAGCGGCGGGCCTTGACCCAGCTTCAGGTAGGGCTGGCCGGTGGAGAACCGGCCCTCGTCAACGGCTGCCATGACGGCAACCTACGCCCGCCGTACAGAGTTAGAAACGGTCCTGGCTGCTAAGCCGACGGCGCAGCATCGACCTCGATCCGATGTGGCCGAGGGCAAACCCCGACCGAACGCCGCACGATGGCAGCACTGCTCTGCCGATGAGCGCGCTCTCGCCGGTCGAGCCGCGTCGTGAGCGCCAGCGAACAAGCGTGTCGAGACCAACCGCCGCCGACACGGCTACTGAGCCACGGCGAGTTGGCTCCGACGTCACCAGTGGTCTCGGCACGGTCGCCG
>DATILB010000365.1:0-2597 GCA_035477015.1 Nocardioidaceae bacterium | reverse complement strand
CCTCGGGGCCCTTCGGCTGGGTGGTGGTCCAGCTGGAGGGGATCGAGCGGGACGAGCTGGCCGAGCTCACCTTCGAGGCCTGGCGGCTGACGGCCGCACCGGACTTGATCGACCGACGCGGCGACCAGCTGCCCCGATAGCTCAGCCCTCGCCGTACATCAGGGAGCCGGGAGTGGTGAGCAGTTCGCCGGTCTCCAGCAGCGTCTTGAGGCCGGAGAGGATCATCGGCCAGCCGCCGTACAGCTCGGCCATCGCGCTGTCCGGGAGCTGGTCGTGTACGACGGTCAGCCGGCAAGAGTCGCCGACCGGTTCGATCTCCCAGGTCACGCGCGTGGTCCCTTGCGCCTTGACCTCGTCGCTCCAGACCGCGCGAAACGACTGCACGAGCAGGCGGGGCGGTTCGACGACGAGGTTCTCGCCCTCGGCGATGTCGACGACGCCGGGCACGCTCGCACGGTACGTCGAGCCGCTCGTCCAGTCCGAGTGCGTCTGCACCCCGAAGCTGAACTTGGCGCGCTGCTCGGGGTCAGTGATCGCTTCCCAGATCCGCTCGGCGGTGGCCTTGATGAAGATCTCGAACACGGCGGTGTCGCTGACCGGGGCGGTGCCCTGGGCGAACGAGACGGTGGTGACGTTGGTGGTCATGCGTTGTCCTCCAGCTCTGTCTTGAGCTCCGTGAGCGCGGCGGCCCATGGCTCGGCGTACTTGCTCACCCAGCGGTCGTGGATGAGCCGGATCGGGACAGGGTTGAGGAAGTGCAGCTTCTCGCGCCCCCGCTTGCGGGTCACGACGAGGCCGGCCTCCTCCAAGACCTTCAGGTGCTTCATCACCCCGAACCGCGTCATCGGCACCCGCTCCTCGAGGGCGGTCAGCGTCTGACCGTCCTGGACGAACAGGGCGTCGAGCAGGTCGCGTCGGGTCGAGTCCGCGAGAGCCTTGAACACCAAATCCATGTCTAGAGAATAGGTGACCATTTGGTCACATGTCAACGGGTGCGCGGCATGACAGGCGAAGCCCGGCGGTGCGACGTGGTCGGGCGCAGTCCGTCGGACGGTCGCTCAAACGAGGCAGGTTACCTCGACGACCGAGCGTCGAGTTCCTCCGTTTGTCTTCGTTTCGAGCCAGTGAAGTAACACCGGATCACTCTCACCGAGACCCGTTGGCGGAAGGCACTCAGGACGTCCGTTCTCGTGATGAGTGCCCCGAGCGTCTGTCCACGGCAGGTCGGTGGACACCGCAATGTCCCATCCGTCCGGCAGTACACATCCGATCTGGCTCTCGAGGCCCAGGCAGCGTGCTTTGTCGATGTTGACAGTCGGATGACGCTGTCCCCACATAGGCCCGCCCATTACGCCCACGAGAAGGAACACAGCGGCGACCGCGACCAACCGGCCGCGGCCTGGTGCCGCAATCTTGACGTTGGTTGGTCCATTCACGCGCTCATGTTGGCACACGCGATGGGGAGGGATCCCGCGACGTGCGCCCCGACACTTGCGGCATCAGAGTGCGCTTCGTCGCGAGCGCAGAGCGGATCTGGTCCGTCGGCAGTTGAGGCTCTTGTGGGCTACCCAGACCCGGCGTCGCGTGGCCAAAGGCCCGGCTCGATGTCACCCAGGATGCGTTTCACGATGGCTCTCGCGGGCTTTCCGTTGATCCCGTCGTAGAAGAGGGCCAAGTGGACGTAGACACGATCGACCCGCATGAATCCGGATCCACCATTCTCGATTACACCTAGGTCTGCCTGTTCGCCCAGTCCCGCTCTTCCGTGGTCGTCGAAAAGCTCCGCACTCGCCGCGTCTGCCGTCGGCATGGCAACGACGAGCAGGTGCATGGCTCGGTCGGCTGTGACGGCCATGGTGCATTCAGCGACCTCAATTGCTTCGTCACCAGCGGTTCCGCCGTACGAATCGAGACGCTGCTGCCAGTCGGCGTCCTGCGCGGTGGCGTGCTCCTCGGAGGCTTGCCATTGCTGTTTGCCCGCGGCGATGAGGAAGGGAGTCTTAGCCAGCCAGCGGCATGGGTGCTCGAGAATTGGGAACGAACTCAACGGCGTCAGTGGCTCAGCCGTCTCAGAAGCTGTCGGAGTCTCCGACACTGATGGGCTTGGTGGACTCTTGGCTCCATCGGAGTCGCCGCTCGAACATCCACCCAATACCGCACCCGCCACCAGGACAGCCGCACACGTCTTAAGCCCCCGTCGCATGGCGGGAACTTACCTCAACCAAGAGCTGCCCGTCGCATGAATCGAGCGTGCACGAAGGAAGCAAGTGACCGCGCTGTCATCGGCCCGATCGGCGGCAGTAGCGTGCATCTTCGAGCGCGCGCAGTGCGGCAGGTGCGGGCGTACACAAGTGCGGACCCAAGTCCCTCTTTCGGCATGCTTGAGCCCCGAATCGCCGACTTAGGTCCGCCGTTGTGTACGCCCTGTCCTCGGCCGCGCGGTTCTCAACATGGATTGTCCGCACGTGATCAAGCAGCAACGTGCAATGACTCAGGACGCGATGTCCGGCGTCTGGTCGCGGTCGGAGTGGGCGGCGTGGCGGGCACGCTGCTCCGAGCGCCGGTCGACGAACCGGGTTGCCTCGGCGTCGAGCCCT
>DATILB010000364.1:0-4144 GCA_035477015.1 Nocardioidaceae bacterium | reverse complement strand
GCGTAGCCGAAGGCTGTCATCCCCGCTGTCACCGCCGCCTGGACGCCGTACACCGAGTCCTCGACGACGGCGCACCTGCCCGGTTCGGTGTGCATCCGCTGCGCGGCATGGAGGAAGAGGTCGGGTGCCGGCTTGCCGTGGGGGACGTCGGTGGCGCTGAAGAGGGTCCCCGCGAAGCGGCTCATCAGGCCGGCGATGCCCAGGGTCAGCTGGAGCCGCTCGTGCGATCCGCTTGAGGCGGCGCAGTAGGGCAGCTCGATGATCTCCAGGTGGTCGAGCAGCCCGCGAACCCCGTCAACGGGCGTCAAGGAGCGCTCGAAGGCCTTCCTCGTCTCCCTGGTCGTGACCTCGTCGAAGCGGGTAGCTGCGTCGCTCCCGAGCTGCTGCGTGATGTCAGCCAACTGGTCGGCTGAGGAGCGACCGACCCAGCGGCGTACGACTTCCGCGGGCTGCATCGGCCAGCCGAGCTCGGTGAGCACGCGAGCCTCCACTTCGACGCTGATGGGCTCGCTGTCCACGAGAACGCCGTCGCAGTCGAAGATGACCAGGTCGAAAGAGGCCGCGCTCCTGTCCGGGCCGGACACGTCGTCCCGCGGGATGAACAGCCGGATCACGAAGCCGATCAGGGCTGAGCCGAACAGGATCGTGCCGCCGAGAGAGAACAGGCTGGGCGGGTCGATCACGCCGATGATGAGGGCCACGACAGCACCCGCGAAGATCGTGAGAGCCGGGATCGAGTCGCGCACGGCTTCTCGACTGCTCCGGGATCCGTAGGGGCGCTGTTTCTCCACAGGCCCTAACCTACGAGATGTGAGCGATCGGGATGACAGCGCCGAGGTTCTGGAGTACATCACCTACGAGCAGTGGGGCGTCTCCTTCTTTGCGCGTGCGGTCACCGAGGAGCGCATTCTGGGTGCGGTCAACAACCTTGCCGGCCAGCCGATCAACGTCGGACCCATGGGAGTCGGCCCCGGTCGGATCGCCCAGGTCCGTGCCGAAGGAGCCATCGGTCGGGCGGTCTCCACGTCACTTCCCGGGGACACGATCAGCTATCGAGTGGTGCTGCCGGTCGAGCTGACCTTCGACGTGAACCTGCAGGTGGATACGCATCGCTTCAAGGCCAGGCTCGAGGTCCCCCTGATCCTCACCGCCCGCGCGGCAGCGCCCCTGAAGGTGGTCATCGACGTCACCCCTCCACTGCCCAACCAAGTGACGATCAACCTGAGGTCGGAGGGCCTCCGTGCCTCCATGCTCAACCGCGTGGTCGGCATCGAGGGGGAATTGCAGCGCTTCGTCGCGAAGTACGTCAAGCGCGAGGTGCAGAAGCCGGCCATCGTCAAGGCACGCACGATCGATGTAGCTGCAGCCGTGGACGGGGCGATGAAGATGATCGGGCTGCCCCGGGACGAGTCGACACCGCGCCAGGTGGCCGCCGACTTCGAGGACGCGATCGTTGACGAGATCCACGAGCACGAGCAGTCCATCGTGGACGGGATCGCCGAGTGAAGGGGCCTGACCTCAGCGAGATCCCAAGCCCCGCAACCCCGAGACTGCCCGACGAGCACTTCGGCGCCAACTTCATGCGCCTCGTCCTGCACCGGCAGCGGATCCTCGACTCGATCGAGCGGGTGCTCGGCGAGGACCTCGCGCTCGGCCCCATCGGTGCCGGCCCGGGACGGGTCTTCGCCCGCATCACGGCTAAGGGCACCTTCGGCAAGACGTACGGCGAGGACCTGCCGGACCCCGAGACCATCGGCTACCGGGTCTTCCTGCCAGTGGCCGTCACGTTCGACCTCGACCTGCGCGTCGACTCGTTGACCTTCGAGGCGGACGTCCTCCTTCCCCTGACGCTGCGGATGTACGTCGAAGAGCCGCTGACGGTCGTCTGGGACATCACGGTGCCGTCGGAGGACGAGGTGTCGATGACGGTGAAGGCCGACAAGCGCCGCTCCGCGGCACTGCAGAAGGTCGCCGGCCTCGACGCCGAACTGCGCCGGTTCATCATCAAGTTCGTTGCCAAGGAGCTCGACAAGCCGCATGTGCGCAAGGCGATGCGCATCGACCTGGTCTCGGTGATCGACGGTGCGTGGCCGGCGATCGCCTCGCAGTTCCTGCCGAATGGTCCCGAGGACCGGGTAAGTCTCTAGTGCCGTCGTACGCCGACGTCGTCGGGCAGCTGCGTGCTGCCGGTTCAGTCTTCGCCGAGGATGAGGCGATCCTGCTCATCGACGCCGCGAAGGACGACCTCGAGGAGCTGGTCGCACGACGGGTCGCGGGTGCCCCCCTCGAACAGGTGGTCGGCTGGGCCCAGTTCGCAGGTCTTCGCATCCCCGTGGACCCTGGAGTGTTCGTCCCGCGTCGGCGTACCGAGCTGTTGGCGCGTCGAGCGGCCGCACTCGTGCCCCCGGACGGCGTTGCCGTTGATCTCTGCTGCGGGTCGGGCGCCATCGCTGCGCTGATCCGTGCGGTCAATCCCAGCGTCGAGCTGCATGCGGCAGACCTCGACGAAGCCGCCGTGCGATGCGCGACTCGCAACCTGGGGGAGTCGGTCCACCAGGGCGATCTGTACGACGCACTCCCGCGAGCTCTGCGAGGGGGGATCGACGTACTTGTGGCGAACGCGCCATACGTGCCCACCTCGGAGATCTCGCTGATGCCGGCGGAGGCCCGCGACTTCGAGCCCAGGGTCACCCTCGATGGCGGGGACGACGGGCTGGACGTGATCCGCCGCGTGGTCACCGGAGCCACCGAGTGGCTCAGTGACCTGGGACACCTGCTCTTTGAAGTGGGTCGGCCGCAGGTTGCCGTTGCGGAGGGGTTGTGTCGCGACGCCGGCCTGATACCTATGGTCGTCCAGGAGGATGGCTTGTCCGCGACCGCGGTCATCGCGAAGCGGGGATGAGCGACACCGACCCCGATGTGCAACCAATAGTTGCGCTTCTCCGAAACCTGCCGTAGGTTGATACGCAACCAAACGTTGCAGGAGGCGGAAGTCATGGAGTTCGGAACCATCGAGCGCGAGATTCACGTGGAGGCCACCCCCGAGGTCGTCTTCGAGGTGATCACGAAGCCCGAGCACCTCCGTGAGTGGTGGCCGGACGACGCCACCCTCGAGGCAGTTCCTGGGGGAGCGGGGGAGCTGATCTGGGGGGAGGGTGGCACCCAGCACCCGATGGTTGTCCCGATCACCGTCGTGGACGCCGTGCCCGGGAAGCTCTTCTCGTTCCGCTGGGTGGCACCTGAAGGCGAGGTCCCCGGCCCGGCCAACTCGTTGTTGGTCACCTTCGAGCTCGTCCCGCAGGGCGCCGGCACCGTCGTACGCCTCACTGAGAGCGGTTTCCGAGAGCGCGGCTGGGAAGCCGCAGTGCTCGAGGCGGCGTACAACGAGCACGTCACCGGCTGGGACCTGTTCGTCCCGCGCCTCGGTGTCTACATCGCGAGGCTGGTGTCGACGCCGTGAGCGTCGCGGTCGACGACGACCTCTGGTCCGCGATCGGGGATCCCACTCGGCGCCGCATGCTCGACCTGCTGCTGGCCGGGGGAGCCGGTACGGCGACGACGCTCAGCGAACAGCTCCCGATAACCCGGCAGGCGGTCGCCAAGCACCTCGGCGTGCTGGACCGTGTCGGCCTGGTCCACGGCACGCCGGCCGGGCGAGAACGTCGCTACGAGGTCGATGAAGCACAGCTTGCGCGTGCAGTCGCCCAACTCTCGTCCGTGGGGGCGACCTGGGACGCGAGGCTCCAGCGCATCAAGCGGATCGCAGAGACGATCCAGCGTCAACGGGACGCCTGAACAAAGGAGACAGAAATGGTGGACATCCTGCACAGAGTCGGCGTGAAGTCGTCCTCGCTGAACGAGGTCTACTCAGCACTGACCACGCTCGAAGGCCTCTCGGGCTGGTGGGCGACCGACACGGACGGCAAGACCGATGTCGGTGGCGTCCTCGAGTTCCGGTTCGCACCCGGGGGATTCGACATGAAGATCCTCGAGCTCGTCCCGGCCGAGCGCGTGCTGTGGGAGGTCGTGGACGGACCGGAGGAGTGGATCGGGACGCATGTCAGCTTCGATCTCTCGCAGGTCGACGACTACACGATCGTGCTGTTCAAGCACAGCGGGTGGGCTGAGCCGGTCGAGTTCATGT
>DATILB010000363.1:0-1576 GCA_035477015.1 Nocardioidaceae bacterium | reverse complement strand
GGTCCCGACGACATGTTCGACGATCGTGTCTACAAGCGCGGCGCTCTGCTCCTGCACTCTTTGCGGCTGACCATCGGCGACGATCCTTTCTTCGCGTTGCTCAGGACCTGGGTCAGCCAACACGCCCATGGCTCGGTGACCACCGAGCAGTTCGTGGCCCTCACTGAACTCGTTACTGGTGAGTCGTTGTCGGGCCTGTTCCAGCAGTGGTTGTACGCCGAGGCGCTGCCTGCACTTCCGCCGCCCCGTTGACCAGCGCGACGGCCGCGACGAACCCTTCGACGGCAAGGTCGGCGACCCAGGTCTCGGGGAGCTCCTCGCCCACCAGGCCCACGCCATGAGCCTTGCCGACGGCCTCGCGCTGAACCCAGCTCGGCGCCGCGTCGGCCTCGACGTCGACGCCCACAGGTCCCGCAGAGCTGACCGCCACCATGGTGAGCCCGGCTGTGTGCGCGACGCTGACCGCAACGGGCGCGTCGACGTACGGGCGGCCGTGCTCGATGCTCCCGCAGTGCGGACACGTGTGGTGGACCGGCCCGGGGTCGTAGCCGACGACCTCGCGGACCACCTCGCGCAGCATCGGCTCGGCGTTCGCCACCTCGTCCCACCGGACGACAACCCTCATGTCGTCGGAACGTACCCGGGTCTGCCGGCCGCGTCCCACTCGGACCAGAACGCGATGAACTCCTCGCCGAGGAACGGGTCCTGACCCTTCATCGCGATGCCGCTGCGACGGACCGTCCAGTCCATCGGCGACAGCTCCGCCGCGCGCTCGAGCTGATGCACGAACGGTCGGCCGTGCTCGTGCAAGAACGCCGCCACGCGGCGGTGTGCAAGGCCCAGCTGCTGCTCGTGCGTGCGCGGCGGCTGATCAGGCACCGACGGCACCTCACCCGTGGCGACCCAGCGTCGCAACGCCTCGTGATGGCGTTCCGCAGGGACCTGGGTGAAGTCGACGAACTGGTCGTCGCCGGGAGCGATCGTCGGGGGCTTCACGATCCTGTCGTCCTCGTCGACCCACACCGTCGAGGGCACGTTCACGATGCCGAAGTGGTCGGCGGTGACGTGTCGGCTGTCGATGACCGCGGGGAAGGTGAGTCCGGCCGCCTCGATCCACGGTGCTGCCTGGTCCGGCTCGTCGAGGGCGACCGAGAAGAGCCTGAGGCCTTGCGGTGCGAGCTCCTCGTGCAGCGCCTGCCAGGCCGCGAGCTCGTGTCGGCAGCCGCACCAGGACGCCCAGGTGGTGAGGACTCGCTTCGACCCTCGGCCCTCGCTGAACGAGTGCATTCGGCCCGCCACGTCCGGCAGTGTCAGATCGGGTGCGATTTCCGGCCGGAGCCCGGCGACCGGGGTCGTGAAGGCCGCCACACCCTCGTCGTACGCAAGAGGGAGGGCCAACGCCTCGGCCCACGCGACCAGGTCGACGCGGCCGTCGTCGTTGGTGATGCCGCGCCCCAGGAGCGGCACGCACACCTCGCCCCGGCAGAGACCCTGAGGCTTGAGAGCCCATCCGGTCGCAGCCTCAAGCGCGTCGGCTTCGACGAACAGCCCGTCGGCTGGGAGAGCATGGGTCGAG